>NZ_BCVG01000051.1 GCF_001591625.1 Metabacillus fastidiosus NBRC 101226
TTACTGTCCGTTAAATATCGGTTGAAATAGAAAGAGTGAGGTTTCCCTCACTCTGTAGCCATTATTATTTATTATTTTTTAGAAAGAACCGCCGATTTGTTGCTGTGCTAAAGAAACTAAACGTTTCGTAATTTCACCACCAACAGAACCGTTAGCACGTGAAGTAGTGTCAGCTCCTAAGTTAACACCGAATTCAGAAGCGATTTCATATTTCATTTGATCGATCGCTTGTTGTGCACCAGGTACTACTAATTGATTAGAGTTGTTGTTTGCCATGTGTATCACCTCCTTGTGATTATAGAATGTGTAGATACACACGGCTTCATTACAAGTAATTTTTGGTAATTCTAATCTTTTATATTATATTAAAACAGGCTTTCGAAATCATTTGATTTCTCTTCCATTTTTATAATGACTGTTTCCGTATTTTCAACAGCAGCTTCAATCATTTCATCAAAATCAACAAAGCTTTCAAATCTTGATACTTTTTCAAGCTTAGGCTTTGTCTTAGGGGACGCTGGTGTGAAAATAGTACAGCAATCTTCATATGGACGAATAGAAATAGAATGTGTTCCAATCTGCTCCGCAATTTTAATAATTTCAAGCTTGTCCATCGTAATTAAAGGACGTAAAACCGGTGTACTTGTCACATCGTTTATCGCAACCATACTTTCTAATGTCTGGCTCGCTACCTGTCCTAAACTTTCTCCAGTAATAAGGGCTAACGCCTTCTGCTTTTCTCTGATTACATCCGCGATTTTCAGCATCATTCTTCTCGTTGAAGTCATGGAGTAATTTTCAGGCACCTGTGCTCTTATTTTTTCCTGAATGGCGGTAAACGGAACGATATGCACTTTTATCTCACCACAGTAAGCTGTTAATTCCTTCGTTAAATCCAGGACTTTCTGTTTTGCACGCTCACTCGTATAAGGAGGGCTGAAGAAATGAATCATTTCAATTGCTACTCCTCTTTTTAAAGTTAAGAAACCTGCAACAGGGCTGTCAATTCCTCCTGATAAAAGAAGCATCGCTTTGCCGCTTGCACCGACTGGTAAGCCGCCGGCACCTTTATAGTCAAAACAAGTAATATATGTTGCTTCCTTACGAACCTCTACTCTTAAATTAATAACCGGATTATGAACATCGACTGTAAGGTCTTCTGTATTAATTAAAATATGCCTGCCAATTTCATAATTTAACTCATTTGTATCTAAAGGAAACTGCTTATCTGCTCTCCTTGTGGATACTTTAAATGAATCATTTTTTTTGTACAAATTTCTAATCGCTTCGAGTGATGCCTGTTTCATCTGTTCCACATCACTTTCACATTTCAGCGCTAAACTAAACGATTGAATTCCAAAAACCGGCTTTAATTTTTCTGCAATATCTTCATGTTTTTGACCATTTAAATGGATATACAACCGATCGCGTGTTACCTCATATTTCAGCCCTTCATGGTCTGTTAGCACATTTTGAATATTTCTTCTTAGCTGTTCAACGAATTTTATCCGATTGCGGCCTTTCGTTGAAATTTCTCCAAATCTGATTAATATATGATCAAATATCATCTTTTATGACCTCATTACTTTCATTAATTTCAAAATCCCATCTTTTAAAACTGTAATAAAATGAAAAATAAACTGCTCATCTTGTTCAAAAGAAAAACTTACCCTTATTGAACTATTTGCTATTTGTTCATCTTTATTCATCGCAAGCAGTACTTGGCTTACATTTTTCCTTTTCGATGAACAAGCAGATGTTGTCGATACAAATATATTTTGTTCTTCAAAATAATGAACGAGCACCTCTGATTTAATACCAGGAACTGAAAAATTAACAATATGCGGGGCTGAATGATGTTCATTTGTATTTATAACAACTTCTGGGATTTTCTGCAGTTCTTTTATTAACTTTAATTGTACATCCTTCAATCTTGCGCGATGTTTAGCACCCAATTCAGTTGCAAGGCGAAGTGCTTTTGCTAAAGAGACATTCCCTGCGAGACTTTCTGTTCCAGATCGGAACATCATCTCCTGCTGCCCGCCAGAAAGAAGCGGAATTAATTTTACTCCCTTTTTAACAAACAATACACCTGTTCCATTCAAGCCATGAAATTTATGACCTGAAATAGAGCATAAATCTATATTTGCTTTTTTAAATTCTAAAGGAACTTTCGTAATTCCTTGTACATGGTCGACATGGAATAATATTTGTGGATATTTTTTTATTATTTCACCAATCTCTTCAATTGGCTGAATCGTTCCAACTTCATTATTAACGTGCATAATAGAAACAAGGATAGTATCAGGACGGATTTCTTTCTCTATCTTTTTAACTGAAACGGCTCCCTCTTCATTAACTGGAATATACGTAACAGTGAAGCCATGGAATTGTTCAAGCTGTTTAAAAGCCTCTAACACGGATGGATGCTCAATTTCGGAAGTAATAAGATGATTTCCCCGATGTTTATTCGCAAAAGCGGCACCTTTAATCGCCAAATTATTCGATTCTGTTCCGCCTGAAGTAAAAATAATTTCATTTTGCTCAGTTTGTAACAGCTCACTCACTTGTCTTCTTGCTTCGTTTAATAAATGCTCAGCTTCACCGCCTAAACGATGCAAGGATGATGGATTTGCAAAATATTTTTCGGCTACAACTCCATAAGTGGAAATAACTTCTTTAAATGGCATCGTCGTTGCACTATTGTCTAAATACAACATTCCATATCCTCCAAACTTCATTAACCTTCTAAATAACGGCTCAATGTACTGTTAAAAAAATATCATAACATAAGTAATGTTGATTAGAAAATGTTAAGAAAAAGGATGTCTCAATAATAAGTAAAGGCCCTGCAAATTAATAGATAGCTTGAATGAACGTCTATCTATTATCAAAATTCGCAAGGCCAGACCCTTATGAGGCATCCTCTTATTTCACTTGTTCTTGTTCAATTATAGCCTGAATCCGCTCTATTGACCCCGGTTCTACTCTCTCAAGTGCCGCAGCTGCAGTTTCAAGTGATTCACCATACTCATAATTTCGAAATAAAGCTTCTGCTTCTTCCAGTTTATCAGCTATATTTTGATTTCGGTTACGATAGCGATTACCGTACTGAATAACCTTTTCCACTAAATAAACTTGTTCTATCATTTCATCAGCATCTTTTTTCAATGCTTCAACTGCGTCAACTGCTTCTTCCAATTGCAAATTAACCGCTGTCATATTAAGAGGAATCTGATTAAGCTTCATTGTTACTTTTTGTACATTTCTTTTTGCAAAATCAATCGTTTGGACAAACGGCTCTGGTAATCCAGGTACATTACTTTTTTGAATAGCTCTGCTCGTTTCACTTATTAAATGTTTTAAATCCTGCAGCTTTTCACGTGCTAAAAGCTCATCTTTCCTTAATGCCTGTAACATCTCATAATAATCAGTATGTTCTATTTGAAGCTGTTCGATTTGCTTCTCAATATCTTCAAGCTCCTCCTTAATAATCGTATGTGCAATATGGTCTGCTTGAAGGTTTTGCTTTATTAATTCATATCTTTTTGCTAATTGTAAAATTTGCTTTTCAATTACTTTATGTCCTTTTATATCATGCTCCGACAAATGATAGCTTTGCTTCACAGCTTCTGTTTCTTTACTCGCTTCTTCTTGCTGCTCCATAAGCTGAATAATTTTCCCTTCTATTTCAGGAGCAGTTTTTTTCAAGTAATGATTTGCATGAACTTCTTTTTCCAAAAGATCATATAAATTATCTATCAATTCTTGAACCGTTACTATCTTTTCTTTTACTTCCGAGACATCTGTTTCCAGCAACTGCTTTCGGAAATGTTCCAGTTGCTCATTCAGCCTTTCAATTTCTGCCTCAAATTGAATATGGTCTAAATAATAGCCCTCTTCAACCATCTCTCTAAATCCATCTTTTAACTCTTGTATTTGATTCGGAATAACCGAATTACACTCAGACATTAATTTGGGAATTTCTTCGACTTTTTCTGTTAATAAATCTAATTTTTCCTTTTGTTTTGTTAATAAATCTCTAGCAGCTAAATAATTACCGTTTGTAGTTTCAACATCAAATTGTTTAAGCTTTTCAAATACATCATTAATATCTTCTTCAAGTTTGCGACGAGCACCGCCGTAAAGATGACTATGCGCAATAATCGTTTTCTTCACTTTTTTAAATTGCTCTTTCACTTCTTCACTTTCAACACTGTTCTTTTTCTCACTTGAAACTAGTTCATTTATTTCATAGATAATTTTATCAATGCTTGTATCCACTTCTGTGAGAATCTCTCTTATATCATTTAAAATTTCTTTCCCTTTTTTAAAACGGTATTTATCAGCACAGTCCTCTACTTCAAACAGGAGCTCTTCTACTTTAGGTAACTGTGTTGTAATAATCTCATCCCATTCATTACGCCACTCTTCAAATAATTCCTCTGTTTGACCGTCCATCTTTAAATCTTTCACTTTGGACATTTCATCTATAATTGACCGATTCATTATTTCAATTTTCCACGATTCAAGTTTATCAACATCTTTATAAATATTTTTTCTCATAAAATAACCTGCTCCAAATAAAATACACAAAGCAAGTATAATTCCAATTATAACTTCCATAATGAGCCCCCTCGTTGCTACACAAAATCCTTATGACGGGTAAAAGGATATAATTTTTTATCAAGACATCTATGTAAAAATTAAAATAAATATAATATTTACTAAAGGTGAATGCCCTTTCTATTCATACATCATTTTAACCTAGTCGACAAAATGCTGTATTTTTCGACTAAATGAGAAAAAGCGTATCCCTTCTTCTATATTTTAAAATTTGTAGTATATAATGTTATTTCCTAACTTTTATGATACCATGTATACGACAATTTTTGACCAAAATATTTTTATTTTTTCATAATATAGTCGGTTAATTAAAATATGGTTCTCGAGGTGAAAAAAGAATGATTAAGAAAGACGGGCATATTCATACAAATTATTGCCCTCACGGAACACCAGACAGTCTTGAAGAATATGTTCAACTTGCAATTAATAAAGGGTTTAATGAAATATCTTTTACCGAACATGCACCATTACCAGAAGGTTTCACAGATCCAACTCCCCTTCGTGACAGTGCTATGCAATTATCTTCAATGGATGATTATATACGTTCGATTGAGCATATAAAAAAGAAATATAGCAATGATCTGCGCATTAATATTGGCCTTGAAATAGATTATATCGAAAATTATGAACAAGGAACGAAAGATTTCTTAAACGAGTATGGCAAATATCTTGATGATAGTATTCTCTCTGTTCATTTTCTTCATATAAGTGATCGATATTACTGTATTGATTACGATGATAAAACATTTGGCGAAATGGTTAAGTTAGCAGGCAGCCTGCAAACACTTCATCACACTTATTATGAAACCGTTTTAAAATCTATCCGTTCCAGTCTTGGACAATTTAAACCAAAACGTATAGGTCATTTAACTTTAGCACATAAATTTCAAAAGAAATTCCCTGTTACATTTGATATTAAAAATATTATGATAAATATTTTAAGCGCTATAAAAGAGGAACAATTAGAAGTTGATTTTAATGTTGCCGGGCTTCGAAAAGAATTATGTGGAGATATTTACCCACTTCCTTGGATTGCCGAGCTTGCATATCAACAAAAAATCCCTTTAATCTATGGTTCTGATGCCCATAGTGCAAGGGATCTCGGAAAAGATTATGAAAAATACATATCTTTTTCACCGAACTAATATTGTTTTCCTCACCTTTAATGGTTTAGCCAAAAGACTATTTAACGAATTTAATATTTCCTTATAATATTGTCTAACAAAAAAGAGCTCATGCGGCTGAATGTACAGTACTTCACTCAAATATTGTGATTGTAAATAAGGCATATGAAGCAGACTCCTAAGCTGGAGAATAATATGGGGGATAGACGCATTGCGGAACTCCCCTCTTTTCATGCCTTCTTCTAAAATTGCTGTAAAATAATACTTCTCTTTCATCAAATATGTTGTCATTACTTCACGTATTAAAATCGTATCTAATGTTACCTCCCGATGAACAAAACGAGCTAGTTGACGGTTATCATGCTGGTAATATAGAATATCTAAAAGCATTTGCTGCAGGCGTTCTCTCGCCGAATGAGCAGTTAATAAGGAATAATTCTTCTCAATCGCAGCAATATAACCTTCGTAAAATTCAGAAACTAAATATTCAAGCAATCCGCCTTTTCCATTAAAATAATATGATATATGTGCAACATTTACTTTTGCTTTTCGTGCAATTTCTCTTACGGACGTACCTGTAAATCCTTTTGAATTAAAGAGACTAATCGCGGCATCAATAATACTTTGTCTAGTATTCATTGCTGATACATTCATTGACATTTATTTCATCTCTTTTCTTTTAGGAAATTTTCACAGGATTGAAGATAGCATATATCTTCCATCCAAAATATTATAATAAATAACCTCTTTTCTCTCTTAACTCTATATTTCAATAATTGACATAATAATTCCTTTAATGTTCTCTCGACAAGTTTTACTCTCATATAAATTTTTTTGTAATATATTATCTAAAGGTGGGAAAATCCAATGTTCAATGTCGAAAATTATACTGGTGATAAACAAAATAACTATGACTCTGCCATTAAACAATTAAAAGCATTATTAGATGGGGTAGAAGACAGAATCGCAAATCTTGCAAATACAGCCGCATTTCTAAATCATTTTTTAGATGATATTAATTGGGTTGGTTTCTACTTATTTAAAGATAATCAGCTTATTCTCGGACCTTTTCAAGGATTACCTGCATGCGTAGAAATCCCTTTAAATAAAGGTGTATGCGGAACTGCAGCAGCTAATAAGGAAACTTTGCGGATTGCAAATGTTCATGAATTTCCTGGCCATATCGCATGTGATGCAGCTTCAAACTCTGAAATCGTTATACCAATTGTAAAAGAAAAACAATTAATTGGAGTGCTCGATATCGATAGTCCAGTTTTTGATCGTTTTGACAAAATGGACGAAGAAAATCTAGAAAAAATCGTTCAATTATTAACACTGTACTTATAATTATGAACTCCTGTCAGCGAAGTTTTTTATAGTATTCCTAAATAAGCTTTAAAAGTTGAAAGACCCCGCCATGAAATCCCTTTATTTTACTGGATTCTCATAGCGGGGTCTTTCAGGATAATATTTAAAAAGCGTTTTTTTCTTTTTAGACATCCTCTTTCATTCTAATTCTTCTTTAATTATCACTTGATTTTTCCCATTATGCTTTGCTTCGTATAATGCTTTATCAGCGAGGCTAAACAGATATTGAAATGTGTCGTTTTTTCCAGCTGTCCAATAAGTTACTCCACATGAAATTGTCACAGTTGGATTTGTAAGCTCTCTTACTTTTTGAACGACTCTTTTTGCGATTTGAATCCCGGCTTTAGGTTCTACTTGAGGTAAATAAATAGCCAGCTCTTCACCGCCCCATCGTGCCCCAATATCTCTTTCACGAATATTATTTTTAATAATATTCGCAACTTGAATGAGAACCTCATCACCGATCTGATGTCCATGAGTATCATTCACTTTCTTGAAATCGTCGATATCAATTAAAATAAATGTACCTTGACGGTCTTCACTCATTGATTGCACTATTTTTTCATTAAAATAATTACGTGATGTCAGCTTCGTCAAATAATCTGTTTTCACTAAAGTTTCCAGTTCTTCACGAAGAAGTGAATTCGATAAAGCTAGTGTAGAATGATGAACTAATGACTGAACTAACTTGAATAGTTCAAGTGAAAAATGATACGGCTCTTTACTAAGAATAACCGCATAACCTTTTAAAGTATGATTATAGATCATCGGAACTGCCATAACAGAACGCATTGCCGCATCCTGAATAACTGTTGAAATATCACCAATGAACAATTCCTCCGAATGCTTCTCCATTTCTTTTCTAAAGTAGTTTATATATTTCTCCGCCAAACTGCTGTAAAAAAATTCTGTACTTCCCGATAAAATCTTATTCGTTTCAGGCTTATCAAAATAAATAAAGCCTACCTCGTCACAATCTATTGATTCCATGATCCTTTTTGACATGTATGCCATAATATCATTAAACCTAAGATTTTTATTTAGTTCGTGTGACGTTTCATTAATGATTTGCAGATCTTTTACAAGACGATTTGACTGCTCATATAATTGTGCATTTTCTAATGCTACACCAGCAGCACCAGCAAGCAGAGTAATAAAATCGATATTGTTATTCTCCTCTACTATGCCTGACATCGTCAGCACCTGAAGTACTCCGTAAATACCTTGATTACCTTTTAACGGAATATATAATACCGTTTCATTATCCAGCTCAGATGTTTCAGCTTGTACATCCCCTGTTACATAAGCTTCCATTGCTTTAATATTATCGGCACTTTGATCTTCATAGTCTAAATTTTTGATAGGGAGATTTTGCAAATCATTGCTGTCATGTGAAAGAAACAAATAAAACATTTGAAAAGGAAACATTTTCTGCAATGTTGAAATAAGTTCTACTAATACATCGTTTTTTTTCATTGTTGAATGAAACTTCTTAGTGAGACGATAAAGCTGTTCATATTTCTGTCCATTATTTAAAACTTCATTTGAATTTAAATTGTAATAAAAGAAATTTGAGCATTCCTCTGCAATATTTTCCAACTGTTCTAATGAAAAAGAAGCTTTGTCCAGTCCATTTAACTTAACAGCACCATAAAGAACATCATGACTTTTGAGTGTAAGAAAAGTTTCCGTTTCACATATATATACTGAATTATGTAAAGCGTTATATGGAAATGAATCAAAGTTAATTTGTTTTTCTTCTCTTACATATGGAATAAAATTTTTAGTATATTCCTCATACCTATATAGAATTGAATCTGTTAAATTTAATTGTTTATTAAGGGTTGTAACCATCCATTCACAAACATTTTCCATTGTTTTAAATTTTGTCAAGCTAGAAATAAAATCATAGAATAAACCTTTAATCTCGGTTACAATCGAATTTTCTCCCATGTATACTCACCCACGATATTTCCCTATTGATAGGTCTATAGTCACTCATTACAATTATACCATATAAATAATTAATTGCATTTATAACCAATTGTAAATTTTATTTACAATTTTAAACTAATAACCTTTTCCTTACAATAAATATTAATTGCCTAGATACCCTTGACTTTATATACCCTAAATCATATAATGTTCGTTGTGTATAAAATATTGCAGCCTATTGATGAGCAATAAGGATCTTCATTTTGTTCCCACTTTAATTATAAATGGGTGTATCGTGTAACTCTCTGCTGCTGGAGCGAGGATATATGAAAATAAAATGTGCTTTGTTGTAATAGTCAGTTTGGTTTTTATTTTATGCAAAATAAAAACATAAAAGGAGGAGTCAGTAATGGCTCGTTATACAGGTCCTAGTTGGAAACTTTCTCGTCGTCTAGGTATTTCATTAAGTGGTACAGGTAAAGAATTAGAAAAGCGTCCTTACGCTCCAGGTCCACACGGTCCGACTCAGCGTAAGAAACTTTCTGAGTACGGTTTACAATTACAAGAAAAACAAAAATTACGTCATATGTATGGTGTAACTGAGCGTCAATTCCGTAACTTATACAGTAAAGCTGGTAAAATGAGCGGTGTAGTTGGTGAAAACTTCATGATCCTTCTTGACACTCGTTTAGACAATATCGTTTACCGTCTTGGCTTAGCACGTACTCGTCGTCAAGCTCGCCAATTAGTAAACCACGGTCATATTTTAGTAGATGGCAGCCGTGTTGATATTGCTTCATACCAAGTAAAACCTAGCCAAGCAATTTCTTTACGTGAAAAATCACGTAACCTTGATATCGTAAAAGAATCTATCGAAATCAACAATTTCGTACCTGATTACTTAACATTTGATGCTGAGAAATTAGAAGGTTCTTTAACTCGTTTACCAGAACGTTCTGAATTACCTGCTGAAATTAACGAAGCTCTTATCGTTGAGTTCTACTCACGTTAATACTTTCGCTTCTTAAACAGCAATCGAAAAAGCCCCGTAAATCTTGTTATAACAAGATTTACGGGGCTTTTATTATACTTAATATTTGCATATTTAATTCATAGGCTGTTCATATTAAAGTTATCGCATTATCTTCTTACATAAAAGAGGACTGTCTTCTAATTATAAGACAGTCCTCTTTTTCTATTAGTATTGAATTAAGAAATATTTCTTCTTACCTCTTCGGATAACGGTAAACTGATTTTCAATCCGGTCTTTTTCTGTAACAACCTTTTCAAGATCTTGTGTACGTTCACCATTAATATAAATAGCACCGTTCGTTACATCTTCTCTCGCTTGGCGTTTTGATGGCGAAATTTTTGTTTGAACGAGCAGTTCAACAATATTGATGTCAGCATCTTCTACTTTAAATGATGGAACATCTTTAAATCCCTGTACAATTTCTGCTGCTGTCAGCTCTTGAATATTACCGCTGAATAATGCTTGTGAAATTTTAATTGCCTGTTCAAGCGATTCTTCCCCATGAACAAGTTTTGTCACTTCTTCAGCAAGTGCTTTTTGTGCTGATCGTTTTTCCGGTGCTTCCTGTACTTCTTTTTCTAATGCCTCAATTTCTTCTTGTGATAAAAACGTGAAGAATTTTAAGTATTTCACAACATCTCTGTCATCTGTATTAATCCAGAATTGATAGAACTCATACGGAGATGTTTTTTCACGGTCTAACCAAATCGCTCCACCTTCTGTTTTACCGAATTTTGTTCCATCTGCTTTCGTAACGAGAGGAATTGTTAAACCGAATGCTTTTGCATTTTCTTCTGTTTTTCTAATTAATTCTAAACCAGCTGTAATATTGCCCCATTGGTCACTTCCACCGATTTGAAGGCGGCACTTCTCATTTTGATATAATTCTAAAAAGTCATATGACTGTAAAATCATATAGCTGAATTCTGTGAATGAAATACCAGATTCAATCCGGGATTGAACAGATTCTTTTGCCAGCATATAGTTAATTCCAAAGTTTTTTCCCACATCACGTAAAAATGAAATAACATCTAACTTTCCAATCCAGTCATAGTTATTCGCAATAACTGCCGGGTTATTTCCAGCTTCAAAATCTAAAAATCTTGATAATTGCTCTTTAATACGTCCAGACCAGTTTGCAACGATGTCAGCAGTATTTAATGTTCTCTCAGCCTTCTTCCCGCTCGGGTCACCGATAAGACCTGTTGCACCGCCAACAAGAGCAATCGGATGATGACCGTGAAGCTGAAAGCGTCTCAATGTTAATACTGGAAGTAAATGTCCAATATGAAGACTGTCAGCAGTTGGGTCAAAGCCTGAATAAAGCTTTATTTTCTCATTTGCAAGTACTTGGTCTAATCCTTCTTCATCTGTTACTTGATTAATTAATCCTCTAAACTGCAGTTCTTTCAATAACTCGTTCATTTAAAAAACTCCTTCGTATGAAATTTACGCAAAATAAAAAAACGTCCCTTCAATAAAAATTGAAGGGACGATTCATATCGCGGTACCACCCTACTTAAGATCTATACAAAGTATAAATCTTCGCTCACTTAAAAGATAACGGAATAACCGTCTTTTCCTAATCGCATACTTTCAGAAAAGAAGCTCATGGACGTAATTCATATTCATCTATGTGCTGATTTTCACCACCCATCAGCTCTCTACAACAGTGAGATGAATACTACTTTAACCAATCTTCGCTTATTATTTAACTATCTGAATTTTTATCATATTTTTTAAACTTTGTCAAACTTCTCATCTTAAATGAGTGTTAAAGCTCATACGAAATTTCCATTTCTCTATGTTATAATAATTCGAGATATAGGAGGCTTAATAAAATAATGAAAAAATCTATTGAAAAATTAAAGCACTTCTTACCCTTAAATAAAATTCCAACCCGAAACATACGTGTTACATATAATGTATTTTGGAATCTTATTTTAATGTTTTTATTTGTCGGAATAATCGGGTTCTGCTTTGTAGTTGGTGTTGGTGCTGGTTATTTTGCTTCATTAGTAAAGGACGAACCAGTCCGTTCTTATGAAGTGATGAAAAATGAAATTTATAATTATGAAGAAACCTCGGAAGTTTACTTTGCTAATAATATTTATCTCGGTAAACTAAGAACAGATCTTGATCGGGAAAAGACTACACTTGATAAAGTTTCTCCTCATTTAGTCAATGCTATCATTGCAACAGAGGATGAACTTTTTTATGAGCATGAAGGAATTGTTCCTAAAGCAATTATGCGTGCTGTGTTTCAAGAAGCTACAAACTCCTCTACTAAAACAGGGGGAAGTACTCTGACACAGCAATTAATTAAAAATCAAATCTTATCTAATGAAGTTTCCTTTGATAGAAAAGCAAAAGAAATTTTACTTGCATTACGTTTAGAAAAGTTTTTTAAAAAAGAAGAAATTTTAGAAATTTATTTAAATGTTGCTGATTTAGGACGTAACGCATCAGGGAGAAATATCGCTGGTGTTCAAACAGCTGCACAAGGGATATTCGGAATAAATGCAAAAGATCTCAGCATTCCTCAAGCAGCATTCATCGCTGGATTGCCCCAAAGTCCATTCGGCTATACTCCTTTCACAAACTCTGGGCAAGTAAAAGAAAATTTAGAGCCAGGTATCGAGCGTATGAAAACTGTACTTATACGTATGTATAAGGGCGGTTATATTACAAAAGAGGACTATGAAAAGGCGATTACATTTGATTTACGGAAAAGTTTAACAACAAAAAAACCATCCTCAATAGATCAATATCCTTGGTTAACCTTTGAAGTAGAAGATCGTGCAAAAAAAATATTAATGGTAAAATTGGCTGAGAATGACGGATATTCAGAGGAGGACTTGAAGAAAAATAACGATTTATATAAACAGTATTCCACTCTCGCTGATACGAACCTTCGTCAAAACGGATACCGGATTCATACGACCATTAATAAAAATATCTATGATCGAATGCAAACAGTTGTAAGAGAATATAAATACTATGGAAATGATAAAAGCGAAACGAAAAAAAATACTGAAACAGGTAAAAATATAATAGTTAAAGAACCAGTCGAAGTAGGCGCTGTTCTCATTGATAATAAGACTGGGAAAATCATCAGTTTCGTTGGCGGAAGAGATCATGACCGTTCACAAACAAATCATGCAACGAACGCACTTCGCCCAAATGGTTCAACAATGAAACCTCTGCTCGTATATGCACCTGCGATGGAAGTCGGGGCTGTACAACCTGGAACAGTAATTGCTGATACACCTCTTTCAAATAGAGAATACAACCCTAAGAACTATGGCGGAGCATATCATGGGTTAACTAGTGCCCGTGTGGCATTACAGTATTCTTATAATGTTCCAGCAGTGAAAACTTATTATAAAATTATGAATCAAAATCCCCTATCTTACTTAGAAAAAATGGGATTCTCTTCTCTCGATAAAAATGATGTCGGCTCTGCTGCTTTAAGTCTTGGAGGAATGACAAATGGTGTGACTGTCGAAGAAAATGTCAATGCCTTTGCCACTTTTGCAAACAGTGGGAAATTCACTGATGCTTATATGATTGAGAAAATTGAAACGAGTGAAGGTAAAGTTATCTACGAACATAAAGTAAAACAAACAGATGTTTTCTCTCCACAGACAGCATTTTTAACAATTGACATGATGAGAGATGTCATTAGTAAAGGAACAGCAGCTTCTTTGAATGGCTATATGAAATTTCATGCCGATTGGGCTGGAAAAACAGGAACAGGTCAAGATTATAAGGATGCCTGGTTTGTTGCTTCTAATCCTAATGTAACGTTTGGAACTTGGATCGGTTATGATAAACCAAAACCATTAGAAGTAAATTACAAAGGTCTTTCTTATAGTAAAAGAAATATTTTCTTATGGGCAAAACTTATGAATACAGCCTATGACACAGAGCCTGAGCTCATCGCTCCAAAAGAGAGATTTCAAATGCCAAATGGAATCGTAAAACGTTCCTATTGTGCATTAACTGGAGATCTGCCTTCACCTTTATGTGAAAAGGCAGGATTAGTTGCATCAGATTATTTTAATGTTAAATACGTGCCTAAGAAAGTTGATGACAGCTTAACATCAGGAAAATTCGTTTTCGTAAAAGATCGGGCTTATGCTGTACCTCCATCAGCACCTGCTGAATTGGTCCAAGAAGGATTTATTGTAAAAAGGGAACTTCTACAAAAACATAATATAAGTAATTTAACAGATTTAAAAGAATTACTCCCAAAAACAGTGAGATGGGATAATCTCGTTGTATCAGATGGGAATGAGATACGCGATAACGGAGCAAACCCTTCACAAATACAAGGTTTAACAGCTAATAACGGTAAACTTTCATGGCAGGCTAATGGGGATAATGATGTTATTGGTTATCGGATTTATAGTACATCAGGTAATGGCGGTTATCGTAAAATCGGCAGTATCCCTTC
Source organism: Metabacillus fastidiosus NBRC 101226 (assembly GCF_001591625.1). GTDB lineage: Bacteria > Bacillota > Bacilli > Bacillales > Bacillaceae > Metabacillus > Metabacillus fastidiosus. The sequence goes on from NZ_BCVG01000051.1 coordinate 14,546, forward strand.
ATCAAAATCTTTAGTATTTCCAATCAGCGGTACTGCTTCTTCCTATTACGTTGTTGCTGTTGACGTGGCAGGTAAGGAGTCGGCGCCTTCAGCAGTTATCACTTATGGAAATGTTACCGAAAAAAGGCCAATTGCTAGTGAACAGGCACAAAGTGCAAAAGCAGAACAAAAACAGCCGAATAAGCAGCAGCCGGAAAATAAGCCTGTTGATAAAAAACCGGTAGATACAAAGCCTGAAACTCCAAAACCGGATGAGACAAAACCTGAACAGCAGCAAGATAAACCTCAGGATAATGGAAATGGAGAGCAGGATAATACTGAAAATAATCCTCCGCCAAATCCTGTTTAAAAGAAAAGGTGAAACCTCTCTAATCTTTATTATTAGAAAGGTCTCACCTTTTTTAATCTTCCATCGTCGAAAGATCACCTGCGGGTAAATTCAGCTCCCATGCTTTCAAAACACGGCGCATAATCTTGCCACTGCGCGTTTTTGGCAATTTATCTCTAAACTCTATTTCCCGTGGTGCAGCATGTGCTGCAAGACCAGATTTTACAAATGTATAAATTTCTTCCCTTAGCTCCTCCGTATCACTGTAGCCCTCACGTAGAGCAATAAACGCCTTAATAATCTCTCCTCTGATTGGATCTGGTTTACCAATAACTCCGGCTTCAGCAACTGCAGGATGTTCTACTAATTTACTTTCAATCTCAAAAGGACCAACCCGCTCACCTGCGGTTACAATAACATCATCTACTCTTCCTTGAAACCAAAAATATCCGGCTTCATCCATATAAGCAGAATCACCGGAAACATACCAATCTCCCTGCATAAAATAAGAGTCGTATTTCTCTTTATTATTCCAAATCGCATACATCATAGATGGCCACCCTTTTTTAATTGCCAAGTTTCCCATTCTGTACGGTGGCAGTTCGTTCCCTTTATCATCGACGATTGCCGCCTCCACTCCTGGAACTGGTTTTCCCATCGATCCGGGTCTAATCTCCAGACAAGGATAATTGCAAATAGTATGTGCACCTGTTTCTGTCATCCACCATGTATCATGGATGCGATTTTGAAAAACTTTCATTCCCCAGCGAATAACTTCAGGATTAAGCGGTTCACCAACACTTAACACATGACGGAGCGAACTGAGATCATATTTATTTATAAGCTCATCTCCTGCTCCCATGAGCATTCTAAAAGCTGTTGGGGCGCTGTACCAGACAGTAACGCTATAATCCTCAATTGCTTTATACCATGCTTCATGATTAAAACGGCCGCCAACAATAACATTAGCTGTTCCTGACAGCCATGGACCAAAAATTCCATAGATCGTTCCAGTTACCCAGCCTGGATCAGCCGTACACCAGTATACGTCATCTTCTTTTAAATCAAGAACCCATTGTGCCGTCTGATAATGCTGAATCATCGCATAATGGACATGTAATACTCCCTTAGGTGTTCCAGTAGAACCGGAAGTATAATGAAGAAGCAGACCATCTGTTTTCTCAACCCATACAATATCAAGCTTTGTACTGGCACATTTCATCTCAGTTAAAAAATCAATATGCGGCGCACTAACATTTTCACCAACGACTACAATCTTTTTTAATGCCGGTAATTGATTTATCGGAATTCTATCAAGCAATTCCGGCGTTGTTACAATTACTTTTGCCTCACTATCATGTAAACGGTCTTTCACCGCTCCTTCCATAAATGCTTCAAATAATGGACCGACGATAGCACCTAATTTAATAGCACCAAGAATAATAAAGTATAATTCAGGTGTTCTAGGCATGAAAACAAAAACACGATCACCTTTTTCAACATTGGCAGCATTCTTTAATATATTGCCAGCTTTATTTGAAAGCCCTTTCATTTCTTTGAACGTATATTTCTCCTCTCGCTCTTGATCACGGTAGTATAAGGCGATTTTATTTTTCCGAAATGTATCTGCATGTTTATCAATTGCTTCATATGCTGCATTAATTTTTCCAGTTTCAGACCATGAAAATTTATCTTCTATGCTTTTCCAATTGAAATTTTTATAAACTTCATCATAATCCGTTAAGTTATAAATTCCCTTCGTTACAGGCATTGTCTCCATTTTCATTATAACTCCCCCTGTCGCATAGATTTTACCATTACATTATATTATAAAATTTGATTTTTCTCAATTTTTCAAAAATAGATACTTAACCTTGAATAGAGGAAAATCATAATTTACAACTTTTATTACACACCTGAGTTATATGAACACAGTATAATTAATCTGTATTAATTATTGATAATCTATCCAAAGAAAAGAAACCTCCCTAACTTCCGCAGCTTTTCAAAATGATAAGCCAGCGGTTATTAGAGAGGTCTCATTTGATTAAAATAAGTTATTTCGTTGTTTGTCTATATTCAATTCGATGTGGAAGTTCAACGATTTGGTCTTCCACTTCCTCTTTATTCATTAATTTTGTTAATAATCTCATCGCTACCGCACCGATGTCATATGTCGGCTGAACAACTGTTGTCAGCTGTGGTCTAACCATCACTGCCAGTCTCGTATTATCAAAACCAACTATTTCAAAATCATCTGGAATAGAATAACCCTTATCTTGCGCACCATGAATGACACCGAGCGCCATTTCATCTGCTGCTACAAAGATTGCTGTTGGTTTTTCATCTAATTCATCAATTTTCTCAAAAGCTTCAATACCTGAATCATATGAGTAATCGCCTTCGACTATTAAATCTTCATCATAGGCAATACCTGCTTCTTCAAGTGCACGCATATAACCGGCTGTTTTCTTCACTTTATTAATCGGCTCTGTTTCAACACCGGTAACATAGGCAATTTTACGATGTCCTTTTTCAACTAGCATTGAAATAACATCAAAGACAGCCTGTTCATAATTAATATTTACTGATGGGATTGTTTCTGTTAAATCAACAGATGCAGCAAGAACGATAGGAACTGGAGAACGTTTAAATTCTTCCACATGCTCCTCCGTAATATTTCCGCCCATAAATACGATACCGTCCACTTGTTTACCAAGCATTGTATTTAATAAATGAAGTTCTTTCTCTTTATTTTGATCAGAATTACTTAAAATAATATTATACTTATACATCGTTGCTATATCTTCGATTCCACGTGCTAATTCAGCAAAAAATGTACTTGAAATATCAGGAATGATAACACCGACTGTTGTTGTTTTCTTACTAGCCAATCCACGCGCTACTGCATTAGGACGATATCCCAATCTTTCAATGGCATCGAGCACTTTCTTTCTTGTCGTCGGCTTTACATTCGGATTTCCGTTTACTACACGGGAAACCGTAGCCATCGAAACATTTGCTTCTCTCGCAACGTCATATATCGTCACATTTGTCATATCGACACCCCTTTAACAATAAATAAGCTATCTATTTCTCCTACTTTATGTACCTAATCATACGATACAATAAAACGAACTGCAATGATTTATAGTGAAAATTAAAGCGTTTTCACAAGGATTTCTACTTATTTTTTATTATAGTAGCAAAAGAAGCTGTCTCTAAGAAAGTATTCACAATCTCTAACCGCTTATATACTTAAGATCAGTTAGAAATTGGTATACTTTTATCAGACAGCTTCTTAAAAACATCTATAAACTATTTCTTATGCATTCACTTTAACGAATGGTTTTAATTCTTTCATGAATGTGTCAAATTGCTCGAAGTTCATTTGCTGCTGTGCATCTGATAATGCAACAGCTGGATCTGGATGTACTTCTGCCATTACACCGTCAGCACCAATAGCTAATGCAGCTTTAGCTGTCGGAATAAGTAAATCTCTTCTACCTGTTGAATGTGTTACGTCAACCATAACTGGTAAATGTGTTTCTTGTTTTAAAATTGGAACAGCTGAAATATCTAATGTATTTCTTGTTGCTTTTTCATAAGTACGGATTCCACGCTCACATAAAATAATTTGATCATTACCTTGTGACATAATGTATTCGGCAGCATGAATGAATTCTTCAATTGTAGCTGCTAGTCCGCGTTTTAATAAAACTGGCTTTTTAACAGCACCTGCTGCTTTTAGTAATTCAAAGTTTTGCATATTACGTGCACCAATTTGAATAATATCAACATAATCTAATGCTGTTTCAAGATCACTTGGTGTTACAATCTCACTAATAACAGCTAAACCATGCTCATCAGCTGCTTTTTTCAAGATTTTTAAACCTTCTAATCCAAGACCTTGGAAGTCGTATGGGCTTGTACGTGGTTTGTATGCACCACCGCGTAAAATTTTAATTCCTTGCTTTTTAGCCTCTGCTGCAACAGCTTCTACTTGCTCATAGCTTTCAACAGCACATGGTCCAACGATAAACGTTTGGCTTCCATCACCAATTTTCACACCATTAACTTCAATGATTGTATCTTCTGCTTTTTTCTTACGTGATACAAGAAGTACTTTCTTCTTATCATCTTCTTGTAATTCTAACGCAGCCTTGAAGATTTCTTTGAAAATATGCTGTAACGTTGAATTTTCAAATGGTCCTTCATTGTATTCTTTAATAATATCTAACATTGAGCGCTCACGAATAGGATCATAGCGATTAACACCTTGTGATTCCTTCGCCTTACCGATCTCTTGTACTAATTTTCCACGCTCACTGATAAGTTTTAATAATTGTAAATTAATCTCGTCTACTCTTTCTCTTAAAGCATCTAACTCTACACTACTCATCTCAATCATCCTTTCTTTCATTCCAGTAAAATTTTAAAACATTAATATAACTAAAATAACATAAGTTCTAATTAGTGACTATTATATACGAATATTTTCAAGTTGTCACCAAAAACTTTAACATTTAAACGCTTTTAAGCACTAAAGTATTTTTTATTTAAAAAGAGCACTTTTCATTAAGTGCCCTTAATCACTGCTCTATTTACTGTAAGACTGCTTTTTTCAGCTTATCATATGTAATATTTGAATGGGATGTATTCCAAATAACTTCTTTATTTTTTATTAATAAAATTTGTGGTGATTCATGTTTTATTTGGAATGTTTCAGCAATATAGTTTGATAATTCTCTTGCAGTTTGAACATTTAAATAATAAGCAGGCACTTCTTTATGCTCAGAGATAAATTGGTTAAATTCATCAAAAGCACCTTGGCTAATTGGACATGTTACACTGTTTTTAAAAAATAAAAAAGTATCATGCTTGTTTTCTAACTCTTTAAATTGTTCGACTGTTTCAATTATAATTTTATTCATTATTAACTCCTCTAACTTAAATAATTTCTGTAGAAATCAAAGCCCTCTCTAACTTTTTATACTTTAAAAGATAACTGTATACAGTTAGAGAGATCATAACTGTTCTTAATTAGCTGAATTTACTACTTCTTCTTTTTTAGGAAGTTCAATTGCTTCCCTATTTTCTTTTATTTCCTCATCACTATTAGAAACTTCTTTTAGTGCATCAGCAATTTCTGATTCAGCAATGTCAGCTTGTTCTTGTGAAGAACCTTTAAAGTCACGAACCTTGTTCATAATTTGTGAGGACTGTTCAGATACAATTTGTGATAAGTTCACTGTTTTTTCTTTTGCATAATTCGCCAAATTACCACTTTTTTCAATTGCATTATTTTTAAATTCACTCGTTCTATCTCTTACTTCAGTAGCTTTTTGACTAATCTCAATTCGGAAATCTTTTCCTGCTTTAGGTGCTAAAAATAGTGCCGCTGCCGCACCTATTGCACTGCCAACTAATGCCCCAATAAGAAAGTCTTTACTGTTTAAATCATTTTTACTCATTTGAAGTCCCCCTTAAGTTTAAATGATATCTTTCGTTTCTTTCTTACTTTTCCATTTTTCCCAAAGATCAATCGCAACATTGCCCCACTGAACAATTTGGCTTATTCTCTCTTGATTATCTTCAAGATTAGAAGCAACCGATGTTGTTACTTTCCTAACTGATCTATTAAATTGCTGAATGGAAGATCCAACATCTTCAACAGCATGGACAACCGAGTTTAGTCTTTCTGACTTTTCTTGAATATCTTCTGCTAATACGTTTGTTTTATGTAATAATTCAGTCGTTTCTAGCGTTATTCCTTGCATTTGCTTTTCAAGACCTTCCAATGTTTTAGCAACATTATCCATTGTTCCTTGGAGAGAATTAAGCACCCTCGATAAGTATACAACCAGTATTGTAAAGGCAACTGCGATTAATGCGACACTTATATAGACAATAATAATCATGTCTTTTACACCTCCTGTTAGCCATATACCCAATTTGTTCAATCTTTAATCTTAATATAGTTATTCTCGTTAAATAATACAATTTCCTTCTAAATTAAAGCAAAAATATTTCAATAGTACTTATTAAATCGGTTAGAATAAAAATATGTAATTTCCTAAGGAGTGATTATCTATGAAAGATCCACGAATTACTGATTTAGCCAAAAACTTAATTAATTATTCCATTCGCCTGCAAAAAGGAGAAAAAGTATTAATTGAAAACTTCGGCCTTCAAAGAGAGCTCGTCACTGCATTAATAAAAGAAGCATATGAAGCTGGCGGATATCCATTCGTTTCCCTAAAAGACAATCAGGTTGACCGTGCTTTAATGATAGGCGGACAAAAAGAACAATATGAAATGATCGCTAGTTTTGAAGCAGAAGTAATGAGCAAAATGGACGCTTATATCGGACTCCGTTCAGGTGATAATATAAATGAACATGCTGATGTTCCTGATGATAAGATAAAGCTTCATGGCCAAACTATCGGACAAAAGGTTCACCGTGAAATTCGTGTTCCAAAAACAAAATGGGTTGTGCTCCGCTACCCAAATTCCTCTATGGCGCAGCTTGCAAAAATGAGTACGGAGCAGTTTGAAGATTTTTATTTTAATGTATGTAATCTCGATTACAGCAAAATGGACGAGGCAATGGATTCATTAGTTTCATTAATGAATAAAACAGATAAAGTCCATATAAAAGGAGAAGGAACTGATCTAACATTTTCAATAAAGGATATTCCTGCGATTAAATGCTCAGGACAAATGAATATTCCTGATGGTGAAGTATATACTGCCCCTGTTAAAGAATCAGTAAATGGAGTTATTACATATAATACTGCTTCACCTTATAACGGATTCACTTTTGAAAATATCCGTTTAACATTTAAAGATGGAAAAATAGTCGAAGCAACTGCAAATGATACAGAAAGAATTAATAAGATTTTCGATACAGATGAAGGAGCACGATTTATCGGAGAATTTGCAATCGGTGTCAATCCATATATTTTACATCCGATGCAAGATATTTTATTTGATGAAAAAATTGCCGGCAGCTTCCATTTTACACCTGGTCAATGTTATGACGAAGCATCCAATGGGAATAATTCAAATATTCATTGGGATATCGTTATGATTCAAAGACCTGAGTATGGCGGCGGTGAAATTTATTTTGATGATGTTCTTATTAGAAAAGACGGATTATTTGTTCTTCCAGAGCTGGAATCATTGAATCCTGAAAATTTAAAGTAAAAAAATAAAGGACTCATTTGAGTCCTTTATTTTTATGCTAATACTTGCTCATATGCCTGCTGATATTTTTGAATATCTCCAGCACCCATAAATACTAAAACAGCATTCTCATGTGCTTTTAGAACCGATGTATCCTTTTCATCAATAAGACTGGCGTTATCAATTTTTTCTAATAAGTTGTGGATAGAGAGATTACCAAAATTCTCTCTTGCTGACCCGAAAATATCACATAAATAAACATAATCAGCTTTTTGTAAACTGTCAGCAAATTCATTTAAAAATGATTGCGTACGTGTAAACGTATGCGGCTGGAAAACAGCAACAATTTCTCTGTCAGGATATTTTTGACGTGCAGCATCAATCGTTGCATTAATTTCAGTCGGATGATGTGCATAATCATCAATTAAAATTTGTGCACCAACTCGTTTTTCATTAAAGCGTCGCTTTACACCTGTAAAAGTCTGTAATCGCTCTTGAATAACTTCAACATTGACACCTTCATAATGACATAACGCAATAATTGCTAAAGCATTTAAAATACTATGATCCCCATAGCCTGTTATTTTAAAGGAGCTGTAGAATGTATTTCTTACTAAAACATCAAAACTTGTGCCGTCTACTCCCTTTACAATATTTCTTGCCTGGAAGTCATTTTCCTCGCCAAAACCATAGTAAACAACAGGTACTTTCGTTTGAATTTTTTGCAGCTCATCGTCGTCCCCATAAGCAATAATTCCTTTTCTTACTTGAAGAGCCATCTCCTGGAAAGCATTAAACACATCTTCAAGATTTGAAAAATAATCAGGATGATCAAAATCGATATTTGTCATGATCGCATAATCTGGATGATATGATAAGAAATGTCTTCTGTATTCACATGCCTCGAAAATAAAATATTTACTATTTTCGACTCCATTCCCTGTTCCATCACCAATAAGGTAGGATGTCGGTTGATATCCTTGGATAACGTGCGAAAGAAGCCCAGTTGTAGAAGTCTTTCCATGGACACCAGTAACTGCTACACTTGTATATTTCTCCATGAATTCACCTAAAAACTTATGATAGCGAATAACAGGCAAACCAAGATTCATCGCTTCTTCAATTTCCTCATGGGTATCCGGGTAAGCGTTGCCGGCAATAATTGTTAAACCCGGTTTAATATTGCTTCTGGAAAAAGGTAGTATTTCAATTCCTCGTAATTCGAGTGCTTTCTCTGTAAAGACAGGCTTTTCAATATCTGATCCCTGCACTTTATAATTCATATCATGTAAGATTTGTGCAAGAGCACTCATTCCAGTACCCTTTATTCCAACAAAATGATAAACAGTCATAAAAGAACCTCCAGCAAACGTCTATCTGATTGACAGTATATGACGTTCATCTAGTTTTGCAACCTTTGTATAATAATTTGTAAAAATGCCTTCTCGTAAAAACACTAATACATTCTAAATACCGAACTCTATGTAAGACTACGGTCACTTATTCTATACTACCAAAACAGAAAGATCATGAAAACTATAAACGATGAATTATTCATGTTCAGTTTTCCCATTCCAAACATATTGTATTGCATATTTCTTCAAATATGTTCGCCAACCTATTTTTTCCTGATTATTATAATCATTTAATAGACTGCTTATTTTATTATTACTCACTTTTTGAAAAATCCCTCCTAAGCAGAGAAACCTATCAAAAATAGGAACCGTTCTTGCAAAGAAAAAAGATTTATTCTGACTATCAACTGCATATTTAAGCTGGCAGATTATATTTGTTTGTAAATTTACTGCTGTTATATAATCTTCATTCTTCTTTATTATCTCATAGGGTTCAAGAACACTGACTATAAACAAAGCATGGAGCACATCGTCTAAGCGATGATGATGTTTAAGGAATATTTGATAAATAGTTAATCCTTGAACCGTTGTATAATCAAATGCAAACCAATTTAAAAATAACTGCTCCTCTAGTGTATTGAATTTAGAGGAAGATTTACATCCTACTTTCTCACTAAAAATAACTTTTGCTCTCACTTTTTCCCGAATGTTCACTCGGTGCTTAATATAAAGCATAAGCTGCTCATAATGATCGATCATCGCTTTTTCAAGACGGATCTCTTTATTAACACGATGTTCTTGTAAATCAATTACTTTTGCCATATTATATTAATCCACTTTTTCAAGACGAGGATTCGGTCGAAAACGTCTTCCAGCTTTCGCTTGAGGCTCCCCATTTAGAAGAACATTATCACCGGTGAAACCGATATTTATTTTTAGTAGACTTCCGCCAATGCCATAAATATCAGCTGGGACTTTTCTCTCTTCAAACTCTTTAATCCTCTCCTCATTGAATCCTCCACTTACGACTATTTTGACATGATTATATCCTTCACTATCAAGTGCCTCACGGAGGGCAAATATAAGCTCTGGATTAGCTCCTCTTGGATCAAATGTGCCTAAAACATGAGTATTTTGAATAAAATAATGATCAATCATCGTTCTCGAAGTATCAACGCGTACTCCTTTTAAATTATCTCCAAATTCTCTGGCCAAGCGAAGTGCATCATTAATACAATCATTATTGTAATCAATTAAGACGATAAGATCATCTTCAGGATATTTCTTGTAATATGCTTTTGCTGCTTCAACGACATCTCCATTAAAAAGCTGGATTAAAGCATGGGGCATTGTTCCCATACCTTCTTTTCCCCACCATTCATTCATAGCATGTGTAGCCTGTGCCGTCGATCCTCCGATATGTGCAGCATAACCATCACCCGCTTGCTGCGTAAAATGGTCATCCCTGTCTCCCATAAAAATAACGGGCTTATCACCCGCGGCTTTCACGACATTATATACATTCGTTGCAACAGATGTACGTCTTGATAGAATACCATCAATAATGCCTTCTAAATAACCGAAGTCTTCATAAGGACCTGCTATTGTTAACACCGTTTCAAAAGGACTTATTTTATCTCCATCCTGTAAAGAGTGAATTTCTAAGCCTTCAGGATTATTAGCAAATGTTTTAACAAGTGCGATCACCTCATCTGTTCCACATAAAACAGCATGATTCCTTTGAAAAAACTGCATTGTTACAATATTTTCCGGACAAAATTCCTTTACAATTTCACGAGTTTTTAAAAAATAAACTGCCGAAAACCATCCTTCTCCGACACGTTTATCAAATTTAAACGTCTGATTTGTTAACCTCTTGATTTTACCTTGAAGTTTTAGTTCTATTTCCTTCATCCATAAGCTCCCTTTTCCAAAACTTTTTACCCATCATATCATATTTTTCATCGAAAAAACGTAAGCATATTTACTGGAATAATTAAAAATAAAAGCTGTTTTTTCTTCCAAAACTAGATTGCCTTATACTGAAAGCTAAACAAAATAATCATCTCTTTACAGACAGTCCGCCTTACTGACCGTAAAGAGTCTTGTAACCTGCATATTAAAAAATAGTATAGAAAGGTAACTTTCTTACTTAAAAAGAGTTTCCTTCTTGAATCATCTCAAGCTCTTCTTCTGTAATAAGAACATCCCTCGGCTTACTGCCACGGTTCCCAGAAATAATTCCTTGTTCTTCCATTAAATCAATTAAACGTGCGGCTCTATTATATCCAATTCTAAATCGTCTTTGTACGCTGGATGTTGATGCACTTCCATGGGCGACAACAAACTCACAAGCTTCATAAAATAATTCATCCCCGTCCGCTTGCACAGCCGCTCTTTTCATCAATTCTTCCTGCTCAAACAGATAATTTGGTTTTGATTGTTTTTTTACAAATTCTACAACACGTTCGATCTCTTCATCTGATACGAATGTTCCTTGAAGCCTTACAGCCTTTGAGGAACCATTTTCTAAAAACAGCATATCTCCCTTACCTAAAAGCTTTTCCGCTCCATTTACATCAATAATTGTTCTTGAATCAATTTGAGAAGAAACAGAAAATGCAATTCGCGTCGGAATATTCGCTTTAATTAAACCAGTTATAACATCAACAGATGGCCTTTGTGTTGCAACAATTAAGTGGATTCCACATGCTCTTGCTTTTTGAGCGATACGACAGATTGCTTCTTCCACATCTCCAGGTGCAACCATCATTAAATCTGCCAACTCGTCAATAATAATAACTATATATGGTAAATGATCACCCATTTCATGTTCTTTTACGAGATCATTGTATCTTTTTATATCTCTTACACCCGAATGGGCAAAAAGTTCATAACGTCTTTCCATCTCTTCTACCGCCCATTTTAACGCTCCTGTTGCTGCTTTTACATCAGTTATAACTGGGCTGACGAGATGCGGTATTTTATTATATGGTGCAAGCTCAACCATTTTCGGATCAATTAATAATAATTTCACTTCATGTGGTGCAGCCTTATAAAGCAAGCTGACTAAAATAGTATTAATACATACACTTTTCCCGGATCCTGTTGCTCCCGCGATTAAACCATGCGGCATTTTACTTAAATCTGTTACGACAGGCTGTCCTGAAATATCTAATCCCAAAACTGCTGTCATTGCGGAAGGATTTGAACGAAATACAGGATTTCTTAATATTTCACGTAAAAATACCATTTTACTCTCTTTATTAGGAACTTCAATACCTATCGTATTCTTACCAGGTATTGGTGCTTCGATCCGAATATCTTTAGCTGAAAGGCTTAACTTAATATCATCAGTTAAATTCGTAATCTTATTCACTTTAACCCCTGGTTCCGGATGCACTTCAAAACGTGTGACAGCCGGTCCTTGTGTTACATTCACTACTTTTGCACCAACATTGAAATTTTTAAGAGTAACATCTAATAGTTCCTTTTGTTCTTCAAGCCAAACTTGATCATCGTTTTCCCTGTATGGAGGAATATTTAAAAAAGTAAGAGAAGGAAATTGATAACCACCCTCTTGATTTTGGCTAAGTTTCTTCTTATCTCTATTTAACATTACTACGTTAAAGGGAACGTTAGATTTTTCATTCGATGAAGGGATCTCCTTAGCTGGCTCATCTGTACGCATTTCTTCAGTTCTATCTTCGCTTCTTTGTATTGTCCGATCTTCTGAAATAATATCTTTGCTTTTATATTCTATTTTATCCTGTTGAATATGCTCCGTATTATCTTCATGAAGTTCTAAAAGTGCTTTTGAAGGTGACTGAACGCTCTCATTTGATCTGTCATTATATTTCTGATTTTCTATTAACTGAGAGGCTGCCGTATCTAATTCTCCTGATTCTTCTTGCTCATTTATTTCTTCTGACACTTTTAATATAAGCGGCTTCCGTCTATCTTCCTCTTTATACTTTTCTCTAGTCATCTGCTCGTTCTCTTGCATTACTTCTTCTAATACTAAAGGCTCTTTTTCTAATATGAGCAGTTCTGTTTCACTTTCTATTTCAATCTTAGTATCATTTTTTCCATCAATTTCTTCTACCGTTTGTAACATATGAGGCTTCGATCTATCTTCCTCTTTATACTTTTCTTTAATCAGCTGCTCGTTCTCTTGCATTACTTCTTCTAATACCAAAGGTTCTTTTTCTAATAT
>NZ_BCVG01000052.1 GCF_001591625.1 Metabacillus fastidiosus NBRC 101226
CTTGATAGTTGCGGTCTAATCTCATCACTTTTTCCACAGACTCTTGAACAACTTTATTGATATCTTCTATTTGTTCTTTCGTCTGTTCCATTTCATTAAAGCCGTTATCTGTCAGTTCTCTAATTTCTTTCGCTTCTTCGTTTAATTCTTCCCCGTTCTCACTTGATCGTTGAATCGAAGAAGAGAATTCTTTCATCATCCCAGAAAGCGACGTCGTACTGCTCGCCTGTTCTTCTGCTCCTTTTGCCAATTCACCCATTGTAATCGCAATCTGCTCTCCGCCATCTGTAACTTCACTTGCGGATACAGTAAATTCATGGGCAAAAGAAGAAACCTCCTGTGACTCCTTATTTATATTAGAAATAAGTGTTTGAAGATTCATACACATTGCTTGAATGGATTTCGCAAGATCTCCGATTTCATCATCAGATTTCATTTTTACATTTTGAACAAGATTTCCATTCGCCACATCTTCGGCAACTTCACTTAATTGACGCACTGGTTTTGCAATTAATTTTATTAAATAAAAAATAGCTAATACACTTAGTACAATTGAAATACCGATCATTACATATGTCTGTGTCGTTCCAGCTTTAAAAGCAGTCATGCTTCCGCTGCTTGTCTCGTTCATATTTTCATTGTTTAATAAAACGAGTGCATATAGTTCATTGTTAACAGGCCAGAATAAATCTCTTGTTTGTTGATAATATGTCGTCGTTTCCTGTTGATTATTCTTTTCATAGGCAGCCATCATGTTCTCATGAACACCTATATATTGATTGAACATCGTTTCCACTTTCTGGAACGCCGCCTCATGCTCACTTCCTGTAGAAATAGTTTTGAATTCTTCTACATCTTTCTTTAATCCTTCTACTACTTCTCCCATTTCTTTCTTTATGGCAGCTTTTTGTTCATCATTTCCAGCCATTAGTAAATCAGACTGCAGCATCGCTAATCTCATAAAGTTATAAGTAATACTATGTGTCTCCTGAATAACCGGAATCCAAGTGTCATCTAATTTCTTATTTACTTGATTAATTTTAACCATTCCGTTTATTCCGAACAGACCAACTAAAACCATGAAAATAAGCAAAATTAAATTAAACAAGGTTAATTTTTTTGCAATAGTAAATCTCATCTAGGAACCCCCTCTTTCTATATACATTACTTATATCGGAGGAACCATAGATTTGTTTTACATATCTGCCTAAATTTACACTAATTATCTTATAAATTTACTATTTAAACGATAAGAATAAAGCTTTACCAAAATATAATTTTATTACATTTATAACATTTTTATACAAAAATAAATCTGATTGTTATAAAAATAACTATTATAGCAAATACAATGACAGGCGGAAATAAAAGATACATTCTAAAATGAGACCATGCTGAATATTTCTCATCAATTGGAACAATAACAAAAAATGGACTATCTAACATTTTCCTATATAAATGATACAGCCAATAATGAATAAAAAAGATGGAACAGATGAAGATAATCCATTTCAATAAAATCGGCACTATAATTATCGCGAAAAATGTGATCATCGTTATTTGCAAATACGCAAAAACACTCGCTTTATTCCTTAAAAATGATTTAAGCAACAGTTCCAATAATCGAATTTTAGGATTATCGTCAGCGAAAAGCCTTTTTGATTTCGGAAAAATAAACGGTGTTTTTCTTAATCTGTTTGGCGCTTTCTCTATCTCTACAGAAAAATTCATAATGAGCTGAATGTATCTGACTCTCTCCCTGTCCTCTATCTCTAATTCTTTTAAGAACCACCGGTTTGTTTTTCTTAACTGTTTCATATGAAAATAAACGATACAGAAAATAGTGATTACACTTCCAATGCCGTATATAACATAGGGTAAATTTAAAATAAATAAGATAAAAATGATAGAAACAAGGGGAAATAACGTCCATTTATAGACATTCTGATGTAATATTTTTTTCAAAGTCATCAAAGACAACCTAAAACAAAAGACAGCTATGTACAAAAATAATACTTCTATTAACCACAGATGATAAGCTTTCATAAGTATTGGCAGTATGCAAATAAAAAGAATGATCACTTGAAACATCGTCAGCATAATAGAAAAAATAAAAGCATGAAGTTTTAATCCGTAAAGAAGTTTTTCCCTCTGTATTACATAAAGCAGATCGGCTTCCATTATATATGTACGGAAATTACTACTAAGCGAAAATAAGAAAACAAGAACTAGTAAAAGAGAAAATGGCAGATCTCCATGCCAGTAAAGAGAAATATTTTGCCAGGCTTCTTTATAAATCATTACTGCCGCAACTAAACCTGGTATAACTATATACAAAGCAATTGTCCAGTCGACAACAGAACGGACAATGCCCGACTGAAATCTTAATCCTTCTATTAATCTTTTGTTAAATAACTGTCTACCCGTCATTGTTCTCACCCGTGGTTAAAACGTCGAAACAATCAAATAAGGATCCATTTAGTAACCCGCTGTCTTTTCGTATATCATCCATTGTCCCGCTGGAAACAAGTTTTCCATTTGAAATTAAAATAAACCGGTCACATATTTTTTCAGCAGTATCAAGCACATGTGTGGACATTAATATGCCTGCCCCGTTTTCTTTTTCCTTATGAAGCATTTGCAGTAATTCTTTTACTGCCCGTGGATCAAGTCCGATGAACGGTTCATCAATAATATATACATCAGGCTTTTTTAATAATGCTAAAATAAGCATCACTTTTTGCTGCATCCCCTTTGAGAAGCTTTCAGGAAAATGGTGAATAACATGGGATAATTGAAAAGTTTTAAGTAATCCATTCGCTCTTTCATAAAATTCCTTTTTATCCGTTTCTAATGTTGATAACAGAAAATCGATATGTTCCCACAATGTTATGCGCTCATAGAAAACGGGGCGTTCCGGTATATATGAATACTCTCTTGCCTCGATCTCTCCTTTCATATAATTTAAAATGCCTAAAATTGCTTTAATCGTCGTACTTTTCCCGGCACCGTTCGGACCGATTAAACCAACTAATTCTCCTCGGGAAATTGCAAACCGGATATCTTTTAATATGATAGCATCCTCTGAATACCCCGCTTCTTGAATATCAGCTGTTAAAAACAACAGATCTCCCCCTAACTATCATTCTCTTTTATTACCTATTACGAAAAGCCAATGAAAAAGTTTCATTTCATAATATCCTTTTATTTTTCCGTCGAATATGCTACAATAACAAAGCGATGAGCTGAATTGTGTAAGTCGATTAACGCTTTAAGCACAATGTGGGGTGCTGTTAATCGCCTCAATACGCAAAAAAGACGTCTTTTTATAAGGCGTCTTTTTTCTATTGTTTTAAAAGATAGGTTATAATAGATAAAAAAGGAAAGGGATGAATGAGAGATGGCAAGAACAGAATCAAAAATGTTTCCATTAGGTTCTACTGCTCCGAATTTCAATTTATTAAATACGGTAAATGGTGAGACTGTAAGCTTACAAGATATAAAATCAGATACAGCAACTGTTATTATGTTCATTTGTAATCATTGCCCATTCGTCAAGCATGTCGATGATGAACTTATCCGTCTAGCAAATAATTATCAGCCGAAAGGAATTTCATTTATTGCAATAAGCTCAAACGATGTGGAAAATTACCCTGATGATTCACCTGAAAATATGAAAAAGACAGCAGAAGAGCTTGGCTATCCATTCCCATATCTGTATGATGAAACTCAAGAAGTAGCAAAAGCATATGATGCCGCTTGTACTCCTGATTTTTATATTTTCGATGGCGATTTAAAATGTGTATACCGCGGACAATTAGATGACTCAAGACCAGGAAATGAAAAACCGGTGACCGGGGAATCAATCCGTGCTGCATTAGATGCTTTATTACATAATGAACCTGTTTCAGACGTTCAAAAACCGAGCTTAGGCTGCAATATTAAGTGGAAATAATACGCAAGGAGGCTGTTTATATGACAGCCTCTTTTTTCACATCTGCTTCATATCGCAAGTTATAAAAATACTGAATTATTTCCTTTTCATTTTCCATTGATTCTCTCATTCCTTGTAAAGTTCTCTTTCCTACCCTTCTATCCATCAAAGAAAGAATCTTAATAACCATATCATCTGATTTCAATGCCTTTTCTATTGGTAAATGAAAATATTGTTCCACTGCATCGAAAAAGTCATACTGTGCAAAAATCCCTTCCGCTTTAATCATTTCATGTGCCTGTATCCCTATTTGATAATTTTCCTTCCTATTATACACATCGTACTCTATACTTTTTGCATTTCTTATTTCGATTTCTTTCCAGTACATTTCTCTATTAGATGTTATCGTACACATATTCAAGATTTCTTTTTTATCAACAGTTATAAAAGCTCTTCCCAATTGGTCATGGGCCTTCCGGTAATTTGTTACAGTAAACTGAACCCGATTTCTCAAGCTTTCACATATGAAACTGTCTAACTTTTTCTTTACTTTACTCCACTGTTGGTTACGCAAACTTTCCACCTCCTTAACAAAAAAGGGACTATCACAGAAAGTCAGCTTTCAATGACTTTCTGGACATCCCCTTCTCTTCTTATTCCTTATTTAATGAATCTAAAATCGGATAAAGCTCTTCTAAATGTTTAATTTCATAAGTCGGGATCACTTCATTTCCCTCTTTTTCATGACGGTTAATCCAAACAGATTTAATGCCGACTCTTGAAGCACCTAAAATATCTGTCATTAAATTATCACCGACCATAATTACTTCATCTTTTGTAAGGTCCATTAATGATAAGGCATGTTCAAAAATAGTCGGATCCGGTTTACCTCGGCCAAATGCACCAGAAATAACGATTTGATCAAAGTATGGTACGAGCTCAGGTGTAATTTCAAGCTTCGTATTTTGTAAATCTGGTGAACCATTCGTAAGTAGCAGCAGCTTGTATTTCTCTTTTAACACATCTAATACTTGGAATGATTCTTCGTACACATGTGGGCTGTTTCTTCTTTCAGCAGGGAAACGCTCTGCCAGTTCATGACCGAATTCAAGATCATCAATACCAAGAGCTGCAAGTCCTTTCGTCCATGCTTCTTTACGATATGTAGGAACGATTTCTTTCATTTTTCGGAAGTTGTCTTCCTCATCTAAAAAATTGCCCCACAGTCCTTCAAAAGGATTGATTCCAATCATTTGTGTAAAATCATATGTTTCATATGAAGCATAAAGGTCACGTGCTGCATTTCGCACCGCTTCTTCTAATTGTTCAGGATCCACATTATATTTTTCCTGTGCTGCCTTACAAGTTGCTTCAAAAGCATCTTTTACACTTTTTTGATCCCATAATAAAGTATCATCAAGATCAAAGAAAACTGCTTTAATCATTATTTTCCCTCTTTTCATACAAATGTGTTACTAATACAAGATTACCGAGAAATAGAGTAGAAGTAAATAAAAATAGACTTCCTTATAGAGATTTCTCTACACTAGGACTCACTTGCTTTTCTCTTAAAGTTTGTTCCAATAGAATACAAATAAAAATACCGACAATAAGGCCGTTATTTAAAATAGATGTTAATCCATCAGGCAGACCAGCTAAAGCTTCGGCTGGTATAAACATCGTTCCGAAACCTGCCATTAAAGATAGACAAGCAATGGATACTGCATGCTCCTTCTTAAAAATATGTGTATATTCTCTAAGACCTATCCCAATTAAACTTGAAATCGATAGAAATAATGTTGCATAGCCGACAGGTACCGGAATAGAAGCAAAAAATGCCATAATAATAGGGAAAAAGCTCATTACCATAATAACAGTGCTGCCGATTAGGAAAGGAAGCTTTTCTTTTATTTTTGTCGTTGAAATAAAACCTGCCACCCCGGCAATCGGAACAGCGCCGACTGTTGAAAAGCAGCTTGCAATTATATGATTAATCCCCATTACAAAACCTGCACGATTGTAGTTTACCTTTTCTTTTCGCTCTGTCACTTTCGCTACAACATCTGCACTTGCCACTAAATTCGTTAATAATAAAAAAGATGTAAACAGGGATGTAAGCATAATGCCGATATCAAAAACAGGTGTACCCCATTCAAAAGGCTTTGCAAATGAAATCCATTCATTCACTTGGAGTGAAAGCGGCTTAGTAATTCCCACTATAGCGAACAAAATCCAGCCGAATGCAAGACTTATTAAAACAGAGTAGCTGCTTAAAAGCTTAAAACGGCTTTTTGCGAGTACAACAGAAAAAATTAAAGTAATGATTGCACAAACAGCAACAGCTCCGTCAAAACCTTTAGATAAATAGCCGATTCCGAAAATGCCTTTCATAAAGGGGCCGCTCAGCTGGGTGACGAGTAAAATCAAATAAGTCCCCGTTACGAGAGGTGTAAATAATTTCTTTATTTGATCCATTAATTTAAAAGTACTTAACAGAAGAAATAAAATTCCACTCATTAAAATTCCCATCTCTAAACTGCGTAACACGATATCAGCACTTTTCGCTCCTGTTGCAGCAAAGCCCGCATAAATTAGGAATACACTCCACCATAAGCCAGCCGGACTTTCATTTAAAGGAAGCTTATGTCCAAAAAATCCTTGAAGAAGCGAAGTAAAGCCGACAACAAAAAATGTTCTTTGCAGCAAGTAGGCAATTTCCGTTTGTGATAAACCGAACGCAAAACCGATAGATACCGGAATGACGACGATATTTGCTAAAATAAAAAAAGTCCATTGCGTGGACGAGAAAAAATGTTTCAAATAAACATCTCCTTTTAATCTAGTAAAATCTATGTAATCATAATGATTCTATATTAATCATGAAACAATGTAAGCTCCGTTATATGAGCGATCTTTCTTAAGAACAGCACTCTAATCTAATTTCATTTTCTTCAGTTTTGAAAATTTTCTATCGTAGCTTTCTCGTTCAATCAGGTCGTTCAGCCACTTTAAAGCTTTTTCTGATTCATTATTTTCAACGAAAGATTTTATTATTATCTTAAAATTAGGACTGTATGGATACTGTTCATCTTTGCACAAGCTAAGCGCTGACTCAAAATTTTCATTCGCCAGGTTTAGTTCTTTCAGCTTTCGATACATTAAGCCGATATAAATATAGCCGCTTCCTATTTTTAACTTTGAAAATGGCCGATCTACAGCTTCTTTCATCACTTTAATTGCTTTTCTTTTCATTCCAAATAATTCATAAAAACTAGCCCTTCTAACACAACTATCATATGTTTTCATTTCTCTCGCCTATTTCAGTTAACGCTTACAAGCTTTCATATTATACCAAAAAAGGTGATAACATTCTATCGTTATCACCTTTAAACTTATTGCATTTCTTCTATTTTCTTTGCTACCGCTTCTGTCAATTCCATTGTCATTTCAGGCAGACTCGTTTTCAGCATAGAGTTCACCATTTTAGCCATTGTACCTTCAGCAGTTATACTTAGATAGCCGGTCATAATCGTTTGTGAGTTTTGAAGCTGTCTCGCTTTAAAGTAGCCCTCTCCGGAAAACTTTTCATTTATGCCGGTAAGATTGAACGTTACCTCACTTGGCTCCATCCAATTCGTAATATCAACCCGCAAATGGACTTTCTTTTTTATAATTCCCATATCCGCCTTGAATTTCCAGGTAGATGCCTTATCGTCCAAAATTTCATGTTCGATATAACCGGGTACGAGCGGCGCCCAATTATTTATATCACTTACAAAGCTCCAAACAGAATGGATCGGTGCCGAAACTTTCACTTCATATGTATAACTTGGCATTGATTCCCCCACTTTCTAATTTACTATCTCATTAAGCAGGATATTCAATGCCAGTAGCAGTCATGACAAAATAGACAGGATTATATCATTATGCCCACGGAAAATCAGTTGAAAAGCTTTCTGCCAGTTTTTCGTTTTCCGCTTTTCTTTTTTTGCGCATTTCTGAACGGCTTTTCGCAGATTCAAAAAGCATTTTCTCTACTTCACTTTGAGGTACAATATCTGGAACAGGAACAGGTCTGTTATTTTCATCAACCGCAACCATCGTTAAGAAGGAAAGTGCACATACATTACGCACTCCTTTTATCATGTCCTCGGCTATAACTTTCACAAATACTTCCATAGAGGTTCTTCCGGTATATGTAACAAATGATTCTAAACAAACAGAATTCCCCTCAAAAATCGGATGAAGAAAATCAACAGAATCTGTAGATGCTGTAACAACATGTGAACGCGCATGTCTTCTTGCAGAAATTGCCGCGACATCATCAATGTATGCCATTAGCTTTCCACCAAATAATGTGCCATGATTGTTCGTATCAGAAGGTAATACAGTGCTCGTTTTTACGACAAATGATTCTTTGCAAAATTTATTATTTTCCATGTTATTCTCCTTATTTTAAACAGGAATACCCCTCAAAATCAGTGATTCTATTTGAGGGGTTTCGTTCTATTTTATTTACTTAAAACTTTTTCATTTTCTACTGTTACAGTCCAGCCAAACTCATCTTTTAAAGTACCATTTTGGATACCAGTTAATGTATCATAAAGTTTCTTAGATAATTCTCCTGTTTTGCCCTCGTTAATTAGAATTTGCTTTTCTTCATATAAAAATTCACCAATCGGTGAAATAACTGCAGCCGTTCCAGTTCCAAAAGCTTCTTCAAGCTCGCCTTTGTCATATGCTTCACGAATTTCGTCCATTGAAATTCTGCGCTCAGATACTGGGATATCCCAATGTCTTAAAAGCTGTAAAATAGAATTTCTTGTAATACCTTCTAAAATACTGCCGTTTAACTGAGGTGTAACAACCTCTCCTTTAATTTTAAAGAAAACGTTCATACTTCCTACTTCTTCTACATACTTCTTCTCTACACCATCTAACCACAATACTTGTGTATAGCCTCTTTTTGTTGCTTCTTCCTGCGCTTTTAAGCTTGCTGCGTAGTTACCGCCTGTTTTAGCCGTTCCAGTACCACCGGCTACAGCACGTACATATTCATTTTCAACGAATATTCTAACCGGTTGAATACCTTCTTTATAATAAGAACCTACTGGTGACATAATGATCATAAAACGGTATTGAGTTGCAGGTGCAACACCTAAGAAAGGCTCTGTTGGAATAACAAACGGACGGATATATAATGATGTTCCTTCCGCAGTAGGAACCCAATCACGATCAACCTGGATTAATTTTTTCAACCCTTCAATAACGATCTCACCGTCGATGTGTGGAATACATATACGTTCATTAGAAAGATTCATTCTTTCCATATTTTTTTCGGGTCTGAATAAAAGAATTTGGTCGTCTTTTGTTCTATAAGCTTTTAAGCCTTCAAAAACAGTTTGTCCGTAATGGAAAACCATTGTTGACGGATCTAATGAGATTGGGGCATATGGCACAATTCTTGGGTCATACCAGCCTTTTTCTGTACTGTAGTCCATAATGAACATATGATCAGTAAAATTTCTTCCAAATGCCAACTGATCTTCTTTCGGTTTTTCCTTTCTAGTTGCACTTAATTGAATATCAATTGTAGTCATGACGATTTCCCCTAATCAAATATTTTTAGATGAGTATATTAAAATAACATTCCCATCGAATAAGAAAAAATTTAACAAACTTAATAATAGTATGGTAAATAATGATTTATATTATCTATTTTATAACTTCCATGAATAAAAAGACAATACCTTTTACGAAAAATTCAAAATTCTCTTGAATATAATAAAACAGCCTGGATTCTAGCACTTTCTTTTCCTACATTAGAATAATAAGATTTACGGAAAAAGAGGACTTTTATTTATATAAAGTCCCCCCTGCAATCATCCAAATATTGCTTTTCTTAACTGCTTTGCCGCCTCCAGCGGTGAATCAGCCTGACTGATAGCTGAAATAATAGAAACACCGTCAGCACCGCTCTCTATTACATTTCCAGCAGTAGATGCTGTAATTCCGCCAATTCCAACGATCGGAATATCGATACGGCTGTTTCTAACTTCCTTTATAATATCCGTACCTTGAACAGCAAGTGCATCTTTTTTCGTCTTCGTAGGATAAACAGGCCCCATTCCAACATAGTCGGCACCATTTTTTATCGCTTCTTTTACTTCCTCTAAATTATGTGCTGATACACCAAGTATTTTCCCTTTAAGCTTTTCCCTTGCAATATGGGCATTTTCATCATCTTGTCCGATATGAACACCATCAGCATCTATCTGTACCGCTAATTGTACATCATCGTTTACGATAAATGGAATATTATGCTCTTTACAAATTTTTTGCAGCTCTCTCGCAAATTCTACTCTTTCTTCCCCCTGCTTTGCATCGGGTCCTTTCTCGCGGAATTGAAACATCGTAATTCCGCCTGCAATTGCCTCGCGCAATACATCAGAAGGGTCTTTTTCGCAGTTCTGACTGCCCATAATGAAATATAATTTCAATGAATGACGAAGTTCTTCTGTCTTACTCAAATTAGGAAACATCCTTTCTTACAATATTACTTTTTGCTTCTTGTATGCCCAATGATTCGTCGGTCCATGACCATTACCGAGTTTTAAATCATTTTTAATCGCTTCATGAATGAAGTTCTGTGCTGTTTGTACAGCATCTTGTACATTATTCCCTTTTGCAATTTCAGCTGTTAATGCCGCAGCAAATGTGCAGCCTGTACCATGCGTATTTTTCGTATCAATCCGATTAGATGTGAAATAATAAAATTCTGCTCCATCATATAAAAGATCGACTAATGTATCACTTGAATCATCATGCCCGCCTTTTACAACTACATTTTTCGCGCCGAACTCATGGAGACGTTTCGCTGCTTCTTTTCTGTCATCCATCGATTTAATCGTAATGCCAGTCAGCACCTCTGCTTCCGGGATATTCGGTGTAATAACGAGTGAAAGCGGAATGAGATAGCTTTTTAATGCCTGCACTGCTTCATCTTGCAGGAGCGCTGCACCGCCTTTAGCAATCATAACAGGGTCTACGATAATATTTTTCCATTTGAAAAATTTAATCTGTTCTGAGACAGCCTGAATAATTTCACTGCTAAAAAGCATACCAGTTTTAATCGCATCTGTCCCGAGATCTGTTCCAATCGCAGCAATTTGTTTCACAATTCCTTCTACCGGAAGCGGATATACCCCATGAACACCTAAAGTATTTTGTGCTGTTACTGCTGTGATTGCAGTCATTCCGAATACATCAAGCTCCTGGAATGTTTTTAAATCAGCCTGGATTCCTGCGCCCCCACCACTGTCTGAACCTGCAATTGTTAATGCTTTGTATACACTCATTATTTATTCTCCTATTCTCTCATTATTTCATTACTAAACCGCCGTCAACATAAAGAGTCTGTCCTGTCATAAAACGGCTCCAGTCCGATGCTAAAAAGAGGACAGGACCCGCTACATCATCAGGATTCGCAATTCTCTTTAAAGGTGTCTGGGAAATGATCATTTCTTTCGTCTCTTCCTTCGTCAGCTCACTTGCCGAAGTCGGATACACAAGCCCAGGTGCTACACAATTCACCCTTATTCCAAAGGCTCCAAGTTCTTTTGCTAAATTACGGCTGTAGCCGATAAGAGCTGATTTCGCAGTCGTATATTCATGATAAGGCACGATCGGAAACGCTGCTAAATTGCTTACAATATTTATAATACTGCCGCTATTTTTCTTTTGCATCGCGGGAAGAACAGCCTGGCATACATGATGAGCTGATTTTACCGCCCCATGAAGCTGTTCCTCATAATCTTCCCAGCTCAATTCCCATGCGAGCTTCCTTTGTTCAGGACTGAATACATATGGCTTAAATGCATTATTCACAACGATATCAATCGTACCCGTCTCTAATAAAATCTCAGTAACCATGTTCTTTACTGCGCCTTCATCTGTTACATCAGCACAAATATGCCATGCATCACCACCTAAAGCGATACAATCAGCTGCAACTTCAGCCGCTGCTTTTTCATTTTGAACATAGTTGATAATAATAGTTGCTCCTTCTTTTGCGAAGGCACGGGCAATCGAGGCACCTATCCCCCGGCTTGACCCGGTAATTAAAACGGTTTTCCCTTTAAAATCCATTTATCATCCATCCCCACTACTTATACAAAAAAGAGAAAGAGCATCAAAGTGAAGCTCTTCACCTGAATTACTGCTTTTTCGGCACTAATTCTTCTGTAATGATTTCTGACATATTTAATTCTTTTTCAATAAGACCAAGTTTTTTATATAAGTCAGCTGCTTCTTGAATATTGTTCATATCAAAAAAGCCAAGACCTTTTTCATCTGTCAATTCAGAAACGCTTGAAGCATTTCGTAATTTAATAATTTCAAGATTGTTTTCTTTATCTTTTCCGTCAATCGCATGCTTCACTGCAAGATCAGCTGCTTCTTCTGGATGTTCAATCATCCAGCTTGCACTTTTTTCATAGCCTGCTAAAAATGATTTTAATAAGTCTTGTTTCTTTTCATATGTCTCTTCTGTCACAACGAAAAAGTCGCTCGGGAAGTTCAGTGAATCTTTTACTTCCATTACATTTACTTCACCAAGACCTTTTTGTTTTCCTAAATAAAGACCTGTATCTGTAGCCGCTGTCGCATCTACCTGTCCCTGCATTAGCGGTGCAAAATTTAAAAGACCTGTTTCTACTATTGTTACATCTTTTTCAGTTAAACCGGCCTGATGCAAGAGAACTAATAAATTTTGTCTCGTACCGCTTGCAAGACTGTACACTCCGATTTTCTTTCCTTTTAAATCTTCAGGCTTATTAATATTGCTCTCTTTAAGTGAAACGACATTAAACACATTTTGCGGGTAAATATTATAAATAACTTTTAATTTTTCTCCTTTGTTAAGTGCAGAGAAAAGAGAACCTGGATCTGTAAACGCGATATCTGCCTTCCCAGTTAAAATATTTTTAATCGCATCCCCGCCGCCGGCACCTGGAATGACTTCAACAGACAGACCTTCATTTGTAAAAAATTTCTTCTCTTCGTCTACTAATAAATTCGTCTGTTCACTAATTAACTGGCTCCAGTTCGCCACTCGTACTTTTTCTTTTTTATTTTGTACTTCCTTCTTATCTTCCGGCTCTGATGACTGTCCGGCGCATGCTGCTAATACAAGCATGCAAATGATGACGCTTAGCAATAAAGACAATTTTTTCTTCACAATAATTTCTCCTTCGTATATCGCTTTAAAAGTTTTTTCTCTATAAGAAGAACGAGCTGGTACAACCCCATTCCAATTACTGTTAACAATGTTAAAATAGCGAACATAAGCGGGGTATCCATCATTCCCTGTGATGCAATAATCATCGCTCCCAGTCCTTCGCTTCCACCAATAAATTCCCCAACGACAGCACCGACAACCGACATAACAACTGCGACACGGAATCCGGCCATAATACTCGGGAGACCTGCTGGAATTTTCAAACGGATAAGCGTCTGAAAACGAGTCGCATCGAGTACACGGAACAGCTCGATTTTCTGCCTGTCTGTAAACTGGATCGCTGTTACTGTATTTTCAAGCAGCGGGAAAAAGCAAATCAATGCTGTTATAACGACTTTTGATGTCATTCCAAAGCCGAACCATAAAATAAATAACGGGGCCAGCGCTAATTTTGGAACTGCCTGGCTGGCAATAACATATGGGAATAAAAGCTTTCTCAAAAAAGTAATTTCTCCCATTAAAATACCAACGATAAATCCGAATAAGCTCCCTAAAATAAGACCTAATAAAACTTCGGAAAGGGTTCTTATAATATGTGGCAGAAAATAACCGTCAAGCATCCCTTCATATAGTGTCATAAAGATGACAGACGGAGCAGGCAGCACGAGCTCTGACATCGTTTTTGCGATCGCTTCCCATCCTACAAGAAGCATAATAAATAATAAAAACGAAATAAGTTTGGCATTTTTCATGAGCTTTCCCCACTCATAACCGACTTTACTTTTAAACATAATTCATTGAACACAGGATCATATCTCAGCTCACCAATACGGGGTCTTTGTAAAGGGACATCTAATCTGTACACTATTTCTCCCCGCTCCATAACAGAAACACGGTCACCCAGATAAATCGCTTCAGCAAGATCATGTGTAATGAATAAAACAGAAATATCCTCCATTTGGCAAAGCTTCACTAAATCATCTTGCAGCTCTTCACGGGTAATTGCATCAAGAGCAGCAAACGGTTCGTCTAAAAACAGCATGGACGGTTTTTTAATAAGCGCTCTTGCAATTGCAATCCGGCTTTGCTGCCCCCCGGATAATTCTGTCGGATAATAATCACCATATGACTCCAGGCCCATCATTTCTAATAAGTGAACAGCCCGGGTGCGGTCCGCTTCTGTTATTTTCCGCTTCAATGAAATCGGAAGAAGAATATTATCAAGAACCGATTTCCATTCAAGCAATGTCGGTGCCTGGAATACAAATCCCACTTCAGAAGAAGGCTTCAATACTTTGCTTTCTTTCATATAAATATTGCCCCGGGCAGGTGCGAGAAGACCTGATGCAAGCTTTAATAATGTGGTTTTTCCGCAGCCGCTTCTTCCTACGAGACAATGAATCTCTTTTTGTTCTATTGTTAAATCGATGTTTCGTAAAATATTTTCCGCATCTTTGTAGCTGTACGATACATCATCTATTACTAAAAAACCCATATGTCACTCCTAATCTGTATAAGGTGCAAAGTTTTCCGAATACTCTTTTGCATAATTTTCAATATCTACGAAGTTTACTAAATCAAGCAAGTTAAAACGGCCATCATGATGCCAGCCGGCTTCTGGTGATGTCATATGCCCGAGAGCTGTTATTCTCGTTACACCCGCTGATGAGAGCAGTTTCGCTGTGTGAAAAAGCTCTTCAGGTGTAAGAGCTACTCCCGCTGTTTGCAAAAAGCTCCGGTTTTTTCGCAAATAAGGAATGAGCTCGCTGTATTCATCAAAAGCAATGACCTTTATCGTCCGATTTAAGCTGCTTGGGCTTAATTCTTTGTTTTCATCCTCATAGACAACGGTCCAATTATGAGAAGTTTCTCCGATTACCTCATTCTCCTGATTGGAGAAAGTGTGAAACTCTTCTTTTTGGCGCCAGGAAGCAATATTTGCTGTTTCTTCAAGTGACAGGCTCCTTCTCGGATAACGATTCTCATAGCTTTCCAGCTCCCGTCCAAGCATTCTTGCAAACTGCTTCGGAGTAATATTCCCTCCCCGCTGTACATAGAAAGCTTGCGGAGAATAACAGCCCTGCTGATCATAACGGATGACATCATATGCGGCAGCATGTGCAGTTTTCTCTCCTTTATTCGAATCAAGGCTGGAGCTCGATATGATGCCGAAGCTGATTTTATGCCCGTAAGGCAGAAATCTTGTAGAAAAGGGTATTTTTGTTCGAAGAGATTCTAAAGACTCATTTCCCCCATATCCAACAACAACATCTGATTGATGGAAAAGAGCCTTCTCCTTCTCTTCATCTCCGCCTCTCCACCAGCAGACAGCAAGACAATCTTTTAATCTTGGCTCTATTTCTATTAATTGCTGAACGAATAAACTGGCAAATAAAGGTTCTGATCTTGATACTTTTCCGATATTTCCCGATTTTACAAGAATGCCAGATATAAGGCTCCAAATTGGAAGTCCGGGCACATTTCCAGCCCAAATATGTGTAATCAGATCCGGACCGACCGCTTTTGAATATCCCGTTTTTGTTCTCGGCTGAAAATCATCAAGCAGCAATGGATTTTGAAAATCCTCCACTAAAAATCTTTGCAGCTCTTGCTTTCGAAATGTTTTTAAATATGACGTCAGTCCCGTTCTGATCATTTCTTTGTCATAACCTGTTATAACCGGCAGAAGTTCCTCCGCTTTTTTACGATAAGGATTAGACCTGTCAAGAAATGCAGCAACCGTCTGATCAATAATGCTGACGAGTTCTATAACAGAAAAAGATTTTAATAACCCGCTGTTATTTTTTATTTTTTCTGACACTTTTATTAATTGTTCAGCTGTTAGAAGCGGCATATGAATATTTAATTTCTCACCTTTATTTTCGAACGTTAAAATATGTGTATCCAATTCCTCATCTATATTTGGTATATAGCCTGCGATTACATCCATTACAAGCTTCCTTTAGCCGCTTTAATAAATTCATCGACTGCAATCGAGCAGCCTTTTGCCTCAGCGCCCTGGACCCTTCCAAGGAGTAAAAAACCTTCGTCTTTTTCTACACCTAAGTCCTCGGTTAATATCGTTGTCACTGAATTAAAGCTTGCTAAATCACAATGAACGAGCACACCGCGTTTCCCTTTCTCCACTTCAACACCTGTGAGCGGATTTACAACTCTCGTACGAATCCAGTGCGGTCCTGATTTAACAGAAGGGATCACTTCATTTCCTGAATCGTAAAACTGTGTACTAAGCTCCGTCATTCCGTACATATTGATACAATCTGAGCAATTCACACCTAAATAATTAGCCAGCTGCTCATAAAATTTATCAAGCGGTAGTTCTCTTGATTGATTTTTAAATCCGCCAGTATCGAGAATCTTACTTCCTTCCGGCAATTTGAAGCGCTTATTTTGTTTATCAAGATGTTCAAATAAATGAACGAAACTAAAAGAAGCACCAAGCAGGGCATACGGTTCATTCGAAGCTTCCGCATTTTCAAGCTCTGTTATTAAACGATCAGCGTGAAGCCCATCTGTATCAACAAAATATGCACTTTCCTCTGTACCGAAATGTGAAAAAGCGAGGGCTAAATAATGTGCTAAAGAAGAATTAGGCATTTCCTCTTCATTAGGAAAAAGAATCCCCATCTTTATTTTCGCTGTTTCTCCCATAAAGCGCTCTTTAAAGTTTGCTAACATTGATGCATCATAAACAGCTAATGTCGGATGATAATGTTTTCCTTTTATTTTCTGCGTCGTTCCGCTCGTCATAAATATTCCTTCCATATCTTCTGTCGGCTCGCAGCTTAATGTCAGCTCCTTAAAAGCATTAATCGGTACGGCTGGAATATCTTTATATGATTTTACCGTTCTTATCGTTTTCCCTTTTTGCCTGCAGTACATCTGATATGGGGGATTGTTCCTATATTGATATTCAAATAAAAATAACGCATGTTCATTAAATGCTTCATCTGAATGATCGGCACTATTTATAAACTGCAAACATCTGTCAACTACTTCTTGATGTGTCATTCTTCCGCACCTTTCATAAAAAAATAAAAGCACCTTGCCAATATAGCAAAGTGCTTAAAATAAACTATTTCCACTTCCCTACGCTGGCATTACCCAACAGGTTCAATCGGTCTACGACGGAATAGTCGTACTCTCAGCTTGCTTCCACAGGCCCCCGTTAAAACTATTAATTTATTAAAATTCTACTATCTTCGTCGAAAAATGGCAAGTTTTCGATTTTACTAGAGAAGAAAGCTTACTAATTCAACCCTAATCCGGCATTGAATAAAGCAATCGTATCAGAATAAACTCCCTCTCCTGTTGAATGAAAGACGAAGGAAAGGAGATTTCTTCCATCCCTGCTCACGGAAGAAATTAAGCATCTTCCTGCTTCGGTTGTAAAACCTGTCTTTATTCCGTTCGCCCCTTCAAAATAAAACGGGTCATTTTGCTTTAACAGCCTATTCGTATTATGATAAGTGACTTTCTCGTCACTGTAGGTCTCCCGGCTTACTAATTGCTGAAACTGTTCCTTTTTCATCGCTTCTTTCGTAATAAGTGTCATATCCAAAGCAGTTGTATAGTGATTAGGATCATGCAAGCCGCTTGGATTGACGAAATGTGTATCATTTGCTCCAATTTCTGCTGCTTTTTTATTCATTAACCCCGCAAAATAAGATAAAGCTTCTTCATTTGAAAAATTCTCATTCTTTCCAACCATTTTTGCAGTATGAATAGCAATTGTTCTTGCTGCATCATTACCTGACTGCAATAATAGTCCTGATAACAGCTCTTCAAGGGTCAGAACCTGGCCTTCTATTAAATAGGCCGTACTTTCCCCTTCCAATTTTAGTGCAACTTCATTACCAACCGTTATGTAATCATTTAAATTTCCATTTTCTAAAGCAATTAATGCAGTCATAATTTTCGTCGTACTAGCGGGATAAATTTTCTCTTCTCCATTTTTTGAGAATAGTATCCTCCCTGTATCCTTGTCCAATAAAATCGCATTCTTTCCCGTAACTTCTACGTCCAACATAACTGACGGCTTTTCTATAGTATCTATCTTCCTGTAGACATTTTCTTTCACTTCACGAAAGCCCGCTTCTTTTTCTCCCATATTTAAAAAGATGATACATGTTATTGCAATTAAAATGATGCTGAAAAATGTAAATATTCTCTTCTTCATCTGCGTCTAAACTCCTAGTCCATATGTTTTATATCCAATATAACGAATGTTTTTAAAGAAAAAGCGAATCTTTTCTTAATAATATCTTAATTCCACAAAAAAACGAGGCTAAATTGCCTCGTCTCGTCAGCTTATTTCCAAAAGTCATCAAAAATAGTAATTGGCAGATGACGTTTATGCTGTGATCTTATATAATGACCTTCAATTGTGACTTTTGCCTTGTCATTGACTTGTTTTCCTTCTAAATAATCATCAATTTCATCATATGTTACACCTAAAGCATCTTCATCTGGAAGCTGCGGTTTATCCTCTTCTAAATCTGCTGTGGGCTCTTTTTTATAAAGATGTTCCGGGCATCCAAGCTCCTGTAGAAGCTGTCTCCCCTGTCTTTTATTAAGACGGAAGAGCGGAACGAGATCAGCGCCGCCATCACCGAATTTCGTATAAAAACCGGTAATGCTCTCTGCTGAATGGTCTGTCCCAATTACTGCACATTTGTTCATCGCCGCAATGCTGTACTGTACTTTCATTCGCTCTCTCGCTTTTTCATTTCCTTTTACGAAATCCGTTAATTCGATACCGACATCTTTAAGTGCCTGAATACTTGCATCAACAGCTGCTTTTATGTTTACTCTGTATGTTTTCGTCGGCTGGATAAACCTTAGTACATCCTGGCAGTCATCCTCATCCCCTTGAACACCATATGGGAGCCTCACTGCAATAAACTGATATGTTCTTCCCTCTTTTTCCTCATTCATTTCATCAATCGCAAGCTGCGCCAATTTCCCCGCCAGTGTGGAGTCCTGTCCGCCTGAAATTCCGAGAACGAAACCTTCTAAAAAGGGATGCTTCTTTAAATAGCTTTTTAAGAAATCAATCGTTTTTCTAATTTCTTCCTGCACATCGATAACAGGCTTTACTTTCATTTCCTCAACGATTTTCTTTTGTAATTCATCCATGATTTTACCCCTCACCTTCGCTTTTTTATTTCATCTCTTCTACGCTTTGCATTACTTTTTCAATTTCCCGCATCTTATTATCCCAACATTTTTTACTTAAATCGACCGGATACTCTTCAGGATTCAATGATCTCTTATATTCATCCCAAAGCATTTCCATATTCGCCTTCACATTGTTTTGAATTTCAATAATGCCAGGCAGCTCATACACGAGCTTTCCATCGACAAAGATAGGATGGTGAAGATTTCTCGCTTCAAAATTAGTAACAAGCTTGTTGATAAACGTATGTGTTGGATGGAACATTTTTATCTTTTTCTCTTTTTCCGGGTTTTCCGTCGCTAAAACGATATAATCCCCTTCAGCACGGTTATTTTCCCTATTTAAAATTCGGTAAACCTTTTTAAGTCCCGGTGTCGTTACTTTTTCCGGATTACCGCTTATTTTAATCGTATCGGCCATATTTCCGTTCTCATCTTCAATCGCAACTAATTTATAAACTGCCCCTAACGCCGGCTGTTCAAATGCCGTAATTAACTTCGTTCCGATTCCCCAAATATCAATTTTAGCACCTTGAGCTTTAAGATTGAGAATTGTATACTCATCTAAGTCATTAGAAGCAACAATTTTAGTATTTGTAAACCCTGCTTCATCTAACATTTTTCTTGCCTTAATAGATAAGTAAGCCATGTCCCCGCTATCAAGCCTGATTCCTGAGAACTCTAATTTTCCTTCATATTCCTTCGCTACCTTAATCGCTGCCGGTACACCTGATTTTAACGTATTGTACGTATCAACTAAAGGAAGAAACACTTTGTTTTTTCTTCTTACACAGCTTTCCGCATATTTCTTCATTGCCACGTAATCACTTTTATACGTTTGGACCATAGAATGTGCATGTGTGCCTGAAACAGGGATTCCGAACTTTTTCCCTGCACGCAAGTTACTTGTCGCTTCAAATCCGCCGATGAAAGCCGCTCTTGTTCCCCAAATTGCCGCATCCATTTCCTGAGCACGTCTCGTACCAAACTCCAGCGCAGGTTCATCGCCGATCACGCGCTTAATTCTCGCTGCTTTCGTGGCAATCAATGTTTGGTAATTCACAATGTTCAGCAATGCTGTTTCAATTAATTGTGCTTCCGCAAGTGTTGATTCCACCTGTAAAATCGCTTCATTTCCAAAAACGAGCTCGCCTTCTTTCATCGAGCGGATTGTACCTGTAAACCGGAGCTCTTTTAAAAAAGCTAAAAATTCTTCTTCATACCCGTATTCCTCACGAAGATACTCAAGATCACTATTTGTAAAATGAAAAGCTTTCACATATTCAATAATTCTTTCCAGTCCTGCAAAAACACCGAATCCGTTGCCGAACGGAAGCTTTCTGAAATATAACTCAAAAACTGCTCTTTTATTGTGAATGTTGTCATGCCAGTATGTTTCCACCATATTTATTTGATACGCATCGGTATGAAGCGCTAAACTATCATCTGTATATCGTTCCATATATAATCCTCCTTTTTATACTACAGTCGCACCGAGCGTATGTTTAAAATGCTCTAATGCCCAAAGATGTCCTGCTTCATTAAAGCTTGCGACAGCTTTTGAATGAACAACGATGTTAAATCCTTTATTATAAGCATCCACTGCTGTGTGGAGTACACAAATATCCGTACAAACACCGACTAAATGTACTTCTGTAATCCCTCGTTCCCTTAATTTAATTTCTAAATTTGTCCCTGCAAAAGCGGAATATCTCGTTTTATCCATCCAGTACACATTTTCTTGTTCGTCATATTTGCGGTACACTTCCTCTAGCTTCCCGTAAAGATTTCTTCCGTCTGTCCCTTCAATATTATGAGGTGGAAAAAGCTTGCTTTCCGGATGAAGCTCATCATTTTCTTTATGTAGATCAATCGCAAGGACGACAAAGTCGCCGTCTTTTATAAATTTTTCTGTTAACTGTGAAATTTCTTCCTCAATCGCAATCGCAGGCTCACCACACGGAAGAGCACCTGTCACAAAATCAATTGTATAATCAACATTAATTAATGCTTTTTTACTCATTTTTAATCGACTCCTTATATTAAAATTGTTTAACGATAAATGCTTTTTAATACTTGAACATCATTAAAACGATATAATTTTGTCGGTTTCTTTGAAAAACGCTTCGCTGTCTTCACCTTTCCATTCTCATCCAGCGCTTCCTCAATAAATTTTAAGTTCCTCGCCTTTCTGTGAAAATTCGCATTCGTCTCAATCGCATCATGGCTTGCAACACTCACAATGACGTGCCAAAGCTCTGACAGTGTAAATTCCTCAGGTAAAAATTCCTTCGCGACTGTTGTCTGGATCATATCCTCTTTAATCATCTCATACGCATCTTTTATAATTCGTTCATGATCAAAAGCAAGTGGCAAAGAAAATACATCATCAATCGAAAACAGTTCTACTTCCTGTGCATCATCAGACGCTTTCCTATAAATTAAATGCTTTTCATTCACGACCGCATAATGGGCATTTGAAATAATCCAGCCACGTGGATCACGGTCTATTTCATCATAAACACCAAAATGCTTAAGAAAAATCCCGTCTATTCCTGTCTCTTCCTTTAACTCTCTTTCCGCTGCCATCATCGCTGTTTCCTTATTATGTGCATCGATAAATCCACCCGGAAGTGCCCATTTCCCGCCTTCGATATTAGGTTCACCTTCCGCATTTTTCATCGCCCTTTTAATTAACAGAAGCTTTAATACCTGTTCCTGTGATTGATCATCTTTCGGTGAAATCGTAAAAATGGCAATATCACTCGTATATCCGTCAGGTGTTTTATAATCGCTCACATTATAATTTTTTAAAGCATCTTCTCTTTTTACAAATTCCTCATCCAACGTACATACACCCCAAATCTGCTTCACACTTTAATTATCAATTATCATTTTGATAATTATATTATATGCGAATGTTTTTTTATATGCAAGTTAATTTTTAACTAAAATAAAAAAAGGGGTAATCGCCCTATTAGACGATTACCCCTTTTAAAAATTTCTTAACTTTTAACAGCCTGTGGTGCAGCTGTAATTTGAATAGTAAGTGAGCCATTTCCTACAATTGCTCTTACCATGACAGGATACGGTTTATTATTCGCAAATTTAAAATCTTTTACACCGTATGCAACAGTCGCATCTTTTCCAACCGGCACATAACCAATATTTCTTGAATGGTTATATACTTCAATAATTTCTAATCCGGCATTAAGAACAGCATTGTACAATGTGCTTGATGTTTGGCAAATTCCTCCGCCATACCCTTCCACAAACTCTTTATTTACAATTTCCATCGCTTTTTGATACCCACGCTCAGGTGTTCTCGGTCCAGTAATTAAATTAAAATAAAAACGGTCTCCAGGTCCAAGTACATAGTTATTAATATCACCAGATGATAACGCGATATTTGCACTTCTCCCTTTCACACTGGAGTCAAAAGTCGTCGTATACGTTCCAATAACAGTGTCACTTATTCCTTTAACAGCTTCAGCTGATACATTTGGTGCTGTTTCCTCAATCGGAAGCTCAATCTTCTTATCAAAGGCTTTAATTCCCTTTATTTGTTCTACCGCCTTTTCTTCATTAAGAACGATCCTGTTCTGTCCTTTCGTAAGACCGCCCTTTCCGTCCAACTTGACTGGAACCATCGGCTGATCCACTTTTTTCGCCAGCTCTTTTACAAATGCTTTTATTTTTGCTTCATCCTTGTACTCTGCCGGTGAAATTGTTGCTAATGCTTCACCATTTAATTTGTTGATCAAATTTACATTTGTTTGAAACGTTTTTTCCTTTAAATCAAGGAGCTTTGTTGGATTTGCCTCAACAACTTTTTCCGCTCCACCTGAAGAACTGCCGTTCACACTTTGACTACACCCAGCAAGCGACAAAACAACGATTAAAGAACAAAGTAATTTTCCCCTCATACTCTCTCCCACACTCTTTTTTTGAAATTTATTTTTGCCTAGTCCACAACTAAGTTACGAAACGCAAACATTATTATATATATTTCTTATTTTACCAAAGTATCCTTTCTAATGTTAAATTTTTTATCTTTTCTTTACATATATAACGTTTTAAATGTCATAATTGTTTCACTTTTTTACTATTTTAATAGATTTGTAATATATTTTTTTATAAAAACAAAGAGTAGCGCTATAAAACTCCTCATTTATTCCGTTAATTGTATTTTATATTCTCTTAAAATATTGGTTTTTAGGAGTATGCCATTTTAAACTGGATAAGGCAAATTTATAAATCACTAAAATATGTTGTGAAGTAAATGGATGTTTATCATTCTTACTATTTTATTAATTTGTTTTACAGGATAGAATTTGGTAAATTGGAATAAGAATACAAATTAAATTTAGTCTTATAGGATTATACGATTTCGTTCACTTTTTTATAACTTTATATATTTCGAATTAAAATCACCGGATAAAAAGTCATAGTTTTATATTTAATTATTGCAATCCGAGTATTTACTTAACATTCGGCTCTCGACATATTGTATTTATCACCTTTTAGCTAAAACTATAGATTAGTACCAAAAACGATATACTTAGCAGAAAATAGGTGGTGAAAGAACTTATGATAGGAATAATCTTGGTACTTTTTCTTTCTATTGTCTATTGGCTTTTGCAAATGCGAATGGTTTATTTATTTGTGAAATACGGAGTGCCTGCCGGAGCGATAGTACATATTATCGTCACCATCGTATTTAATGTTTTTCTATTCATTTATATCCCTGTAACGGGGACATTTTTACAAAAAGGACAATTGCCCATTATCGGGTTAATGCTTGTAATATGGGGAATAGTGTTATTTGCAATAGTTTTTTCTGTTCCCAAAGACTTACCAAGGAGGAAAAAAGGACAGTTTTTTTCATCAGAGAAATGGCATTTTAATGAAGGTACAGGCGGCAGTGTTTAGTAAGAAGCTCATAGATAAATACAGCTAAATATATGTGGGGCTCACCGATTGAGTTTGTGAAGCCGGATGATTTGCAGACGATGGTGGAGAGGAAATACCTTTTCTAATCAACTAAAACCACATTAAAAACAATCAAAATTCAGATTAAATCACGTAGATCTGTAACACCTATGTGGCACTTTGTGACTCTTAAAATATATAGCTAATCTGTGTGGATTTCCTATAAAATGATCTGCTAAATAAATTTAATAATAGAAAGAGTATGTTTTGAAAACAATCAACCAAAACATACTCTTATTTAATATAAGAAAGGAGCTACTTAAAAAAATCTGTTATTTCTCCCAAATCAATACTGCACGTTCTAAAATTGAATCCCAAGAATCTTTCCCAGCAGTGATTTTTTCTACATCATAATCTACATAATACACAGCATCAATTTTTTCACTTTCAGAAAAGGGAGAGATATATTCTTGTCCCTTAATATGTTCTCCATTATTAATAAGATTTCTTGAAGGAGATTTAGCAATTGTTTGTGTATAAAAGATAAAACTTACATTCTTTTTCTCTCCATCAATTTCAAGTAGCATAGGAAAC
This sequence comes from Metabacillus fastidiosus NBRC 101226, assembly GCF_001591625.1. Classification (GTDB taxonomy): domain Bacteria; phylum Bacillota; class Bacilli; order Bacillales; family Bacillaceae; genus Metabacillus; species Metabacillus fastidiosus. The sequence continues at coordinate 24,897 of NZ_BCVG01000052.1, forward strand.
ATGTCATTAACACTGGCATAGCTTTCACCAAAATAACGGGAAACCAATTGATTATCATTTTGTTTTTCAATTTTTACTAGATTTTCCGAATATGGAATAACAGTTTCATAATAAACAACATATGAAAATGCTCCTAATAAAATAATAGTAGTTAACAAAACAGAAATAATAGAAATTCCCACTTTTTTCTTACGCCATTTTTTATTAATTTTTTTAAAAATAGAGGCTTTATTCTCTGCTGGAATGTAGAGTTCCTGTTTCATTATTTCATATTCCTTTTGACATTCTTCACAATGCTGTAAATGCTCCTCTACCATCTCTTTTGTATCTTGACTAACCACCTCATCAATATAAAGAGGTAAAACATCTTGAATGATTGTGCATTTAATCCCTTTCATGATTCATCTCCTCCATATACTCCATAATTTGTTTTCTCGCTCTATAAAAGGTCACCCTTGCCCATCCTGCGCTCTTTCCAAAGAGTCTCCCTATTTTCTCATAAGGTAATTCTCCAAAAGTGCGTAGTGAAAAGACTTCCTTATATGGCTCATCCATCAAGTGAAGAAACTGATGAACAGTAAAGGCATCTTCCTCATTCATCAAATGCTTTACAATTTGAACTCCCGTACTTGGTTCTTCTAGTAAATTTGAATCTATTTGCCTTTTCTTTCTTTTGTAATATGAGAAATATGTATTTTTTGCAATTGTAAAAAGCCAAGCTCGAATATCTTTAGAACCATCGAATTTTTCAACTGCCTTTAATGCTTTAAAAAAAGCCTCTTGCGTAATTTCTTCAGCTATACTTTCATCGTGACTTAATGATTTGATAAACAAATAAACTTCTTGAAAGTATTCTCGATAGATTTCCTCAAAGTCCATCTCTTTTCACCCCTTTCACTTATATAACTCCTAGAATTTAATTACGTTACAAAAACATTTAAATATTTTACACTTAGAGCAATTGTATTCTTTTGTCGATTACCAATCTCCAAATGATTTAGGAACAACATAATATTTTTAATTTTCATCTTTATCCTTATAAAGCTCCGTAGGCTGCTCGCTCCGAAACTCCTATCCCCTTGTTCATATACAATATAGGTGTTTAATCTTAATATTCTAAACACACAGAACACCGTTCCGAAATGGAACGGTGTTCAAGAAATAATTGTTCAATTTTCTTCGCCTAATATCTATTTTCCTCAAAATAAACAATAATAAAGTCACATCAACACTATATGTTCCTCTATAATTGCGACCGTTTATAGTAATAAAGGATACTATATTAGCCTAGACAGGGCTTCTACTCCTGTTAGGAAAATCCCTATTATAAAACCACAAACTGCCCCATTAACACGAATCCATTGTAGATCTTTTCCTATATTATTTTCCACCATATCAACTAGTGTTTCATTATCTAATTTATCTAAATTCTCTTGTACAAGATTACCAATTTGTGAATGATTATTTTCAACGAGAACTATTATTTGTTTCTGTATCCAATTATCAATGTTTTTGCTATTTTCCTGAATAATGTGCAGTAAATGATTCATCAATGGCGCAAGGTAAGTATCAATAAAATCTTTGTCATCTACAAGATCTAATGCCTTTTGTTGTATTTGTTGCAGGCTTTCCGATATTGTTTGATCAGGCTCCCATTTCGTTAGAAGTTGATTTTTCCATTTCTCAACTCCCTCTAATAGCTGCCTATTATCACTCATACCTTGTATCTCTTTCCTCATATATAAGACTAAAGCCTCTCGATTTGATTCTCCCTCTTGCTGCAAATTCTTTATAACACTTAATAATAGATTTTGCACAATATTACCGAGTTTTTCCTCGCTAAGCAGACTTTGTATGGATTTTAGAGCAAACTGAAGCATTCCATCTGCTTCAATTTTTTTGATTACATTCATGGAAACAGTACCTAATCGGTGACTCGTTTGTTCTTGTCTTAACCAACTATCTGCTTTTTCCAAAACATGATCCAAAACTTTCTTATCAAACTTTTCATTAAGCAGCTGCGAGCTTATCAATTGAAGAATTTTCTTCATTTCAACGTTAGAAAGAGTCGATATTATTTGTTTTTTAATGAAAGGTGTGAGCTTTTCAACTTCTATATAACCAATCATTTTCTTGATCAGGTTAACAAGACCTTCTCTAAAAAGAGATGTTTGTACCTGTTTTTCTATGATGACAATTAGCTTTTCAGTAAAAGGAATATGTTTTACTTTTTCTTGGATACTTTCCTTAGAAAGCCAGTCATTTTTTAATACTGAAACAAGTCCATTTGACATTCTTTTACGATTCTTAGGCAGTAAAGCTGTATGGGGGATTGGTAGTCCAAGCGGATGACGAAATAATGCAGTAACTGCAAACCAATCTGCTAACCCACCTACAAGTCCTGCTTCAAAACCCCCATGTAATAAATCAACCCACAATGAACCTTCAAACGGCATAGTGGCAATATAACCCATTCCCATAATAATTAGTGAATATGTAGCAATTTTTTTTGACGCCTTTGTTTTAGTCGACATTTTATTCCCTCATTCTTAAATAATATACAATACTATAACCAAATTATTAGCAAATTTCATCATTATTTTTTATAAAGTGAAACTTCTATCAG
>NZ_BCVG01000053.1 GCF_001591625.1 Metabacillus fastidiosus NBRC 101226
ACTGATAGAAGTTTCACTTTATTACAGATCCAGCATACAGTCGATTGGCAAGGGAGTATTATGTGTAGCACTCTTTGATGAAACATTGGAAAAGCAGAATAACTAATATTGGAGGAGTTACGATGAAACGTTTATATGGGCTAATAGTTTTTAGTTTGGTGTTATCACTCTTTTTAGCAGGTTGCTCGAATGATAGTAAAACGAATACAGAAGGAGAAAAAGCGGCAACAGTACGGATTGGGATTGATACAGCGGCAGGCGGTTCTTTGCAAATTCGTGCTGCGAATGTAGAAGGCTATTTTGAAAATCATGGTATCGAACCGCAAATATCAAATTTCGCATATGGTCTTGATACGATTAATGCATTATTAACAGAACAAACAGATACAGGTCTTGCGGCTGACTATGCATTATTAAATTCTTTAAATCGCGGTGACTTAGTTATTTTATCTTCATTAACAAATAGTACATCTGAAACTATTAAATATTCTGAAATTGTAGCAGTAAAAGGCATTGATGAGCCGTCCCAGTTAAAAGGGAAGAGAATTGGGATTGCGAAAGGAACAGTTAGTGAATACCATTGGGCAAAATATTTAGAGCATTTCAAAATTAAAGAAGAGGAAGTCCACTATGTACCGTTCAGTACACCGGATGAAGCGATTGTAGGTGTAAAAAAGGGTGATATTGATGTTGTATTAGCAAATGGGGCTATTGTAGAGAAGTTTAAAGCGATTGATGGAGTGCATAAAATTGATGATCTTTCTTCGATTGATATTTCATTTAACAGTTATTTAGTAGCACATAAAAGCTTTGTTGAGAAAAATCCTAAAGCTGTTGAGAATATTTTAAAAGCAATTAAGGAAGGAATAGCATACGTGAAGGAAAATCCAGATGGTACGACAGAAATAGCGTATAAAGAATTAAAAATAAAAAAAGAAGATGTGTTGCTTGAATTAAAACGTTCCAACTTCACAGTTGGATTTAAACAGGAAGATTTTGATCATTTATCAACTATGAAACAGTGGCTTATTGAAAGGAATTTACTAAAAGAAGATTTTGATTTAGAAGATAAAATATCATTGGAACCTTTACGTAAAGCATTTCCGGAGTCGGTAACATACGAGAAATAAGATTGGAGGAATCGCCCTATGACAGTGATACAAGAAAAAAGTCCATCTATTGTAATCAGAGGGATGTCCAAAACATTTTTAGAGGACACATCAGAGACAGTTTATGTATTAAAAGATGTTGATTTAACGATAAAGCATGGAGAGTTTTATATTTTGCTGGGGCCGAGCGGATGCGGAAAATCAACATTGCTAAATATTATTGGCGGATTTCTGGATAAAACGGATGGCCAGCTTGATATACATAGGGCGAATTCCAATCATGATTCAAATCGGGGCTTCATCTTTCAATCGGCTGATTCTGTCTTGTTTCCGTGGCTGACAGTAGAGGAGAACGTGGAATTTGGACTGAAAATGAAAAAAATTCCTTTAGCAGAAAGAAAAAGGATTGTTCAGTCTTATATTGAGCTTGCCGGGCTTTCGGGCCATCATCATAAATTTCCAAGTGAAATTTCAGGAGGGATGAAGCAGCGTGTACAGTTAGCACGCGTCCTTGCGAATAATCCTGATATTTTACTGATGGATGAACCGTTTGGTGCATTGGATGCCATGACGAGACGCACGATGCAAAAGGAACTTATTAGGATTTGGCAGGAGACGAATAAGACTGTTATTTTCGTGACGCATGATATACAGGAGGCATTGATGCTCGGCCAGCGTATTGGCATTATGTCTGTCGGCCCTTCCTCGAAAATTACGAGTATGTACGAAATCGATTTGCCTTATCCACGTAAAATTACAAGCCCGGATTTCAATCATTACTATGAAATCGTTCAGTCTCATTTTGACTAAGGAGGTCATATAAATGGAAACAATTGCACAACATGAAGTCAGGGATAAACCAGCGAAAAAAGAGAAAGCTTTTAAGAGCCTTTGGAAAAGTATTTTAAAAACAGGTATTTTAACGTGGGTCGGATTATTGGTCATTTGGAGTATTGCAGCTTATTTTTCAGATCCTCAATTTCTGCCCAGCCCTCTCGCCACCCTGCAGGGAGCGATAGAACTTAGCAAAGACGGCTCACTGTTTATTTATATGGGCTACAGCTTCGCCCGTGTGCTCGCAGGCTGGTTCTTAGGAAATTTGATAGCCATTCCGTTAGGTTTATTCATAGGCAGTAATCAGGTGATCAGGTCGCTTGTGGAGCCATTGATTAACTTTGTCCGCTTCATCCCCCCTTTAGCATTTATTACATTGTTTATGCTTTGGTTCGGCATCGGAGAGCAATCGAAAATCTTTTTAATCATATACGCAACGTTTTTCGTTGTAACAATCAACACATTAACAGGTGTTCTCTCCATTTCAGAGGATAAAATTAAGTCGGCAAAAAGCATGGGGGCCTCTAACTTTCAAGTGATGCGCTACGTTATTATCCCGGCTTCTGTCCCATACATTTTCACAGGTGCAAAGCTTGCGATGGGATCATCTTTTATGGCGATCGTTGGAGCAGAAATGGTTGCTGCAAATGAAGGTGTCGGCTTTATGATTTGGAATGCAAGATTGTACTTTCAGACAGATTGGATCTTCGTAGGTTTAGTTGTCCTAGGGCTGATGGGATTTCTCATGGATAGATTATTTGTCTGGATAGGGAAGAAATTCTTAAAACGTTATAATGTTGTGGCATAATTCAAAGTTGAGTAGATGGGATTCTGCTTTTGAAAAAAAAGAATATGTTAAAGAAATATAAAGACTCTACCGTTCTGTATGTATTGTAAGCCGTAGGGTTCTTTACTATGTGTAAAAAGGTGTCGCTGATCAGCCCAATGGAAGTGGATAGAAAACTTCTCATCTTCTTTATTCTTTGATTAATTTCTATTAAATATTAAGGAGCTTCATATAGTATTTTTAAAAAATTAAGTTGTGTTCAATCACTTGTCTAGAATAGGACATATAAGTTAAGAATCCCCTCGTTTATCCATGATTGCGAGGGGATTCTATCGAAAAAACTATGTGTGTATATTTTATCTTTCTTAAAATATGACTGTATAGCTTGAAAGTACAGGTGATAAAAGGGAGATATTATTAAAAAATTTGGTTTGCTATCCAATCGTCACTAAGAATAGAACTGTTCATCATAGGAAGCTTCAATTGTATTGCTGCTTCTTGGAGATAGGAATCATTGACGAAACAATTTCTAAGTTTATTCGTATCAAATAGATTATCCATCCATTTTGTTGTAACAGGATGATGTGTTTGCCCGATATTGCTTAAGGTGAGAACATCCCGATCATATATTGCTGCGTCCCACCGAATTTTCGATAATATAATAGAAACAACCTGAATAGGAAAATCAATATGCTGCGATATTACTTTAGAGATTTTAAAAGGGTTATTTCGGATCAAATGATGGGCACGAAGATGAGCTTTTAAATAGGCAATAACAATATCCGCATGCTGTGACGCCCATTGACCTTCTGCTACAATGCCAGTTAAATAGTCATCCTCACACCCTTCTAATTGAATTTTCTTTCCGAGTTCAAGATGGGTAATCATACTTAAAAATGGCTCAATCATTGTAGTGGCATCAACTTGATTCGATAAAATATTATTCATATTTTCAAGTGAATCTTGACTAATGATTGTTGGATTTATTCGCTCCGATTGAAAGGCTTTATATAATCGGTGCCAGGAACTGGAATGAGACAATGTTGCAATTGTATGGTTTGATATCTGATCCATCCGAAGATTTGATTTTTTTGGAATAACTAATGAAAAGCCTTCATTGTGAGTATTCTTTCCATCGAAAGCAAGTAATCTTGGTTGAAAGGAAGGTAACAGGCTGCTTAATTGATACAAGCTAACTAATGGGAAATCTCCTAAAGAAGCGATTTGAATCCGGCCGGTCAGCATTCCTTCTATTTGTTGAGGACCATTTAAATCAGCCCATTGGATTTTAATAGGATGATTAGGGTGAATTTTTTGTAACTCTTCCTCAAATAAATGTAATTCTTTAATGATAAGCGAGCTCCATAAATGAGCATTCATACTTTGATATCCAATAGTGATCGTTTCTATAACTGGTTTAACAGGCTGGTTTTCAATATAAGTATGGCTCCGTACCCATTTCTGAAGTTCATTTTTATCAACAAAAACATCTTTTCCAACCTTTATAACAGGAAGACCTTTATCTTTACGCCAACGATTGATTGTGGAGCGGCTAATTTGTAGAAGATCCATGGCCTCTTGTAAAGTCAAGAGATTAAACTCATTGCTCAATCTTTTACACCTCCAATAAATTACAAAAAATGTATTTAATACTCATTCCGAGTCATTCATATTTCACTGTTAGCCATGTTATTGAATTGTTTTATCAGTCATGTTACCTTCAATACATAGTAAACCAATAGTATTTATATGTAAATAACAATTTTGGGGGGAAATTCATGTCTGGCAATGATGTAAATATAGAAGCTGATGTATTAGTAATAGGCGGTGGACCTGCTGGAACCTGGGCAGCTTATACGGCAGCTTCGATGGGTGTTAAAGTGATACTTGCTGATAAAGGTTATTGTGGCAGCAGTGGAGCAACTGCTCCTTCAGGAACCAACCTTTGGAATATTCATTCTGAATCCAAAAAAAGAGAGAAAGAGATCATTAGTTATTTAGAGAGAGGGAATTCTTTAGCTGAACGAAGTTGGCTGGAGCGATTAATTAATGAGACCGAGCTAGGAACAGAAGAATTAATAAGGCTGGGTTATCCCTTTGCAACAGATGAATATGGAGTCCCTATTCGTAGAAGTTTGCAAGGACCAGAATATATGCGGTTAATGAGAAGGACAATCCAGAAAGCAGGTGTGAAAATCTTAGATCATTCACCGGCTCTGCGATTACTAGCAGATGATGCAGGAGTTGGCGGGGCGAGCGGTGTAAGGCTGCAAACAGGAGAAAATTGGACGGTAAGATCGAAGGCTGTAATCATTGCGACAGGAGGCTGTGCGTTTTTAAGTAAAGCTCTCGGATGCAATGTACTGACAGGGGATGGTTATTTGCTGGCTGCCGAGGTAGGCGCGGAGTTGTCAGGAATGGAATTCTCTAATGAATATGGGCTCTCTGCTGCATTTTCAACAGTTACAAAGAACTTTTTCTTTCAGTGGGCTACTTTTACTAAAGAAGATGGAACAGTCATTGTACAAAAAGACAAACGTTCTCTTGCGAAGCATATGCTGGAAGGCACGGTATACGCCGAGTTAGATAAAGCAACTGAGGAAATACAAACAGCAATGCGCATTACACAGCCGAATTTTTTTGTCCCTTTTGACAGGTCAGGTATCAATCCGTTTCAACAACGCTTTCCGATTACGCTCCGACTGGAAGGAACTGTACGCGGCAATGGGGGAATAAACCTAGTAAACGATACTTGTGCTACAAAAGTTCCTGGGCTTTTTGCTGCTGGTGATGCTGCAACAAGGGAGTTTGTTGCTGGCGGGACGACAGGGGGCGGAAGCATTAATGCTTCCTGGGCAATGACATCAGGTCGCATCTCAGGAAAGGCCGCCGCTCTATATACACATAGTATCGGTGAATTTGGAAATAAAAGAATTTTTTTCGAAGAAAGAGGATGTTTCGAACCTTCCACAGGTAAATCTTTGGATGCTATAGGAATAACCAGAGCATTACAAAACGAGGTTATCCCTTTTGAAAAGAATTTATTTCGTACCGAAGAAAAACTCCAAAATTCGATGCGAATATTAAATGAGCTATGGAGAGAAGTCCATAATAGCAGCCCGATTTCTCAAGATCCCCGAGCTATAGTTCAAACAAGAGAGATTACTTCGATGATTGCGACGGCTCGATGGATGTATACGAGTGCTTTAAATAGAAAGGAAACTCGTGGCATGCATAAACGTGATGATTATCCAACAGAAAATAAAAACATGCAATACCGGTTAATAGCTAATGGTATAGAAGATATTCATATTAGACTATCCAGTAATAGGTTAGAAGAGAAGGGGATATTATTATGATCAAGTATCTTAGTGAAGATCACTGCATCAAATGTAATTTATGTGTTAAGACATGTCCTACAAATGTATTTGAGAAAGTAGAAGACAGCCATCCTATTATTGCGAGACAAGAAGATTGTCAGACATGTTTTATGTGTGAGCTGTATTGTCCGGTTGATGCATTGTTTGTTTCCCATTTACCAGATAATCCACATGAATCTCAGGAGATAACTTTTAAAGAAAAAGAATTTATGGGAAGTTATCGGGAAGCAATAGGTTGGGGGAAAGGTCGTAAATCCACAGCTTCTCTAGACAGTTATCATCTTTTGAAAAACTAAATGAACCTAGAAACCTAACTTCATGGGTGAATCAGACTGTGATAAGGAAAGGCAATGAAAAGGCAGTATAAAAGCCTCCCGTTTGAAGGAATCGATTGCTAAGCGGGTAGATAGATATTCGTAAGGCGGGCTTAGTTCATCTAACAATCAGTGGAAGATAAAGAAAATCCTCCACTGATTGAAGGTGTACTTTATTGAATGGAATTTGGTAAGCCCCCACTCTTACTACCATTTTAAGAGGGGAAAGAAGCTATTATGAAAAGAGTAGAATCGATTTTCATAGAAGAGGAATTGGATTTATATGAAAAATTGCGAAAAAGGGAGATATTAAGAGTAAAAGTATGATGACAACGGCTTTCATTTCCTTTGTTTTCGTTTTCATAACCGAATTCCAACTTTGTCAAAATAGCTGAAATCAATGATAATAAAGATACTAAATGACACAATAACACAGGAGGAAAACAACATGCTTAAGAAACTTAATATCTTTCAAAAAAACAATAAAGTACAAAAAGAAGTAAAGAAAACAGCTTCATTTGATATGTTCGATGCATATTTAGCAGCATACAAACATCTCTAAATCAAAATTAAAACAAACACCAGGAGGAAAACAACATGTTTAAAAAACTTAATATCTTTCAAAAAAATAATAAAGCACAAAAAGAAGTAAAGAAAACAGCTTCATTTGATATGTTCGATGCATACTTAGCAGCATATAAACACTTCTAAGTTAAAGATTGAGTAAACCTTCTAAAGGGATCTTCATATATCACACGATTTGTTTCTTCTTCTATAATCCTATATTAAAAACAAACTGTTAAAGCAGATAAATCTACTTTTAATATATGTGATGCATTTTCATGCTTGTAAGCATATATAACCTCTTAAATCATTATCTTCTCTAAAATAAATTCTAAGAGAAATACGGAAATCACAGAGCTTATAAAATGAATAGGGAGCAGCTGCCGGCAGACAAAGCTGCAGAGGAATCAATAGGATTTATTATTTGATAGATTCAATCCCATACTCATGTTACAATATGATAGGAATTCAAAACTTAATTTAACTTTATGGTGTTAAATTGTTTTTTAAAACGTTTAGCTTAAAAGGGAAATCGGTGTAAATCCGATGCGGTCCCGCCACTGTAATGAGGAGTCTTATTCAAAGGTTTACATCCACTGTCATGTGAATAATTGATGGGAAGGATAGAATGAGATGTTGATTCAAAGCCAGGAGACCTGCCATAAGGAATGACTTTATTAACCTACGCGGATGGGGAAGAGTTGACAATGGTAAGGCTGATAAATTATTAGTTTATCTCTAATTATTACTAGTCAAGCACTTCTTTCTATCAGAGAGAAGTGCTTTTTTGATTTTGATTTCGCGTTGGGAAATGATTTGGGCGGTGATACCATACAAGAAATGATAGAGGGTAATATAGGAAACTCTCTTGATAAAGTTAAAGTAAATCATGTAAGGAGACAGGAAGATGTTACGCGAAATTATAAAAAAGAGCTTTATCATTCTATATTTTTCAATTCTATTAGTCTTTATACCGAAGCAAGCTTTTGCTATGCATATTATGGAAGGTTTTTTACCGATTGAATGGGCAATATTTTGGTGGGGAGTTACTTTGCCCTCTTTAATTATTGGGCTGCGTTCTATTAGAAAGAAAGTAACGGAACATCCGGAACTAAAAATGATGCTCGGTTTATCAGGAGCCTTTGCTTTCGTATTATCTGCTTTAAAAATTCCTTCTGTTACAGGAAGCTGCTCCCATCCTACAGGAGTGGGGCTTGGTACAGTACTTTTCGGACCTACAGCAATGAGTGTAATCGGATTTATTGTTCTTCTTTTCCAATCTTTATTACTTGCTCACGGCGGTTTAACAACACTAGGAGCAAATGCTTTTTCGATGGCAGTTGTCGGTCCCCTTATTGCATATTTTGTATATAAAGGTGCAAAAAAGGTTGGTTTTTCTTTTGCCATTTCTGTATTTTTAGCAGCAGCTTTAGCTGATTTAGGTACATATATCGTAACATCTTTCCAATTAGCTTTAGCGTTCCCTTCTGAGGCTGGCGGTATTGCAGGCTCATTTGCTAAATTCTCTAGCATTTTTGCTCTTACTCAAATTCCTCTAGCAATTAGTGAAGGAATATTAACAGTCATTATTATGAATGTATTAACAAAATATAATCTAAAAGAATTAAAGCTTCTGCGTGTTTTATCTAAGGAGGGACGCTAATATGAAAAAGAATTTAATCCTTCTATTAATCGTCGTTCTGCTTGCTGTCATTCCGCTCTTTATTCAAAAAGGAGCAGACTTTGAAGGAGCGGACGGCCAAGCGGAAGAAGCAATCACTGAAATAGCACCTGATTATAAACAATGGTTCCATACGATCTGGGAGCCGCCGAGCGGAGAAATAGAGAGTTTATTATTTGCTTTACAAGCAGCACTCGGTGCAGGATTTATCGGATATTTTATCGGCTTAATGAGAGGAAGAAGCAAACAGGAAGAAGAAAAAAATAAGAAGGTCTCAAATGCTGCTAATTGATAAATATGCTTACTTCAATAGACTGAAGCATGTTCATCCAGTAGAGAAGGTGATATTCTCTCTTTGTCTATTACTGTTCGTTATAATCGCGAAAGATTCTTTTCTATCACTCATCATTTTCATAGTGATGAGTGCTTTTACTGTTTTAGCTGCAGGAATCCCTTTTAAATACTATATAAAGCTGCTTCTGCTTCCAATATTTTTTCTATTATCCGGAGTAGTGACGATTCTTCTCTCTTTTGCTGATGGACAAGTTATCGTTTCAAATTGTATTTGGTCTGCACATATAGGAAGCTGGCAAGTATATATAAGCGAAAAAAGTGTGGAACAGGTCGGAAATCTTGTTGCCGTCGTATTAAGCAGCATAAGCTGTTTATACTTTCTAACGTTAACAACACCGTTAACTGCTATTCTTCATGTACTGCAAAAAGTAAAATTACCGCTCCTATTCATTGAATTAGTTGCTTTAACGTACCGTTTTATATTTGTATTTTTGGATGAAGCCGCTAATATTTATCAATCACAGTCTTCCCGTTTAGGATATGTAACGGTTAGACAGGGAATAAAATCTCTTGGTTTACTTGTTACTGTGCTTTTTTTAAAAGTATTCCAGCGTACAACACAGTTAACGATCGCAATGAATTCCAGAGGGTATGAAGAACAAATGTTATTTTTTGAACAATCTTATCGTTATTCCCTCATTAATTGGCTCATTATTGGAGGGGTATTTACGGGAATGGCTGTTGTATATATACAGTTTGGAGGAAGTTTATAAATGGAATCAGTCCTTTTTTCTATTGATCAATTATCCCATCGGTATGCTGATGATACGATTGCATTGAAAAGTCTTTCCCTTACAATTAAGCAAGGAAAGAAAATTGCTTTACTCGGTAATAATGGTGCTGGGAAATCTACATTATTTTTACATTTAAATGGTATTTTACAGCCGACAAGCGGAAAGATTTATTTTAAGGGAAAAGAAGTGGCATATAACCGAAAAGCCCTTCTATCACTGCGCAGGCAAGTAGGAATTGTTTTTCAAGATCCAGATTCTCAATTATTTTCCGCAAGTGTCATTCAAGATATCTCGTTCGGTCCTAAAAATTTAGGTTTATCTAATGAAAAGGTTTTAGAGAGAGTGGAATGGGCGATGGAGCAGACAGAGACTGCTGTATTAAAAGACAAGCCTACACATTTCCTGAGCCTAGGCCAAAAAAAGCGTGTTGCTATAGCAGGTGTTCTTGCTATGGACCCTGAAGTTATTATTCTCGATGAACCGACTGCGGGACTTGATGCTTATTATTCAAAGCAAATTATGAATGTATTAAATATTATACAAAAACAGCAAAAGACGATTATTTTATCAACGCATGATGTGAACCTTGCGTATGAGTGGGCTGATGAAGTGGTCGTTATGCATGATGGTGAAGTGTTATGCCATAGCGATCCGGTTACTGTTTTTCAGCAAGAAGAAATAATAAAAAAAGCTCATTTGGATACACCGTGGGTGATGGAGATGTTTCAAGCTCTTGTTGAAGGGAAAGTTATTTCTTCAGATGAAGCAATCGCTCAAAATAAAGAGGAATTATTTCAAAAGATACGCTTTAATAATATGAAAATACTTCAATGATATTATAAGAGAAAGTGTCAGACCCCACAGCTTTCTATCCATTAGTGAGGTCAGACCCTTTTTAAAGCAGATAAGTCATTTTACATACTGCTTACTTTATCGTTTGCTTCTATATTTTGTTGAGACTTTGGTCGGATAGGAATATAGCTGAATATAACACCCATTAAGCTTCCGAGTGTTAAATTACATACCATATTCGCCATCGCAGCTAGTCCAGCTAAAGGGCCGAACGTATCATTAGCGAGAACAGTAGCCAATGCACTGTTACAAATTCCTACTTCAAATAGCATCGATCTGCATTCGGCTTCGGTACAGCCGATCCATTTTCCATACCAATATCCCAAAATCATTTGTAAGATGATCTGTATACTTACACATAGGAATAATGATGGCAGGATCGATGTATGTGCTAATAAAGGTTTGCTTGCATTAGCGGCAATCCCTGCAACAACTACATATAAGGACATGGCAGATATGATCGGAGCGTAGGGCTTAATAAATTTATTCGATTTTGGTAAAAAGTACTGCAATGCTATTCCGAATAACAAAGGTAAAAAAACAATTTTGATCATCTTCCATAGGAACGGCATATATTCAAAATGAACGGTAGAGCCAATAATCCATTTTGCCAGCAGAGGGGTTAACAGCGGACCAATTAATGTGTCTACTGCAGACATAGTAATACTTAAAGCAAGATCGCCTCGTCCAATTAATGAATTTAAATTCGCAGAAGTTCCACTTGGGACGATTCCTGCCATTATTATTCCATAAAATAATTCTGAAAAGCCGAAAAACAGTAAACCGATAGGTATGGAAATGACAGTCGCAATGATCCATTTTCCGAAAGAACCTAGCAAAGGGACTTTTGGATGTTTAAGAAGGATACCTAAGCGGTTTTTATCAAGGGTCAAGCCCATGATGAATAATACAAAACCTAATGCAGGACCTGTCGCAATATCCCAGCTTCGGAACAATTCCGGCGAGAAAACTCCCCATATTGCAAAAACAATGATCCAGACAGGCATGATACGGGCAATTAATATTGTAGCCAATCTCATTTCTTTAAGTCCTCCAAATTACATTATGATAATATTGAACGAATATAGATGGACACTTTAGTAGAAAATGAGTGTATCTTTTATGTTCAATCTCTAATCTATTTTTCTCTGCATATATTATAATTGTATAACTTTTATGTGTAAAATGCATAGGTTGTTTCTTCATCTAGTCACAATAGAAACAATTATATGAGTTTTAGCATATACTTGTAATGTAAATGTTAGAAAAGAAGTTATATTCATAATTGACGACTTCTTTTCCAATATTGTAAGATTAGCTTTGTATCAGCTTTTAGAAAGGAGGATAGTGGACAAAATATAAAAGCGCCTGAACTATGCGTGAGCGTACATGAGCATAGTTGACGAGGATGGAGGTTATCGAAAATTCGGCGGATGCCTCCCGGTTGATCGGTTACAACCGTAAGTTTTTCCGTAAAACAAAGGGGTAACTCTTTGCACAAAGGGAAAAACATAGCCTTCCAAAAAATAGAAAACATGAGTGAGGGGACAGTTGAAAGTCCCCGAATAACTTTCCTGTCCCCGCTTCATAATGGGAGGAAAAATATATGTGTGGAATCGTAGGATATATTGGCAGGCAAGATTGTAAAGAAATTTTACTTCGTGGTCTGGAGAAATTAGAATACCGTGGATATGACTCTGCTGGAATTGCAACTATTAATGAAAATGGTGTCCAAGTTTTTAAAGAAAAAGGACGAATTGCAACGCTTCGCGAAGTGGTAGATACGAGTGTTCAAGCTCAAGCAGGAATCGGACATACACGCTGGGCAACTCACGGCGTACCAAGCCGGACAAACGCACATCCACATCAAAGCAACTCAGGTCGTTTTACACTTGTTCATAATGGAGTAATCGAAAACTATTCTATTTTGCAGCGTGAGCATTTAGAAAATGTTAATTTAAAGAGTGACACAGATACAGAAATCATTGTACAGCTCGTTGAAAAGTCTGTAAGTGAAGGGCTGGAAGTGGAAGAAGCATTCCGCAAAACTTTATTACAGTTAAAAGGATCTTATGCTATTGCTCTATTAGATAAAGAGAATCCTGATGTAATTTATGTCGCAAAAAACAAAAGTCCTTTACTCGTTGGTTTAGGAAAGGATGGATTTAACGTTATTGCATCTGATGCAATGGCAATGCTGCAAGTAACAGATCAATACGTTGAAATTATGGATAAAGAGATTGTTATTTTGAAGGCTGAATCGATTGCCATTAAAGATCTCCAAGGAAATAGTGTAGAACGTGCTCCATATACAGCTGAGTTGGATGTGAGTGATATTGAAAAAGGAACATATCCTCACTACATGTTAAAAGAAATCGATGAACAGCCATTAGTCATGCGAAGAATTATTGAAAAATATCGCAATGAGAATGGTGAATTAAGTATTGATTCTCATATTATCGAGTCAGTTAACGATGCAGATCGTATTTATATTATTGCTGCTGGGACTAGTTATCATGCTGGTTTAGTTGGTAAGCAATTTATGGAAAATTGGGCTAAAATCCCTGTAGAAGTTCATATTGCAAGTGAATTTTCATACAATATGCCGCTTCTTTCAGAGAAACCGTTATTTGTATTCATTTCGCAGAGTGGTGAGACAGCTGACAGCCGTGCAGTATTAGTTCAAGTTAAACAAAAAGGCTATAAAGCATTAACAATCACAAATGTACCAGGCTCTACATTATCAAGGGAAGCTGACTACACATTGTTACTTCATGCTGGTCCAGAGATAGCAGTAGCATCAACAAAAGCATACACTGCACAGCTTGCAGTATTGGCAATCCTTGCTGCAGTTACTGCACAAGGAAAAGATCTTTCCTTACAATTTGATCTAACAAAGGAATTAGGCATTGTCGCAAATACAATGGAAGTCCTCTGCGGCCAAAAGGAAGAGATGGAAAAAATAGCACGCGAATATTTAATTACAACACGCAACTGCTTCTTCATCGGCCGATCAGTCGACTATTATGTCGGACTTGAGGGTGCATTAAAGCTAAAAGAGATCTCTTACATCCAAGCGGAAGGATTCGCTGGAGGAGAACTGAAACACGGCACAATCGCCCTTATTGAAGACGGAACACCAATCATCGCTCTTGCAACACAGGAGCATGTAAACTTGGGTATCCGAGGCAATGTAAAAGAAGTAGTAGCACGAGGTGCAAACCCATGCATTATTTCTATGAAGGGTCTGGAAGAAGAAGGCGACCGCTTTATTATCCCAGCACTTCATGAGGCATTATCACCACTTGCGTCTGTTATTCCATTGCAGTTAATTTCTTATTATGCTGCATTGCATCGCGGTTGTGATGTTGATAAGCCGAGGAATTTGGCGAAGAGTGTGACGGTGGAGTAAGGAAATAGATTTTATTTAATATGTTGTAGATTTAAAATAAAGTCGCGATGTTTATAAAAAAGATGCGATGTTTAAAATAAAGTCGCGACGTTTATAAAAAAGATGCGAAGCTTTGCCCCTTTGGATATGATTATCTAAAGGGGTGTTTTTGTGTCGAAAAGAAAAAGAACATCTAAAATTGATAAGTGGATTAAAGAAGGTCGAGGAACGGGCAGTGGGGCAGATTATCAGCCTTGGCTTAAAATTCAAGATGTTGCCTCATTTTTATTATTTCAATCTATATAAAGCGCTCCATTCGCTTTTCTGTTTCTAGTCTTAATCGAAAGTAATATAGTATATATGCTAGAATGGGTCCCTGTTTTCAAACAGGAATCCATTCTAGCTTTTATTCAAAAAACTTAGACATGAAACCGCTTCTGAATCTCATTTTTAAATCTTCTTTGATAAAAAATCAACATACCTAAAATTGTAATTAAGGAGTACATAATCGCAACCACACAAGGCCAAACAATGAATGATAAATGAAAAACAAATAAAAATAACGGAATTAAGTTAATAAAAAACATCGCAAGAATGTACCCAATATCATTTTGCCATAGAGACTTATAGAGAATCGCAAAAAAGGTCATTAAAAAAGTAGCTGCGATGCCAAATAGCGGAATAATATAATTCGTTGACCATCCTGTGAATCCTATACAAACATCAATGACAAGCAGGAAGATAGACAACATTACATAATTTAGTAGGATTTTTCTGCCGATGTGGTTTTTGGACAAAAAGGTGTCTTTGACAGCTACCCATAGATATATAAGTCCCATCGTTAAAATGAGCGACCAAAGAACCGGATTGATTGCAAAAGTTAGCACATTGATTGTAACGGATAAGATGATTGCTGTTAGTGTTAGAAATAAACATAGCCGAAAGCGTGTGACAATCTTATTTTCCATTGCTTTTATTTCATAAATAGGATAAGTAGTTATACTATTTCCCTTTACAGCAAGTGGTTTCCGGCATAATGGACATTGTGCATGTTGTCCATGCACATCGACGTGGCATCTAGAACATTTCGTCATGTGCTTCCCCCCATCCATTAGAATATAGTTCTACCGACAAACCAGCCTCACTAGTGAGATAGGAGAAAAAGTATTGTAAAATATCTGCTTCTGTAATACTTCTAACGAATGTGATTGTCAACCGATCACCGACAGAGCTAATGCCGCAGTTGATCGGATTTTGTGGTGAGGGATAGACCAATGTCTCCACTTGCTGAACATACTTGCTCATGCTTTCTGGTAAACGAATCCGTCCAAGATTTGAGATCGTCAAACTTGTCTTTCTTTCACCTAACATCTGAAACCCTAAACGAATCAGCCACTTTTTGATCGGTAATGGAACCATTTTCGCTAAACTATTATTCTCCCGAGCAACATTACTACATAGTATATTTTGCAAATGCAATGGCGACGTTTTATGCTTTAACATATCATGACAGAGCCCAATCAAGTCTTCCATAGTTGTATATTCGGAAACGACTGCTCCAATATTGACTACACCGAAAAAATTACGAAGCGTTTTAGATGGGAAAAGTTTACGTAGATTCACAGGAACTGCGGCTACAATCGGTGTTTTAGACCCTTCACCTGCAACTCTCGTTTGATAAGTTGAATAAATGAGTAGTGCTGTCAGATAAGCCGTAATGGTCGTGTCATGCTTTTTTGCTAATGTATTTAACTCACATGCACTGACAACACCATGTACAGCATTAAAACCATATTGCTCAAATGGTGTACCTTTAATATGATAAGCATTTCGATTACTAAAGCTCTCATAATAGACAGATTTACTATATCTTTTAAAACTATCTTCACTCTCACTTGGATCTGTACCGTCATCTTCTAGCAAAATTTGCCCCTCTGCTTCTACTTTATATCCGCAGTAAGATAGATAATAAAACAGGAGTGACTTGAGAAATTCCGTAGCCCCAAATCCATCCGCAAGTACATGGAAAAACTCAACGGAAATACGATTTTGAAAATATAAGACTTTTAAAAGATAACGATTGTTATCGGAGACATTAATGCTCTGACAAGGATAGTGCTGTTCTTCTTCTACCATAAGCGGATTCTTCCTATGCTCCAAATAATTCCAAAAAACACCTCTGTGCAACTTTACCAGAAACATTGGAAAACGACGTGCTACCGTATCTGTAGCCTGTTGCAAATATAATGCATCGATTGGGGAATCCATAATTGCTGAAATACGGTAAACAGATGTTTTCTTTCTATTTTGAACTGCTGGAAACAACTTTCCTGCATTATCAAGCTTGTACCAATTTTTCATAACTGCTCTGTTGCCGCCTTTCGATTGTCTTTCTCATGTTGAATTTTCTTATTTGCTCACCCTGTACTTATAGCTAAAATATGGCGTAGCTTGACAGCCATTTTCACTATAGAGCAGATGACCAATTTCCTTTCTTTGTTGTAACAGCCCTATCTCTAAGATACAATCGAAAGTATAAACCTATGTGTTACACAAAGGTCAAGGAGGCTTTTATAATAAATACTAATTTTTTAATCAATGAAGCCGCACGTATGGCAAATATGACAAGCGAAACATTACGCCATTATGATCGGATCGGACTTGTGAAGCCTATTAAAATAGATCCTATCTCCCGATATCGATATTATTCAGAACAAGAGATTATTCATCTTCAAATCATTGATTTACTCAAACAAACGGGTTTATCACTCACCGATATTAAGGAAATATTAGAGTTGAATGATTTTTCTATAATCCTTCAATCTCTCCGCAGTGCTGAGGAAAAAGTGAATGAAGAAATCAAGCGGCTCAAAGGGGTAAAACAACAATTACGGCTTGCACAGAAAGATTCGGAGAAAAAACTGAAAAATGGTCTAAAGAAGAAATTATTGGGTGAAATATACCTTTCAACCCTTCCAAAAAGAGCGATTATACTGGCGGATTCTTTAGAACAGCCTAATCTTAAAAACTTATGGAAGTTCCATGACTACTTTTATGAACAGATGGACAAACATTCAAAAGCACAGATAACCTTTGAAGATGCAGCAGGAATTCTCACAAAGGAGAATAAAACATGTCTGTTTGCAGTATGTAAACAATACAACGATAGTAATCAGATTACTTTTCTACCAGAGGGAACGTATCTATGTTGTTATTGCACGGAGGAAAGCCGGAAAATCACGATACAAAATATCGTACAAAAAGCAAAACAAGTATACGGCGTTGATACTGCTTTTATTGTTCAAGAAATCGTATTCACTGGACTGATTCATTGGAATTATGAGATACAAGTATTTCTAAAATAACGATTATCTTTTAATTTAAGTGTTAATGACGCCTCGAAATGTCTGGCAGTTGACGCGGTCTGATGTCCGGATTTTGCTGGCGGAACTGTCCATAAAAGGCGAAAAAGAGGAAGGAGAATCACTCCAATTCTCCCTCGATGACACGGCGGACCATATGGTCGTCTATGATTCTGTGTCCATTGCTTGATTCGTAGATCAGACAATGGGCTGCGGCCTTGTTGATCAGCCTGGCTGCGCCGCCGGACCAGGCATGGATTTCATCCATCGCAGATTCCGTAAACAGATCGCGGCCTGCGCCCGCATATTTCAGATGGCGTTCCATATAGGCACCCGTTTCCGACCTGTCCAGATAATTGACGCGGCACTGAAGGTCGATGCGCTGGCGAATCGCGGTAAATGACTGAAGTCGGAGACGGTCCCGCAACTCGCTCTGCCCGACGAGAATGAGTGCCATCGGGCTTTGGGCATCCATTTTGAAATTCAACAGGAAGCGCACTTCCTCAAGCATCTCCTTGTCAAGCAGGTGTGCCTCATCGACAATGACGACTGGTGACAGCTGATGGATGCCGCGCATGACCTCGATTTCCCGATGCAGCTGACGTTTGGCGTCGCCGCGATAGAACTTCGACTCGCAGTCCAGCTGTTCGAGGAGCCCCTTGTAGAAGTGCCTTGGCGTCAGTTTGGAATCGGAGAGATACAACGGTTTGTATCGTGAGGCATCCAGTTCCTTTGTGAACCTTCGGACCATCGTTGTCTTACCTGTTCCGCAGTCTCCTGTCACCACCGCAAACAATTGACGCTCTGCCGCATACCGCAAACGGCTGATCATCTCTTCGAGAATACTGGAGGGATACAGGTCGGAAACCGGAATGTCACGTGCGAAGAGCGTGGCTTTCATGCCGTAAAACGACTCATACATGACGGCTTTCCCCCTCATTCAAACCACGGTAGGAAATGGCCGCCGGTCGATTCTGTTCCCGTGTCTCATGTCTGGACCCGGCAACCTGCAGCACACGCGAATGATCCGCAGCCTAGGGCAGAAGCGTCTCCGGAAGGTCTGTCCTTTGGCCGGCCCGTTCCCCAATGATCAGCTTCCGCACCATGAATGGCTCATGCCCTTCGTATTCGATCCGCAACTCTTCGAGATCCGCCGGATTATAGACCACATCCACCTTGCACCCGATAAAGGCCAGGCCAACTTCATACTTCTGATCCTGAAAGCTGATGCAGCCCGACTTGTCCACCTTGCGGGTCTCCGCATGGAGGAAGGCGTCTGCAATCAGCCGCATATCGGCAAAACGAAGGGGCTTTGCATCACCGCGAAAAGCCTCCAGTGGACTTTTTCCATCTTCAAGCCCTGCATGGGTTTTCAGCTGATAACACTCTTCTAGCCAGACCTGGAAAAGGTCGTTCAGCCGGTTCAGGTCTTTCGGCTTTTCAAGGGCGGCTTCCGCAAGGAAACCGTCCACCGTCTGGTTGAACCGTTCCACTTTTCCTTTCGATTCCGGAGAGTAGGGACGCGCATAAAGCAGTCGGATGCCGAGTGTGCTGCAGGTCCGTTTCATCCAGCGGTTCCGGAACTGTTTCCCGTTGTCGAAATAGACGGCTTCCGGCACACCCTGTTTCATGATGGCCTGCCTCAGTGCGTCTTCGACACAACGGCTGTCAAGCATCGGATAGAAGGCCGCGTGGACAATGAAGCGGGTGGCATCATCAATGATGGCGACCAGATATACCTGCTTTTTCTGCCCATTCGGTCCGATTGGCAGATAGGGGCCATACTTGATATCCGAATGCCAATTGTATACTATACCGATTCTTTTTCTAATCACTGTATATTGATTTAAGGAGTGATAATTGATGATAATTCAGATTAAAAAACAAGAGTTCGATTACTTAGACGATGAAGCCTTGCTTAATGCTTGTTTTAAACCGTTGATTCTAGAGTATAAAAAAAGAATGGCTAAACAACCAGAGAATAGTTCCATTTCAAAAGAACTTTTTTATAAAGAGCTAACCACTGGACAGAAAGCGTTGTTTGTATTTCATGTATATTATGATCATGCAATTGAATCAAAGTGTGAGTTCTATTGGTGGAGTGCCTATTTTATGGCCCAACCTAAAATTTGGTCAGCAATCAAAACCGGATTACAGTATTTTAGGGAAGAGCCCATGTATCTGCTCCTAGAAGAAACTGAATTAGTTCTTAAAAAATATAATTGTCCCAATACTTTAGAGAAATTTGCTGTTACACGAGAGGATCTTGACAGTACTGGGGAACTTTCTGAATCAATTAATCCTTTGCATATCAAGTTTAATGAAACAGCTCATCTTACTATTAAGAGAATAAGTGATTTTATACGATACAACCATGAGAATTTCCTAAAAATCGAAGACTAAAATGATCAATCTTTTTTATAAAAATAAATCGTGAGTAGAAAGTTAACCCACTCATTTTGATGAATCTTTTTTCAAAATGAGTGGGTTTCTTCTATTATAAAATCAACGTTTGCAGCTCACTTTTAATCAAACTTTATTTCAAAACTACAATGTATGGCTTTGAAATAAAGTTCGATCATTTATAAAAAGTCTGATCAAAAATCCTGTATTGAAATACAGGATTTTTTCTTGTTCCACAAACGGGCCATTTTCTTGAATAACACTTAATAAGGAAATTAGATATTTATGTTAAAATATAAAGTGGATTATGAAATAATTTATGCAGTAATAAATAAGTGAAAGAAATATGAATAGAGAAAAGGGGATTGAAAATGGATGTAAGATATCCAATTGGGAAATTACAAGTTCCTGAAAAAGTAACATTAGAAAATATTCAAGAATGGCTAAAGGAAATTGAAACTTACACGATTCGATTAAGAGAAACTGTTGACTCATTAAGTGATGAGGAATTAAGCAGAACATATCGTGATGGTAGCTGGACAGTTCGTCAACTTGTTCATCACATTGCAGATTCCCAGTTGAACATGTATCAACGTTTGAAGCTGGCTTTAACAGATGAGAATCCAACAGTACCAGCTTTTGATGAAGAAAAGTGGGCTATTCAACCGGATACAAAGCTACCTGTAGAAAGTTCTATTAAAATGCTAGAAGGTATAAATGAGCGCATCGTATCTTTAGGATATAGTTTAACTGAAGAGCAATTAGATCGAGCTTTTACCCACCAGGAAAACGGTAAAATAACAGTTGCAACAAAAGTTGCAAAATTAGCTTGGCACGAAGAGCACCACTTAGCCCATATAAAAATCGCATTATCAAAATAATACAATATGTATGGAATTGGCTTATCGGACTTCGATAAGCCAATTTTTAAAAAATAAGGAATAATTACATAAGTTTTATTCAACTAAAGGGCGCGATTGTTGAGCAACACAGGTAGAAAATGATCAAAAATCCTGTATTGAAATGCAGGATTTTTTTTTCTGCAATCAGGCCATATTGTGGAATAACAATTTAAAGTAAATCGTGAAGATTGTGAAGAAGTGTACTGAAGCTAGCGGAGCAGAATACTTGAAAAAGATTAATGGTAAAATTGAGAAGTACGGAAGACTAGATAAAGAATATTGACTAGTTGATTACAATTAAATAGGTATTAATATTAAGGAAGGAAGTGTAAAACTATGGATTTCGAAACAGTTATGCAGGAGCTTGAAGCCCTCGGTAAGGAACGAACTAAAAAAATATACATATCCAATGGTGCGCACGAGCCGCTTTTTGGCGTGGCTACAGGTGCTATGAAACCAATTGCAAAGAAAATAAAAATAAATCAATATTTAGCTGAGGAGCTTTATGCCACAGGTAACTATGATGCAATGTACTTTGCAGGCATTATTGCAGACCCAAAAGCCATGACTGAGTCGGATTTTGATCGTTGGATGGATGGAGCGTATTTTTATATGCTGTCTGATTTTGTGGTGGCAGTAACTTTATCAGAGTCAGATATTGCACAAGACGTTGCTGATAAATGGATTGCAAGCGGTGACGAGCTGAGAATGTCAGCGGGCTGGAGTTGCTACTGCTGGCTTTTAGGGAATCGCAAAGACAATGAATTTTCCGAAAGCAAGATCTCCAATATGCTTGATATTGTGAAAAATACGATTTATGATTCGCCAGAACGAGCGAAATCTGCTATGAATAATTTTCTATACACCGTGGGGATTTCATATTTGCCGCTACATGAAAAGGCAGTTGAGACCGCAATGGAAGTAGGTACAGTAGAAGTCAAAAGGGACAAGAAAAAAAGCAGTTTCCTAAACGCGTACGAAAGTATTCAAAAAGAAATTGATAGAGATAGGCTTGGTTTCAAACGTAAATATGTAAGATGCTAAAAATTAGCTTCGAATCGGGGTGTTGATCTAGGAAGGATTGACGCTCTTTTCGTATAGGGTCATATTGTCGAGAAATGGATTTATTTAATCATGTAATTTATTATAAAACAAGTAGATAGTTATACTTAAACGATTATGAGTAAAAATAATAAGGGGGGAACTAACATGGTACAGAGAGATAAAATCAGTGATAAAAAGGAATTGTCACAAGAACAAAGTGAAGAATTAATTAGAGTATTGAAAGCTCGTTTTGAGAAAAATATGAACCGTCATAAAGATCTTGAATGGGATAAAGTCCAAGCAAAGCTGAATGCAAATACTGAAAAACTGTGGTCGCTTAATGAAATGGAAGTAACTAACGGTGAACCAGATGTTGTTGGTTATGATAAAGAGAAGGACGAATACATTTTTTGTGATTGTTCAGCGGAAAGTCCTAAAGGCCGCAGAAGTGTTTGTTACGACCGTGAAGCGCTAGAGTCAAGAAAAAAACATAAACCTGAAGATAATGCTATTGATATGGCAGCTTCTATGGGCATAGAACTTTTGACTGAAGAACAATATCGAGCGTTGCAGGAACTTGAAAATTTCGATATGAAAACGTCGAGTTGGGTGCAAACACCTACTGATATTAGAGAACTTGGCGGTGCACTTTTTTGCGATCGCCGCTTCGGTCGCGTTTTCGTGTATCATAATGGAGCAGAATCCTACTATGCTGCCAGGGGTTTTCGTGGCTCGCTAATGATCTAAATTTTGCACAGACAGCTAAACTGGAATTTGAGAACGGATCACCTAGGGAAGAGTTTTAATTTCCTTCTTCAACTAACGGGCGCTTTTATTGAAGAAGGGACACTAAAGCTGCATGTTTGTACATACTTAAAAACATTGTTCTTAAATAAAAAGTATGGTCAAGATCGAAAGGAAATTGGTTGAAATGCCTAGTGTTCTTTCGATCTTTTTGCATGAAGAAAGCAAGCGGAAAGAAAAGTCTGCAAATGCTTGAAAGACAAGGGAGAAAGCAGGAAATGAATAAGAATAATCCGTTCTTGTATTCGTACTTTTTCCTCCGATGTTGGGCAAAGTTCTTTATATGAACAGTTAGCGATACAGCATTTTTACATGAATGGTGATATTAGAAAGAGTAAATTTAAGCAGCCAATTAACATTAAAGCACGTGTGAAAGAAATAGAAGGAATTAAAGTTGGCAAAAATGAAAAGAATCTTTCTGAAACATTAAAAGATGGGGTACAAAAAGGTATTAAAACTGTGGCTGGCTGGTTTAAATAAATATTATTTAATGCAATGGAAGTATTTTTAAAGGCGGTTTAAAGTATGCTCAAATTAGATAATGAAACAAAACGAAGAAATTTACCTGACCATATTAGAGAAGGTTTAGAACCTTTTCCTACCTATCAACTTAAATTCACTATTGGTGTTTCTACATTTTTCATGTTGGATTTATTAATTATTGTTCCGCTTTTATTTCCAATCATGAAACCCGTACTTTATTTAACCTTGCCACTAATGTTTATTATAAGTGTTTGGGCATTAACTCTTCTCTTTAGAAATGTAGAAAATACAGAAATAGAATCACTTTTGTTTTTAGGCTGTTTAGGGATTACTGGTTCCTTTTGTTACTTTGTACTTGCTATGAAATATAATTATATGATTGGGATAGAGTCACTTTTCTTTTATATCTTGATGTTTTTATTTTATTTAATAACCATTTATTTTTTTGTGAGACATCAAGTAAAAAAATATGCTTCTCTTGAAAAAAAGCTCAAGAAAAAAACACCTGCATGGCACTATAGCTTGGCGGCAATTGCACCAGCAATCGGATATATTTTCGCTCATTACATTATGGGTCTATCTTCTTTTATTGTCCTTATTGTAATGTCAATAGTTTTTTAGGACTTTCTACTTTCTATATTTTTGTTTTGGCAAGGTTTTTCCATAAATACTTTTTCATTAAGAAAAATATTCATCTCGTCATATTTGCAAATAAACAATTAAATCAAAAATATAAAATAAAAAAGGAAGGTGTGTAATGTGAACAATTACTTACTCCCGAACGGTTCTATCATATTATTAAAAGGTGGAAATGTTAAACTGATGATTTACGGAAGAAAACAGATGCTCATTACAGAAGATGACCAAAACGGCCAAATGTATGATTATCTTGCAGTTCCATATCCTGAAGGCTATATTTCTCCTGAATATACATATGTCTTTAACCATACAGATATTGCTGAGGTTATTTTTGAAGGATTTGTAAATGAAGAAGAAAGAGATTTTCAAACGGTTTTAAATAACGCTTAATATCTCCGTGCTATCAATTAAAAACTCAGTTCTTTCATAGGAACTGAGTTTTTAAATTTCCAATAGAACTAGATTATAATCTTTGCTTGAATTAATATCATTTCTTTACAATTAAAAATAATCTTTCTTAGATCAATGCCTTGCTAGTGAACGAGTATTTATCTTATTCCTCATTCATCTTGAGCAATTTATATGATGTTCTTTCTGTCGTTTTGAAGTAAAGTTCAATCGTTTATCAAAAAACATCTATTTACTTTAAAATGTTGATATATTAAGAATATTAGAAGGTTTTTTGATTAAACTTTTTTAAAAATGATAGCTTTTTATATACGATGAAATCAAGCTTTGATCATGATTTTTAATCAAACTTCATTTCAGAGCTACACTAAGTCATCTGCACTCTCGAAAAAGTTATTTTTGAGTATTGCCTTCCAGCATTCGGTCAAATACTGGAGGGGACGACATTAACCTTCTGATCGCCGAAACCAGTGGCAATGATAGTTACGATGATTTCATCCTCTTTTAAGTTTTCGTTAATAACAGCACCAAAAATCAGATTTAACTCAGAGTCTGCTACAGAAGCAACAATATTTGCTGCTTCTTGTACTTCATGTAGACTTATGTTGGCACCTGTGAGTTTCATTAACACACCTTGGGCTCCGTCGATGGAAGTGCCAAGTAATGGGCTGGAAATGGCTTTTTTTGCAGCTTCCATAGCACGATCTTTACCTGTTGCTCTCCCAATACCTATTAACGCAGATCCTTTATAGGACATGATTGTTCTCACATCAGCAAAATCAATGTTGATTAAGCCAGGTATAGCAATTAGATCTGAAATACCTTGAATACTTTGGCGAAGAACATTGTCCGCTTCATGAAATGCTTCAAGCATGGGTGTATTCTTATGTATAATCGCTAATAAGCGATCGTTTGGAATAACAATTAATGTATCCACTGCTTCCTTCATTAAGCTGATTCCGTCTGTCGCTTGTATTGCACGCTTACGACCCTCAAATGAAAATGGAAGTGTTACAACCCCAACGGTTAGTATGCCAAGCTCACGAGCAATTTGAGCAATAACAGGAGCAGCACCTGTTCCAGTACCACCGCCCATTCCAGCTGTAACGATTACCATGTCTGTACTTTTTAATGCTTTTTGGAGCTGCTCTTTGTCTTCTTGAACTGCTTTTTTACCTACTTCTGGATTTCCCCCTGATCCTAAACCTCTTGTCAATGTTGTACCGATTTGTATCTTGCTTTCTGCTTTTGATAAATTAAGAGCTTGTACATCTGTATTCACAGCAATAAATTCTACACCTTGAACTCCATGATTAATCATACGGTTAACAGCGTTATTTCCTCCTCCGCCAACACCAATTACTTTAATGTTGACTGACGAGTTTACACTTGTGGAAAATTCCATTATATAGTTCCTCCTAGTTCGTGGAAATTATCTATTTTCGAAATACCTAAGTAAATATCTGAAAAATTGATTCGTTTTATTTAACATATTTTGTCTTTCTTTTGTTTGGATTTAATTAAAGAAAAAGGCATTGTCGTTAGCAGCCCCATAAAGAAGGATGCTAACGACAATGCCTTTCATTGAATCCTTCTACTTTTCGCTAAGGTTAGAAGGATTCGATATCCTGAAAAGGTAATCTTTTCTTTTATTCTAAGGTAATTCCACTTTTAAATCAATAAAACTACTACTATAAACAAATATGTATTTGGAAAGATCATTCTGATATCAAAATAATTAACAGTGTACTAAATCGAGTTTCAAATTGATACTTAGTTTCTAAGAGATATAATTGAGCAAATGATTGCTACTATGGAATAGAACATAGAGTTATGTGTATTCCAAGATTTAGAATTAAATGCCTTCATCTTTAATCTTGTTTACTATTTTTCCGGCTTAATATAAGGAACGATTTGCGCAGTAGCTCCTACAGAGGCACCACGAATGAAGTCTTGATTTTCTAATGCTTTGAAATTTTTGGTTTGACCAGTCAGCATTAGCCCTAGGATTTTCACTTCATCAAACTGTTTATTTTTATTTGAATTTAAAAACTCTTGGATTGCCTCCTCATCACCATGTGTATCAGATTTTTTCAAGGAATCAATAAAGCTGTCGTAGCCCTCTTTTGGTGAGTCAGACGGGGAAAATCCATACACCGGCACACCAGCGGGTCCATTGCTTTCATCTGCAATTGGTGATGTCATATATAGCCATACGATATTTAAATTATCAGGTATTTTTGATTGTATTTCTTTGAATGTATAAGGCTTATTGAAAGAAATAGCAACTTCTGCAACGTAGTTCTCCATTTGTGAAATTTCTTTTAATTCATTTTCTACACTATAGTACTCCTGAATAGAAGGATGATAAAAAGTCGCCACTTTTTTCTTTGTTTGTTTATCATATTCATAGAACTCTGTGTCAGACGAGTAAGATCCCGGTATTAATTCGTTATAATCAATCTTGATGCTAAGCCAGTCGTACGAACTTGTGAGTGTGCTCCATTGCACTAAATAGCCATTAATATTTTTCGAACGATTTGTCACGATATTTCCACCAAACGTGGATGAATTACTCGTTACTTGAGAATCGATTTGAATATTAGGTTCGGCAATTGCATTATGCAGGAAAAGCCGGTCATGAAGTTTTTGGGAACTTTTTGCTGCAAAATAGTTACCCGTTTTATAAAGGATTGGTAATAAAAGTAGTACGACAATAATTGAAGTAATAATGATTTTTAGCAGCTGTTTTCGTTTAGCCTTTTTTAAAGCGCCATTTAACGAATTATCCATTCCTGCTTTCCTCCTATTTTTGAGTGAATAAATGTACGTGCACGATATAATTTTTGCTTTACACTAGTTACTTTAATGTCCAAAATAGTTGCAATTTCTTCATATGAAAAATCATAGTAATACTTTAAAAAGAACATTTCTTTGTATTCTTTTTTGATGTCTTTTAATAAGTAGAGAATCTCATCTTTATTTAAAATGGCATCAAATTCACGGTCTATATGCTGTAACTTTGAATAAATCTCCTCGGTTAATTGGATATTCCGCTGTTCCTTTTTTCTTTTTAAGTCAATATATTCATTGAGTGCCACTCTAAAAAACCATGGACGTATATTGCTCTCTGTCAGATCATCCAATAGTGTGTACACTTTGTAAAAAGTGTTTTGGATTATATCTTCCGCATCTTCTTTTTTGGCTCCTTTCGCTAGTAATAGATTGAACACTTCCTCTCCTAAATTAATAAGATAGGAGGCTAATACATCTTCTTTTTTCATGATTTATCCTCCCTATACTTATACAACGAATAAGTCATAATAAATGTATACATTAAAATGGGGAATTTTTAATTTATCCCAGCCTTAACGGGCAGTAA
>NZ_BCVG01000054.1 GCF_001591625.1 Metabacillus fastidiosus NBRC 101226
GAAAAACCCCCACTGATGGAAGTTTCACTTTATTGTAAATAAGCGTAGAATCAATATAATGAAATCTGTCCTAACTCATCATTTTGTGATTGGGACAGATTTTAAAATATATTTTTTAATTATAAGGTGGATCTTGATAAAAGTAATTCGGAGATACGAATGTATTATCATAAGATTTATGAAAAATATGAGTAGTGGCAGGGGAAACAGGGGGAATTAACCACGTCCAATCCCCAGTAATGGCCCTTCCGCATTTTTCCTCATTTTCTTCGAATCGTTTAAATTGTGCAGCAGCTGTATGGTGATCAACAATACTGACACCAGCCTTCTTAAAGGAATAAACAACAGCTGTATTTAATTCTATTAATGCTCTATCCTTCCAGAAAGTGGTGTTTATGCTCGTGTCGAGTCCCATTATAGAAGCGATTTTAGGGAGAAAATTATAACGAAATGGATCTGCTAAATTTCGTGCTCCTATTTCTGTTTCCATATACCAGCCGTTAAAAGGAGCTGCTATATATTCAATTCCACCAATTTCAAGCTTCATGTCAGAAATAATCGGTACTGCATACCATTTTATATTTAAATCTTTGATCGATTCATATTCTGGATGATGAATAGGTACTTCTAATACAATATTTTCAGGTATTTCAAATAACTTTGGTTCATTCTTTTTTGTTTGAATTACTAAGGGCAATAGGTCAAAATGAGTTTCTTTTCCTTTCCATCCCATTTTATTACAGAGAGTTGTAAAGGATGCAGATGCTGGATCTCCAATAGTATCCTCATCCCGCTCATACCCTGCATAGCGAATCAACTGGTGATTCCAAATCCTAATCTGTTCTTCCCCGCTTATTTTCGGTTTAAATACAGTTATCATCGGTCTGATTTTCCCATTATTTGTTGCTGCTTTAATATGATGCAGGAGAGCATCGAATATATCTTCTTCTTTTTCAAGGCTGCGGGCATCTATAACATCAAGCGATTGCCAGAAAAATCTCCCTATGCAGCGATTGCTGTTTCTCCATGCCATTTTTGCACCATAAGCAAGTTCTTCATACGTATGTTCATAGTAACCATCTATATCGATTGCTGTTTTAATTTCAGTTAATCTCTGTTTCAATTTCCCTTCTATACCCAATTCTTTATAGCAAATTTCTATGAATTGTTTTGCTTCATTAAAAAGCTTTTCGATTTGGTTCAAAGTATCTCCTTCTTTAACATTTTCCTCTATATTATCTTAAGGATGGTGTACTTCGAAGCTAATAAAGGGAATTGTCGAAATTCTGCCATTCCTTTTTAACTTTTCTGTCTCAAATATTTTTTATCATTCATAAATAGGCGCCAAAAATAGAAAAAACCTGGAAAGAGAATGGCAAATCCGATAATGTAGGTTATAAAAACTGCTCTGAAAGAGTTAGGGTCTGTAAAAGCAGATTCAATTGTAATATTCGGATAAATAATATAAGGTAAATGAGCTTTACCGTATACATAACTTGCGATTAAATATTGTATTGTAACGGCAATAACAGAAAGTCTTGGCATACCCGAAACACCTTTTTGAAAAAAGGATGGGAAATATAGACCGATTCCTGCAATGAAAAAGAAGGTGATGGAAAAGAGTAAAAGAGGGAGATCATCCATCATGTTATCGTATATCCACGGTACTTCTTTTTTCAGCGTAAACATAATGAGGAATGCCATTACTAATGAGATAGGGCCTAAAATTCTTCCATCACGCATGTAAACATTATATGCTTCCATCTCGTGCGAAGCTTTGGAATAATCAGCGAGTAATAAGGAAGATAGAAACAGAGTACTCGTAATAGCAAATCCGATAAAGGCGTACTCATTCGGACTTGTAAAAAGCTTCTGTAAATTCAAATTAGCAGTCCCGTTCGTATAATCAATATACGCCCCATGGGTAATTGGGAGGACACTTATTAATAGACCGGGAATTAAGATTCCTGCA
Source organism: Metabacillus fastidiosus NBRC 101226 (assembly GCF_001591625.1). Classification (GTDB taxonomy): domain Bacteria; phylum Bacillota; class Bacilli; order Bacillales; family Bacillaceae; genus Metabacillus; species Metabacillus fastidiosus. The sequence goes on from NZ_BCVG01000054.1 coordinate 1,973, forward strand.
ATTCCTGATATGTAGGTAAGCGGTTTTTTATATTCGATTGCAATATTGGAAAAAACTAAGAAAGCACTTCGTAAAGCAAGAAGAAGTAAAATAATACTTCCAGGAATTAAAAGAATCGTCCCGAACGTGTAAGCTGCTGTAGGAAAAAGGCTGTATACAGCAACAACAAGGGCAACGATAAATGTGTTCGTCACTTCCCATGTCGGTGATAAATAACGGTTCGCAATATTTGTTGCCCTTGTTTTCTCCCGGTTAAAGTAGATCATGGACCAGAAACCTGCGCCAAAGTCCATCGTTGCCATAACAGCGTAAATGAAGACAAATCCCCAAAGTACAGTAATAGCAATCAGTGCATCAGCCATTTATATCGCCTCCTATGAATTTGAACTAAATAAACGAACATATTTTTCTTCAGCCCGTTTAATATCATCCATTTCTTTATTTTTTCTGAAGAAGTATAAAAGAACAAAAACAACAGCGATGCCTAAGATGACATATACAGCAATAAATAAAATAAAGAGAATGCCTAAATTGGTAGCAGTCGTGGCAGATTCAGCGGTAGATAATATTCGATAAATAACCCACGGCTGGCGGCCTGTACATGCAAAAATCCATCCGGCTTCAATCGCAGCAACAGCCATCGGTCCTGCTAAAACTAAAATCCACAAAAAGAATTTGGGAAAACGGTCTTTTTTCAAAAGTTTCCTCCATATAATGCCTGCTATTGAAATGAGAATGAGCAAGGAGCCAATGCCTACCATCACATTAAATAATGTATGGATAAACAGCGGTGGCCAAAGCTCTTCCGGGAAATCGTTTAAACCGACAACAACTGTGTCGAAACTGTTACCTGCAAGAAAGCTAAGTGCCCAAGGAACCTCAATTCCCCATTTTACAGATTCTGTTTCCCTGTCTGTAAATCCGCCAATAGCAAGCGGCGCATGTGACTGTGTTTCAAACAATCCTTCAGCCGCAGCTAGTTTCTCCGGCTGATATTCGTGTAAATACTGGGCTGATTCATGCCCATTTATCGCTGTTAAAAAGGCGAAAATCCCTCCTAGTACGAGACTGATCATTAATGCTTTTTGATGAAATTTATAAATTCTGGAACCATATTCATTTCTCATCATCTTAAATGCGGCAACTGATCCAACGACAAAAGCTCCGACAACATAAGCAGATAAGGCTACGTGTATTGCTGTAACGGAGAAGCTTGGATTGAAAAATGCCGCCCATGGGTCAATATCGAGAAATTGCCCATTTTCATAGCGGAAACCAGTCGGTGTTCCTTGGAAAGCATGTACATTTGTAATTAAAACAGCAGACCCTAACGCTCCCAAAGCTACTAAGATTAAGCTTGTAATTCTCATCCAGGGAGCAATTCTTTCTGCCGCATATACATAGATAGACATGAAAAGAGCCTCGATAAAGAAAGCGTAAATTTCAATTTGGAATGGAAGAGGCATAACCCGTCCAATGACTTCCATAAAACCTGGCCATAAAAGTGATAATTGAACGCCGGCAATAGTACCGGTTGGAATACCAACTCCAAGTAGAACAGCGAAAGTTTTTGTCCATCTTTTAGCCATTACTACATAGTCCACATCTTTTGTTTTTTGGTAGAGCAGTTCTGCTGCAAGAATCATCATCGGCAGCCCAACTCCAATAGTGGCAAATATAATATGAAATGCCATCGTTGTGCCGAATAAAGATCGAGCAATAAGTAAGTCATCCATTAATCATTTCGTCCTTTCATTGACTGCATCATTTTTCCATATTATCTCCACCTCATGGAAGAATATGTAGTATTTAAAAGACTTTTAAAATGAGGCATTAAGAAATCCTTTATAAAGAATTAATGTAAAAATAATACTTAACAGTAAAATATTTCTGATATACTAGTAATGTAATAGATTAGTATTAAGGGGGAGTAGTCTTGAAGAAAGGGTTTTTATCTGTAGTTTTAGCTTCTGCTCTTGCTGTATCCCTTCCTTTTTCAGCTATGGCGAGTGAAAAGCATAGTGTTTCTTACTATGAAAGCCTAGTAAATAAAGGAGTAGTACCAGCAGATGCTAAGCTTGAGGCTTATGTATCAGCAGAAGAATTTATTAATTATGCATTAACAGAGTTAACGTATCAGCATGGTTCGGAATATATGAGAGAAGAAATTAAGAACCAATGGGTACGAAAAGGTGAGCTTGAAGATCAAAAAGCACTTATTAACCGCGGGGAAGCTGCTCGTATTTTAATAAGAGCTCTCGGTGTTGAAAAGAAAGAAGAAAGTTTAGAGGATTATGTAAAAACAGCAGAAGGACTTGGTATTTTAGAAAAAGGCTATTGGGCCAAACAGCCTGTCAAGCTTCATGATGTTGTTACTATTTTTGAAAACTATAAAAAAGCGGCAACGAAAGATATTGATAATAAAGGTGTTAAAGAGATTTCAGTTGAAGATTTTATGAAGAATCCAGGTGACTTAGCACATCAACTTTCACCAGATGGAAATTACATATCGTATGCTTCAGATTGGGAAAGCCGTTTAAATGTATTCGTTCAAAAAATGAATGGCGAAGGAAAACCGGTTCGTGTAACAAGTTCAAAGGATCGTGATATTGCAGGATTCCTATGGAAAGATGATCAAATTTTATATCAAAAGGATAATGGCGGAGATGAGAACTTCCATATTTATTCTTCTTCATTCAATGGCCATGAAGAAAAAGATTTAACACCTTATGCTGGTGTAACAGTAGATATCCTTAGTACACTTCAAGGTGTTAAAGATGAAATTCTTATTACAATGAATAAAGAGGATGCAACGGTATTTGATGTATATAAGCTTAATATAAAGACTGGTAAGACAACACATGTCGCAAAAAATCCAGGAAATATTGCAGGCTGGCTTGCTGACCGTGATGGGAAAATTCGAATTGCATTAGAATCAGATGGAGTGGAAAGTACAGTTTTATATAGAGAAACAGAAGAGGAAGAGTTTAAGCCTTTTATTAAGACAAAGGCTGGAGAAACTGTTAGTCCAATCACTTTTTCTAAAGACAATAAATCAATCTATGCTTTATCGAATAAAGACCGTGATAAAATTGAATTTGTAAAATATGATTTAACAGGAAAAGAAGAAATAATCTTTTCTAATCCAAATGTAGATGTAAGTGGTGTCTTATACGATTCAGAGCAGGATAAATTATTATTTGGAGCATATATAACAGATAAGGTTCACTACAAATTTTTCGATGAAGAATTTGAGAAGACTTTCAAGCACATCCAAGGTAAATTGAAAGTTAGTGAAAGTGAGTTCTGGATTGATGATTTCAACAAAGAAAAGACAAAATTCATCGTTAGTGTATCAAGTGACAAAGTATTTGGAGAATATTACTATTACGATTCAACAACAGATGAGTTAACAGAATTAGCTAATTTAAGTCCTTGGCTGGATTCGGAAAATCTTGCGGATATGCATTCCATCTCTTATAAGAGCAGGGATGGCTTAACAATTCACGGATATTTAACCCTTCCGAAAAATAAAAAAGCTGAAAACCTGCCGCTTATTGTAAACCCGCATGGAGGACCATGGGCAAGGGATATATGGGGCTTTAACCAGGAAGTTCAACTTCTTGCTAATAGAGGATATGCAGTTTTACAAGTGAATTTCAGATCTTCAACGGGATATGGAAAAGAGTTCCTAGATGCAGGTAATAAACAATGGGGATTAAAGATCCAAGATGATATTACAGATGGTGTACAGTGGGCAATTAACCAAGGTATTGCTGACCCTGACCGTATCGGTATTTATGGGGCATCTTTCGGCGGTTATGCAACTTTAGCTGGAATTACATTTACTCCAGATTTATATAAAGCTGCTGTTGACTATGTTGGTGTTTCTAATATTTTCACACTTTTAGATACAGTACCTCCATATTGGGAAACAATGAGAAATATGTTCTATGAAAGAGTGGGACATCCAGAAAAAGATAAAGAACTATTAACAGCAGTATCACCGGTATTCCATGCTGATAAAATTAAAACACCTCTTTTCGTTGCACAGGGAGCAAATGACCCGCGTGTAAACAAGGCTGAATCAGATCAAATCGTTGAAGCGTTAAGAAAACGAGGCGTGGATGTGGAGTACATGGTAAAAGATAATGAGGGACATGGCTTTGCTAATGAAGAGAATCGAATTGAGTTTTATAATGCGATGATTAAGTTTTTAGATAGTCATTTAAAATAAGAAAAAAGGCAGGAGCACATAAGGTGCTCTTGCCTTTTTTCTTATTGTTATTGTTATTGTTCAAAAGTAATCAAAGCCGCTTTTGCACGATCTCTAAGAGAAATTAGGTCTTTCTCTACCTTTAGAATACTTTTTTTCTTCTGTTCGATAAGTGTAAGCTGCTCCATAACTGTTTCATATACTTTCTCTAATTTCTCTTTTTGGAGACTTGTGCCTTTCACTTGTAAGTAATCTTCTTTCTGTACTTCTAGTATATCGCTTAATTTAATAAACTCCTGGAGTTCCTGAAGGGAAAATCCCATCACTTCTTTGGCATTTGTAATTTTTTTTAAGAATTCCACATGCTTCTGAGAGTATAGTCTAATACCTCCATCACTTCTCGGAGGAGAAGGTAAAATACCAATTTCCTCATAATAGCGTATTGTTCGCTTCGTTAGTCCGCTTTGCTTAGCAACATCATCTATTTTTAATTCTTCCATTTGTATTCTCCTCTAAAAGCTTTTTAACTGATAGTTAATAATCATATTTTCCAGCAAAAGTTCTATACTACAAAAATGGAGTACTTTCTTTATTATACATTATTAATTGTTTATATATAGAAAATCGATTGTGAAAGTTAACGTTGACGTTAAAGTTAATTAGGTATATACTTTATTAGAAAAATGAAATTTTTATTATACTTATTAAAATTAAATAGGTATTAATAGCAATAATTTAAGATTTTATAGTAAAAGGAGTCTTGCATGATGAACAAAGAAAAGGAGTATACCCTTAATCAATCAACGAAACAGCCGGTTGTTATTTGGGTAATCTTTTTTGCAACAGTTATTTCTTTTATGGGGCTGGGTCTTGTAGACCCGATATTACCGGCGATTGCAGAAAAATTGCATGCTGTGCCAAGTGAAGTTTCTTTATTATTTACAAGTTATAATTTAATTACCGGTATCGCGATGCTTATTACTGGTGTAGTTTCCAGCAGGATCGGTATTAAATGGACATTATTAATAGGAGTTATATTAATAGCTGTTTTTTCAGCATTAGCAGGTACTTCAGATAGTATTTGGAACATCGTAAGTTTTCGCGGCGGCTGGGGTCTTGGCAATGCTTTATTTATTGCAACTGCATTATCTGCAATTGTCGGATTATCAGTTGGAGGTACGGCAAAAGCTATTATTTTATATGAGGCAGCAATAGGGCTTGGTATTTCTGTTGGCCCATTGCTTGGCGGTGAATTAGGATCGATATCATGGCGCGGACCATTTTATGGTGTAAGTGTGCTGATGATTATTGCTTTTCTGGTATTATTAATAAAAATGCCAAAAGTGGAAAAGCCGAGAGTGAAGACTTCTGTGTTAGATCCAATTAAAGCATTGAAGTTTCCAGGATTATTCCGCCTTGGTTTAACAGCGTTTTTCTATAATATCGGGTTTTTTACTTTGATGGCATTTGCTCCATTTGTGATGGGGTTGGATGAACATGGTTTAGGTTATGTATTTCTTGGCTGGGGATTATGTCTTGCGATTACATCGGTATTCGTCGCGCCAAAGCTTCAAGCGAAGTTCGGCACGATTAAATCAATGTGCTCTATGTTAATTCTTTTCGCATTAACGCTTGCAGCGATGGGGATTTGGACAGATTCCAGCAAGATTGTTATCATTGCTGTCATTGTAGCTGGTCTTTTCCTTGGTACGAATAATACGCTAATTACAACAGCTGTAATGCAGGTTGCGCCTGTTGAACGTGCAACAGCATCAGCGGCATACAGCTTTGTCCGTTTTATTGGCGGCGCAATCGGTCCATGGATGGCTAATAAACTTGCTGAAAATTTCAATTCTCATATGCCATTTATTTCAGGAGCGATTTTTGTTCTTCTCGCGATGCTTGTTGTCTTATCTGGACGTAAACATCTGGAACATGTCGATAAAATTGCTCATTAATCTTTTCTTTTAATAAAAGTCGCTTTTTTTACTGTTTAGACAGCTGAAAAAAGCGGCTTTTTCGTTTATTATTTATTTTTGGGGAAAGTTATATAACAGGATAAGAAAAATATAATTAAAAACATAGATATTCTGATTTGACTGATTTGAATACTTGTAATAACATTTTCTTATATTAAATTATTATAGGGGGAAAATATGAACACCATTCTAATCATCACGAATATTATTGTCCTGCTGCTATTGCTGCTTGGCTTGTTCATTATGCAGAAGAAGCATGTCTCTTTTTCAAAACGCGTGTTCACCGCATTAGGTTTAGGACTTGTTTTTGGATTTATTATTCATCTTATTTACGGAACCGATTCTAAAGTTACGACAGATACAATGGAATGGTTTAACATCGTCGGAAGCGGCTATGTAAAACTGCTTCAAATGATCGTTATGCCACTTGTATTTATTTCAATTGTAGGGGCATTTACAAAATTAAAGCTGACAAAAAATATTGGGAAAATCAGCTTCCTTGTAATTGGGATTTTACTTGGGACAACGGCTATCTCTGCCGGTATCGGAATTTTTTCTGCGCTAGGCTTTGGTCTTGACGGTATTCAATTAACAGAAGGTGAAGCAGAAAGTGCTCGTAATATAGAGTTACAGGAAAGAGTGACAAGCGTGGAAAGCATGACAATTCCACAGCAGATTTTAGAGTTATTGCCAGGTAATCCTTTTCAGGATTTAACAGGTGCCCGTCCAACTTCAACGATTGCTGTCGTTATTTTTGCAGCATTTATCGGAGTTGCCTACCTTGGTGTAAGACGTAAAGATCCTGAACATGGAGAATTTTTTGCGAAAATAATTGATACGCTATATGCAATTATTATGAGAGTTGTAACACTGATTCTTCGCTTAACACCATATGGTATTCTTGCGATTATAACGAAGGTTGCGGCGACGAGTAATTATGAAGCAATCGTCAAATTAGGAAAGTTCGTCGTAGCATCCTATGTGGCACTGATCGTTATGTTCCTTGTCCACTTATTATTATTAGCACTTGTAAGGCTTAATCCTGTTCGTTATATTCAAAAAGGATTGCCAACATTAACGTTTGCCTTCACTTCTCGTACAAGTGCAGGAACGCTGCCTTTAAATATTAAAACACAGACAAAGGACTTTGGTGTTTCAGAAGGAATTGCTAACTTTGCGGCTTCCTTTGGCCTGTCAATTGGACAAAATGGCTGCGCTGGTATTTATCCGGCAATGCTTGCTGTAATGGTCGCTCCAGCGGCAGGTATTGATCCGATGAGCCCATCATTTATTATCTCTCTTATTCTAGTTGTAGCAATCAGCTCATTCGGTGTTGCGGGTGTCGGCGGCGGTGCAACTTTCGCAGCATTGATTGTTCTCTCTGTTATGAATCTTCCAGTTGCGATCGTTGGTTTACTTATTTCTGTTGAACCATTGATTGATATGGGAAGAACAGCTTTAAATGTGAGTGGAAGTATGACTGCTGGAGTGTTAACTAGTAAAGCAACAGGTGAATTTGATCAAGAGACTTATGCAAAAAGAGAGGTTGTAGAAGCTTAATTAAAAGAAGCTGGATAGCCAAAAAGGCTATCCAGCTTTTATTATAGAATAAATATCCAAAAAACAATTGCTAGTATAAAGCGATAAATAGCAAAAGGAATCAGCTTTACTTTATTAATTAAATTAAGAAAGAACTTAATTGCAATGGCTGCTACAACAAAAGCTGTTAAAAATCCGGTAGCAAACAAAGGAATATCGGCAGCACTAAGCTGACTCCAGCTCTCCAAAAGATCTTTCCCTGATGCAGCAAACATGATAGGAATTGCCATAATAAATGTAAATTCCGCTGCTGTTTTATGATTCATACCGGCTAATAAACCTCCGGATAATGTTGCACCGGATCTTGAGAAACCAGGTACTAATGCAAGGCACTGAAATAAACCTACTAAGAAAGCTTGTTTATATGTAACTTGGTCCAATGTATTAGAAGAAGGGGCCGGCTTGAATTTCTCAGCTATAATCATAAGTATTCCTCCTGCAACAAGAGTAATGACAACAGTTTGAGGACGGAATAAAACTTCTTTTATCGTATCATATAAAATGATGCCGCCCAGGCAAAAGGGAATAATTCCAATGGCGATATGAATAATACTGAGCTTTCCTGCAACATCGGTTTCTTCGTTACGCTTCAATCCTAAAATCGCCAATATTCTTTTCCAAAATAGGACGACTACTGCCAGAATAGAACCTAATTGTATAAAAACTTCAAATGTTGTTACTCTTGGTGTACCTTCAAAATTTAAAAGATGGCCGGTTAATATGAGATGGCCGGTTGATGAAACAGGCGCAAACTCTGTTAATCCTTCCACGATCCCCATTATTAATCCAATGATAATGTCTTTAATCGTATCCATAAAATCTCCTTTTAATCTTTTAATATTTCCCTGAAAATAATAACTTTATTTTAGCAGTTATGTCACTCTTTTTCCTTTTATTCTCCTAACAAATAAATGAAGGCAGATGACAATTTTGTCACCTGCCTTCATTTATAAGGTATAACAAACCTATTATTTTTTTAATAATAAGTATACAAAGTAAGGAGCTCCAATTAACGAAACAACAATTCCTGCTGGAATGCCCTCAGGTTCCACAATATTACGTCCTATTGTATCTGCAACTAGCAATAGCCATCCTCCGAGTAAAATAGCGATAGGGAGAAATAATTGGTGTCTAGGTCCTACTAAAGCTCTTGCTATATGGGGTGCTAATAAACCGATAAAAACAATTCCCCCTGTAACTGAAACAGCAGCAGCGGCTAATGCAACAGCTGTTAATAATAATACAATACGTTCTTTTTCAATGGATATCCCAACACCAACTGCAACTGGTTCACTTAAGTTAAGGATGTTCAATCGATTTGCTCTGTACAATGTGAATGGGATAAGAACAGCAAGCCACGGAATGATTGCTAAAATAAATGTCCAATCTGATCCCCAAATATTTCCTGCTATCCATTTTGCAATAAAGTCGACCTTTGAACGTTCTGCTGATGAGATGAGTACAATCATAATTCCCGAAAATGCCATTGCCAATCCAACCCCGGTAAGTACCAATCTTACTGGCTGAAGACCTGTATTTTTATCATATGAAAAGATATAAATAAGAAATGCGGTAAGTAAAGCGCCGATAAAGGCAACAAGTGGCAATAAGTAAATAAAGGAGCCCGATTGTATAGGAAAAAATAAAAAGAAAAGCGCAACAGCTACACCTGCTCCGGAATTAATTCCTAAAATTCCGGGTTCTGCTAAGTCATTCCTTGTAATTCCTTGTAAGATAGCACCGGATAATGCAAGGGCCATACCTGCAAGCAATGTAATAATAATCCGTGGCAGTCGAATAGAAAATAATACAAATTCCTCTTTAAATGTACCCTGCCCAAGAAAAGTTGGAATAAGCCGATCATAAGATAAGGAGGAATATCCAATTCCAAGTCCAATAGTAATGGTCATTATAATAAGGGCTACTAAAATAGATATGATGATTCGCTGTTTTTTTATTAAAGCTCGTTGAATCATGAGAACATTCTACCTCCTTTACGCATGATGAATAGGAAGAAAGGCAAACCGATCATTGCCATAATAGCTGCAACAGGTGTTTCGTAAGGAGCGTTAATCGTGCGCCCAAGTGTGTCAGCAAAAAGCATAAAGGAAGCTCCAAAGATGGCGGACATTGGTAATATAAATCGATAATCTGTACCAACAATTCCACGAACGATATGGGGAACCATTAAACCAATGAAAGCCATGTTTCCGACAAGTGCAACAGAAGCGCCGGTAAGTAAGATAGTAACAATAAAAAGAACTGTTTTTATTGTTGTTGTTTTTTGACCTAGTCCGACTGCCACTTCTTCACTTAAACTAAGAATCGTGAGTTGTCTCGAGAAGAAGAGTGAAGTAATAATACCAATTAAAATAAAAGGAACAATGACTTGAAGCTGATTCCATGTCGTTCCGATAAGTCCTCCAGCAGTCCACATCGATACATCTTTTGAAATTTTAAAATAGATACCAATACCTTCTGAGACTGCTAATAGAAAAGTGGAAACAGCAGACCCAGCTAATATAATGCGCAAAGGGGAAAATCCGCCTTTTTTTAATTGACCGATTCCAAAAACGATTGTTGCTCCAACGGCTGCCCCGATAAAGCAAGCAATCATAATACCAAAATAGTTTGCAGAAGGGATAAATGCAATCGTAATAGCAAGTGCGGCTTGAGCCCCAGAAGTTAATCCAAGTAATCCTGGATCAGCGAGAGGGTTTCTCGTCATTCCTTGCATAATAGCGCCAGTAATGGATAATGCCGCTCCAACAAAAATAGCTCCAATTTCACGAGGTAAACGAATTTCACGAATAAGGGAAATCTTTGCATTAGTATCAGCAGGAGAAGTAAGTGCCAGCCATACATCTTTAATTGTTGTATCTGCTGCCCCGAATAAAACCGCTGCAATAAACATACCAATGAATATACATACTGAAGCAATTAACTTATATATGAATGGGATAGATCGTTTTTTTTCTTTCATCATTAGTCTCATCTTTTCTTTTATGAAATATAAGGAAAAGAGCTGTCGCATAATGTTATGACAGCTCTTTTGTTAGATTAGTTAGCAAGGAAGTGCTCTTTGAAGAATTCTAATTGATAATCTAATGTTAATGGATCGTTGAAATAGAACTCTTTCATATTTACTTCAAAAACATGATTATTTTTAACAGCTGGAATGTTTTTGTAAGTATCAGTTTCTTGGAATGAGTTATCAATATCTTTATCTTTACTAATAATCATATAATCACCAGCAAATTTAGGAAGCACTTCTAATGATAATGCATAGTAACCATTTTTTAGAGCCGTCTCTTTTACTTTTTCCGGCATCTTTAATTTCATTTCCTGGTAAAGAATTTCTGTACCGCGTCCCCAGTTATCACCGTATACGTAAAGTTGTTTATTAAAGTTTTCGATTACAGAAACTGTTGTGTCTTCTCCGATTTTTGCTTTAATATCTTTTCCAGCATCTTGTGCACGTTTTTTGAAATCATCTACCCAAGCTTGTGCCTCTTTTTCCTTATTTAATAGCTTTCCAATCTCTACATGCTGTGTTAAGTAATCTACTTTTCCATAAGTATATGTTACAGTAGGTGCAATTTCTTTTAATTTATCAAGGTTTTTCGCTGTTGATAAGCCGATAATTAAGTCTGGATCTAGCTCAATGATTTTTTCTAAGTTTTCATCTGAGATTTCTTCTACATCTTTTAATTTATCAAAACGTGGATTCATCTTAGACCATGAATCAACACCGACAAGATTAACGTCTAAAGCCATAACATTACCTGTAAATGAACCTAATACAACAACGCGCTTTGGATCAGCAGGAACTTCAATTGGTCCATTTTCAGATTCATATGTAATTGTCTCTGTTTTATTTTCCTTTGGTGTAGATTTTCCTTCATTTTTTGCTGTGTCATTACTGCAGGCACTAATAACTAGCAGCAGCATCAGCATGAGCGGGATAAATAGTTTCTTCATTTTCATTTTCTCCTTTTAATAAATTGTATGTGATACATATTGGTTTATCAGTTCGCGGGTCTCTGCCTATTTCAGCATCGATATGAAATACTTCCTTAAGTACGTTATGATTGATTACTTCTTCACAATTACCAGCTTTTACAATTTCCCCGTTTTTCAGGGCGATAATATAATCAGCAAAGCGGGCAGCTTGATTCAAATCATGCAGAACCATCACAATCGTCCGCTCTTGTTCTATATTTAACTTTTGTAAAAGTTCTAATACTTCCAGCTGATGAGCCATATCTAAATATGTTGTTGGTTCATCGAGAAAAATCATTTCTGTTTCTTGTGCCAGGGCCATTGCGATCCAAACACGCTGGCGCTGTCCTCCTGACAAGGCATCAACAGAACGGAATTTAAAATCCTTCGTCCCTGTCACTTCAAGTGCCCAGTCAATAACTTCATAGTCTTTCTTCGTTAAACGTCCAAAGTCTTTCTGATATGGAAAACGACCATATGATACAAGCTCTCCGACTGTTAATCCGCTAGAACTTTCTGGTGTTTGCGGAAGAATAGCCATTTTTTTGGCAAGTATCTTTGTATTTTCTTTTACAATATTTGCTCCATCTAAAATGATTTCTCCTGATTGATGCGGGAGTATACGGGTAATTGCTTTTAATAATGTAGATTTTCCGCAACCATTCGGACCGATAATAGTTGTAATTTTTTTATCAGGAATTTGAGCACTAAGCCCTTTTACAATTAAACGTTCACCGTAACCAATGTTTAAGTCATTTGCATATAGGCGAACCATGCTATAACCTCCAATTATTTGAAAATGAGTAAATAAAATGATAATGATTATCAGTTGCAACTAAAACTATAATATGTGGTTTTTTTATTGTCAATACATATTTTTATTGTAGAAATCAAATAAATAACATATACTATAATGAGAATGATAATCATTTACTGTATAATAACTTTAGGAGTGAATGAAGATGGGTCAAGAAGAATTATTTGATGTGACAGTAATTGGAGGAGGTCCAGCAGGACTTTATTCCACTTTTTATAGCGGACTTAGAGAAATGAAAACAAAACTTATTGAATATCAGCCGAGACTGGGCGGAAAAATACATGTTTATCCTGAAAAAATGATTTGGGATGTGGGAGGAATGACACCTACTCCAGGGGCGAAATTAATTGAACAGCTTATAGAACAAGCAATGACATTTGATCCGGAAGTTGTGTTAAATGAGAAAATAACATCCATTACAAAGAGTAAAACTGGAGTTTTCGTTTTACAGGCAGCTTCCGGAAGAAAACATTTTTCAAAAACAATCATTGTTGCAGTTGGAAGCGGAATATTAAAACCGCAAAAATTAGAAATTGAAGGTGCAGAGAAATTTGAAATATCAAATCTGAATTACACAGTGAAATCTTTAAAACATTTTAAAGATAAGACTGTCATTATTTCAGGAGGCGGAAATTCCGCTGTTGACTGGGCGAATGAATTAGAACCAATTGCTAAAAAAGTATATTTAGCTTATCGAAAAGGGACGTTATCAGGACATGAATCACAAGTAACCCAGTTAATGGACAGTTGTGCAGATTGCCTGCTTAATACATCTATTACAAAGCTTAAAGCTTGCTGTAAACAAGAAATGATTGAACAGGTAGAGCTAACTAATCATGAAACTGGTGAAATTTCTTATTTGCCAATTGACGAGGTAGTTATTAATCACGGCTACGAATGTGATACGGAACTGCTTAAAAACAGTGATTTAAATATCACAATGGTTGATGACTACTATATTGATGGCAATGCCAGCAGCGAGTCATCTGTCCCTGGTCTTTATGCTGCAGGGGATATTTTAAAGCATGATGGCAAACTAAATTTAATTGCGGGAGCCTTCCAAGATGCTGCAAACGCAGTGAACAAAGCGAAGCAATTTATTGAACCGAAGGCGAATAAAACTGGAATGGTCTCTTCTCATAACGAGTTGTTTAAGAAGCGGAATAGAGAGTTAGTTAGGAAAATGGTGAAATGATTTAACTGCTTGAATTCGGAATAGATTTAATTTTGAAAAAATTGATTAATATATATTTTAAGTTTTTATAGCCAAACCCCTTATCATTGGAGATAAGGGATTTGGCTTATATACAATGCTTTGCTATGGTAATATAGCAAATGATCTTACTGGAAATCCCGATGCCTTTTCTGGTTTTGGGACAATATTAAAAATGACAGAACCTTTTGCTGGTACTTTATCTAAGTTTGCTAATAACTCAACTTGGTATGTATCTTGTTCAAGTACGTAATGTTCTCCTAAAAGAGTACCATTTCTTTGAAAATCAATAGCCGAATCCGTATCAAATGTTTCATGCCCGACAGCTTTAATTTTTCGCTCTGTGAACAAAAATTTCAAAGCATCTAATGACCAGCCAGGTGCACGATTATTACCATTAGTATCTTTATTTTCAAAAGCTTCTATGTTCGGCCAACGCTTACTCCAATCAGTACGTAAAGCAACAAAACTGCCTTCTTCGATTGCTCCATATTCTGCTTCAAATGTTAAAATATCCTCTACTGATAAGGTGAAATCGTTATTTTCAGCAGCCTCTTTTGATCGGTCAATTACAACAAGCGGCAGAACTAATTCTTTCAAGCCCAGTTCATCTAGATATCTCGTATTTTGAACAAAATGAATTGGTGCATCTAAATGCGTTCCATATTGCCCAGCAAATTTAAAGCTTTGAGCAAAGAAACCATCGTTATGATTAAATAATGTTTGAAATTCAGCAGAATCAAAAGCAGAGAAATGTGGGGAATCTGGTCCAAATGTATGGGTTAAATCAACCCATTGTTTTTCTTTAATTAAGTTGAAAGCTTTAATTAATTCATTTGTCATATAAATCACCTCATAAACTTGTAAACTATTTATCTTAATAACTCTGATTTCTTAAATGTTAAACCAGATATTAACATTATAATTCCTATTTGTAAAGTAAGAATTAATCTATTTAAGATGGAATAAATTATTTGAAAGTTTATAATAGAATATTTACATTGCTTAGTTACTTTTATGTAAAGGAATAATGATTTAAAGGATCTAAAAGAAACAGCTGTTAAGCATTCTAATAATGTTTAACAGCTGTTTCTCTTTAAATATGTTCATTACTCCTTAATCTCCACATCATTTTCCTCTGCATACTCCTTTAAATCATACTGATAATCACGCATATCCTTGCGGGATTGAGATAAGATTCCGTTAACTTCTTCTATAAGAGCATAGTCTTGATTTTCTATGGCAGCTAACATTTTTGTAAAGGCGGAATATTGCTGATTTGCGGCTTCAATATAGTCTTCATGGATATCGCGGAGCTCTTTATCGGAGAGTTGTATCGCTTCGAGTTTATCGATGAGTTGGGAGTAATCAGGAATAATTTCATTAGTCAAAGCATCATATAATATCTCATCATCTTTGTAGTTTTCTCCGGTTACACTGTCATATTTCCCGATAACTTCCTCCTCTAATTTCGCGATTTCTGGAAGATCTTCATTCACATAGGAGATAATCTCCTCCTGCACGGGATCTGAACAAGCAGCTAAAAGAGTAACAATGCAAACAGCAATGACTATTTTTAACTTTTTAATCATAAAAACCTCCTTAAATTTTTAGTGAATAGAAAGGCAGGTTCACATATTTATATGACTGTTGATGAGATATTAGAATGATAGACAAGTGATAATAAAGGAGGACTGAGTCTTTAAATATATTGAAATAACATTCTGGCATTATTAATATTATGAATTTAAGCATTATTGGCTTAAGGAATTCTAACTAGAAGATGGAAGGGAATGAATAAGCAAAAGATGATAAAATAGAATAATGGAGAAATAAAACGAGCATAGAGGGAGATTAAATGTGAATAAAAATACAAGTTATCCACCGGATTATTCATCCGTTCCACAAGATAATTTGATTTTGGAACATTACGGAATAAATGAGCTGAATTTTGAATCCGTTAAAAACTACCGATCGAAGTTTTTGGAGTCTAAACCGGATCATCCTTGGAACGGATTAGAAATGAAGGAGTTTTTATATAAGATCGGTGCATGGGGAAAAGTGCGAAATACGAATAAGGAAGGTCTTACCCTTGCTGGCTTATTAATGTTTAGCGAAGAAAGGGTAATTACAGAGGTATTGCCTCAGTATTTCCTTGAATACAGGGAGAGCTTAGAGGAAGTGGAGTACGAGAATTGGTCGGAGCGTTTTACTTCACAGGATGGGACTTGGTCTGGAAACGTATTTGATTTTTATTTTAAAACAAGTGCTGATTTGAATAGAAATATAAATGAAGATGCGAAGAGAAGCGGACTGTTATATGAGGTACTTATAAATACATTAGTTCATGCTGATTATGAAGGGGAAGGCGGCATTGTTATCGAGAAAGAAAAGAATTTGTTCCGCTTTTCGAATCCTGGGCTTTTCCGTATATCAGTAGAACAAGCATTAGAAGGAAATATAAGCAACCTTCGTAATCCTAATCTTTTTAAAATGTTCCTTTTACTTGGACTTTGTAAGAGAACAGGTTCTGGATTAAAGGAAATTGACACAACGTGGAAGGAATATGGAGAATTAAATATAACTCAGCTGGCAGAATCAGAGCGAAGTATTTTGACGTTATATGTAAAGTTGTGTCCATTCGACAAAGACACGCAAATGGAAGAAGAAAAGTCTGTGATGGAGAATTTTGGCGATTTTGAGGACTCCGTAAATAGTGCTGATAACTCCTGTAATAATGAAATTAACTCCGTGAATAAAGATTTAGACTTATATAATAATGAAGAAAACTCCTATAATAATGGAGATAACTCCATGAATAAAGAGTTTTACTCCGATAATATAGAAGTTAACTCCATGAATAATAATGACAACTCCTATAATAAAGAAAAGGGTTATCAAGTTGAATTTTCGAACTCCGATAATAAGGAGATGGAATCAATCGGGAACGGGGTAGTGAATAGAGAGATAAACTATTCAGAAAAGGATGAGCAGGACATAGATATAAGTGTTCCTTCCGCAGAAAATGTAGAAAAAGAATTATGGGAGATTTCAGAACTTGCCAGAAGGAAGAAACGTTTATCACCGAGTGTAATGGAGGAAATTATCTTAAGGTTATGTGCTAGAAAAACTTTAATGTTAAGAGAATTAGCGGATTTACTAGAAAGAACTCCTGATGGATTAAGAAATAATTACTTAGCGAAACTACTTGATAAAGGTCAAATAAGGCTGAAGTATCCAGATCAAATAAATCATCCGAGACAAGCATATATCTTTGTAGGAAAAGAACAGAGCTAATATGAAATTCGTAACAAATGATATAATTGAGGTATAATAAATAATAGAAATGATACAATATTTTGATTGAGATTAAATGCTTTATCGTTATTTCAAAAAAGTGTTGCACCATTAACTTATTTCATTTTTAATAATGTAAGTAGATTTTAAGTGGAAAGAGAGTGTTCATGATGGGACGTAAATGGAACAATATTAAAGAAAAGAAAGCATCAAAAGATGCTAATACAAGCCGTATATATGCAAAATTTGGCCGTGAAATCTATGTAGCGGCAAAACAAGGGGAACCAGATCCAGAGTCAAACCAAGCATTAAAAGTTGTCCTTGAACGTGCAAAAACATATAGTGTACCAAAAGCAATTATTGACCGTGCGATTGAAAAAGCAAAAGGCGGTTCAGAAGAAAATTATGATGAGCTTCGTTATGAAGGTTTCGGACCAAATGGATCAATGGTAATCGTTGATGCTTTAACAAATAATGTAAATCGTACTGCTTCAGAGGTTCGTGCAGCTTTCGGTAAAAATGGCGGGAACATGGGTGTGAGCGGTTCAGTTGCATATATGTTTGATGCAACAGCTGTTATTGGTATTGAAGGTAAGACAGAAGAAGAAGTTCTTGAATTATTAATGGAAGCTGATGTAGAAGTTCGTGATATTGCAGAAGAAGATGAAGCTGTTATTGTTTATGCTGAGCCTGATCAATTCCATGCAGTGCAGGAAGCATTTAAAAATGCCGGTATTACTGAATTTACAGTAGCGGAATTAACAATGCTTGCACAAAATTTCGTTGAACTTCCTGAAGATGCAGAGGCACAATTTGAGAAAATGATTGATGCAATAGAAGATTTAGAAGATGTTCAGCAAGTTTACCATAATGTTGATTTTGGTGAATAATAGAAGAAGCAGACCTTTGTTATTACACAAGTGGTCTGCTTTTTAATTGGTTTTATTTTCGGTGCATTTTGAATTGCAAAAACAAGTCATTATAATAAGCCAAGTTCTTTTTCCCAAGGTTTTCATACACTTCAAGTTTTTCCGTCAGTTCTGGGGATGGATAGAAGCGTTCATCTTTAACCATCTCTTCCGGCATATATTGGAGCGCTGCCTTATTCGGTGTTGAATAGGAGACATATTCTGTATTTTGCGCAGCAATCTCGGCATCAAGCATGAAGTTAATAAATTGATGAGCTCCTTTGATATTTTTGGCTGTCTTTGGAATAACCATGTTATCAAACCATAAATTAGAACCCTCTTTTGGCACAACATATTCTAAATCTTCATTTTCTGCCATAATCTCTGATGCTACACCTGACCATACAAGGCCTATTGCGGCTTCTTTATTTTGCAGAAGCATTCGGTTTTCATCACCAACGATTGCTTTCACATTTGGAGTGAGTGTATCAAGCTTTTCTTTTGCTTCTTGCAAGTGTTCTTTATTCGTATCATTTAAAGAGTAGCCTAGGCTGTTTAACCCCATTCCAATTACTTCTCTAGCGCCGTCTAATAATAATATTTGATTTTTTAAGTCAGTATCCCAGAGGTCATTCCAGCTTGTAATTTCCTTATTTTTAAGCGTTTTTTTATCATATACAATACCGACAGTTCCCCAAAAGTAAGGGACAGAATATTTATTGTCCGGATCAAAAGGAAGATCAATAAACCTTTCATCAATATTTTTAAAATTAGGCAGTTTAGAATGGTCTAATGGGATAAGCAAGTTCTCCTGACGCATCTTATCAATCATGTATTCAGAAGGAATAGCGACATCATATGTTGTCCCGCCTTGTTCGATTTTTGTCATCATTGCTTCGTTTGAATCAAATGTTTCATAGATGACTTTAATTCCTGTTTCTTTTTCAAAACGGTCAATTAAATCGGCGTCAATATAATCGCCCCAGTTATAAATTGTTAATGTATTGCCGCTTGAATAGCCTTGTGCGTCATTTAATTTAGAAATAGCAAATAGAAGCAAGGTCGAAACGACAACAACCGCTAAAAAGGCGCGGAAAAGTTGTTTCATTTTCTAACCTCCAATCCTTTTGGCCTGTTGTGCTGTGTAATGAAGTAGTAAGCAGTCACAACGAGCATCGTCAGCAGGAAGAGCAGGGTAGATAGAGCATTGATATTTAATGAGATGCCGCGTCGAGCTAAAGAATAAATTTCAACAGAAAGTGTACTGAATCCATTTCCTGTGACAAAGAATGTAACTGCAAAATCATCTAATGAGAACGTTAACGCCATAAAGAACCCAGCAAATATTCCCGGGGCAATATAAGGCAGTATAACTTTTGTCAGTACATCCAAGCGGCTTGCTCCAAGATCGAGCGCTGCATCAATTAATGTGGAGCTCATTTCGTTTAATTTAGGCAATACCATTAAAACAACAATCGGAATACTGAATGCGATATGTGATAATAGGACGGAATAAAATCCGAGCTTAATTCCTGCCATTGTAAATAAAATTAAGAATGAAGCACCGATAATAACATCGGGACTTACGATAAGCACATTATTAAAGGATAATAGTGTGCTTTTTGTTTTTCTCTTTTTTAC
Source organism: Metabacillus fastidiosus NBRC 101226 (assembly GCF_001591625.1). GTDB lineage: Bacteria > Bacillota > Bacilli > Bacillales > Bacillaceae > Metabacillus > Metabacillus fastidiosus. The sequence goes on from NZ_BCVG01000054.1 coordinate 21,645, forward strand.
AGAATGGATAGCCAAAGCTCCAAGTACACCGACAACAGTAGAAATAAGAGCGGATAATAAGGCGATAACAATCGTATTTAATACGATAATAAGAAGCCTTGTGTCCTGGAAAAGCTCTTTATACCAATCAAGTGTAAAGCTTTTAAAATCATACATCGTGCCTCCGCTGTTAAAAGAGTAGAACACGAGAAAAAAGATTGGTGCGTAAAGGATTAAAAAGATGAATAATAAAAATATTCTTGATACAGGAGATAATTTTTTATCCATCTTACACACCTCGCTTTCTATTGCCGGTTACTATCATAAATAAAAACATAATAATAATTAAGAAAACAGCGATAGTCGCACCCATACCCCAGTCTTGTGTAACGAGGAAATGCTGTTCAATTGCGGTACCGAGTGTGGTAACACGGTTTCCTGCAATTAATCTCGTTAGCATGAATAGGGAAAGCGCTGGAATGAAAACGACTTGGCATCCGGATTTTACCCCGTCGATTGTTAAAGGAAAAATTATTCTTCGAAAAGTTGTCCATTTTGATGCTCCAAGGTCATTAGCTGCTTCTAAAAGTGTTGGATTCAACTCGTTTAAGGAATTGAAAATCGGTAAAATCATAAATGGAATGAAAATATAAACAGATACAAAAATGAAACTGAAATCTGTAAATAGTATTTGTTGAGAACCTATACCAATTACTTCTAATAAACTGTTAGCTGCTCCATATGTGCCGAAAATCCCGAGAAAGGCATACGCTTTTAAAAGTAAATTAACCCAGGAGGGCGCAATAATTAGTAACAGCCAAAGCTGTTTATGCCTCGTCTTTGTTAATAAATAGGCAGTTGGATACGCAATAATGAGTGAAATAACCGTAATTAAAAATGCATACCAAAACGAACTGAATGTCATTCTTAAATAAACAGGTGTGAAAAATTTCCCATAGTTAGCAAGCGATATATTTCCTTCTATATCAAAAAATGAATAATAAAGTACGAGTACAATTGGTGCTATTACGAATAGAATAATCCAGAGCGCATAAGGAAACAGGTACAAATTACGGGTCAGTTTATTCTCCATCGTTTTCCCCGTCCGTATATGATTCTAATCGCTTATCAAATTCTTCTTCGGTTTCTCCAAATCTCATAACATGGATTGCTTCCGGATCAAAATAAAGACCGATTGAATCACCTACATTTGCTTTTTTCGTGGAGTGAACGAGCCACTCATTGCCATCTTTATCATAGCTGGAGATTTCATAGTGAACACCGCGGAATAATTGGGAATCAACACGAACTTGAAGTTTCCCACGTTCTAAAGAAGTGATTTCCAAGTCTTCTGGCCGAATAACTATTTCTACAGCTTCATTTCTATCGAGTCCTTGGTCTACACATTCAAACTGCTTTCCAACGAATTCTACAAGATAATCTTCAACCATTTTTCCTTGAACAATATTAGATTCCCCAATAAAATCGGCAACAAATCGGTTAATCGGTTCATCGTAAATATCAATTGGTGTTCCGCTTTGTTGTATTTTCCCTTTATTTAGGACGAAAATTTCATCTGACATCGCCAGTGCTTCTTCCTGATCATGTGTAACAAAAATAAAAGTAATTCCAAGCCGCTGCTGCAGCTCCCGTAATTCATACTGCATTTCCGTACGCAGTTTTAAATCAAGTGCTGATAAAGGTTCATCAAGTAAAATAACCTCAGGCTCGTTTACTATTGCCCGGGCAATAGCAACACGCTGACGCTGACCTCCAGACATTTCTTTTATTTCTCGCTTCTCATATCCGACTAGGTTCACAAAGCTTAAAGCTTCTTTTACTTTCTTTTCTATTTCTATGTTTTTCATCTTCTTAATTCGAAGTCCAAATGCTACATTTTCAAATACATTCAAATGAGGAAAAAGTGCATAGTCCTGAAAGACGGTATTTACTTGACGCTTATTTGCCGGGACATGATTGATCATTTTCCCGTTGAAATAAATTTCTCCTTTTGATGCTTCTGAAAATCCTGCAATTAAACGAAGAATCGTCGTTTTTCCACAGCCGGAAGGGCCGAGCAAAGTATAAAATTTCCCGCGTTCAATTTCAAAACTTACATTATTTAATACAATGGAATCATTATCATATTGTTTCGTAACATTTTTGAATTGAATAATCGTTTCGTTTGCCATTTCGACCTCCAATTTATTTTAAATTTATTGTTTATCCAATCGGGAATCATTATATACGAAAATAGTGAAGTTGTCTTATGAAGTGGAGTGGCTAAAGAGAATTTTTATTTTCTAGTATTATGTCTATGTAGAGGGGTTAGTAAACAAATTGCTTGATGATATACTGGATGTAAAAGGAATTCTATCTTAATCATAAACACTTGGTATATCGGGAGGAATTATGAAAAAGGAAATTCACGTAGTTGGTGCAGTAATTGTAGAGAATGGGAAGATTTTATGTGCGCAAAGAGGGCCTGATAAGTCATTACCTTTTAAATGGGAGTTTCCAGGCGGAAAAATAGAAAAAGGGGAAACTCCTCAAGAAGCATTACAGAGGGAAATTCACGAAGAAATGGATTGTGAGGTAGAAGTCGGTGAGCAAATAGAGTATACGGCATATGAATATGACTTTGCTATTGTTCATTTAACAACTTTCTACTGTAAACTTATTAACGGGACACCTAATTTAACAGAACATGTATCAATCCAATGGCTAAAGCCTGCTGAACTTGCATCTTTAGATTGGGCACCTGCTGATATTCCAGCAATAGAAAAATTATCAGCATTAATAATCAAATAAGCGTTTTAAAATGTACTAGAAAGCTGCTCACAATTTAAGTGAAGAGCTTTTTTTAATATGAAGAAGTGAATTATGATAAAGTCATTACTTCTACTATTTTTGCAAATGCTATCTAACAAGTAGTGAGGGAAATGAAGTTTTATTTGCTTATATAATAGAATAGGTAATTGCTCACAAATTATATAACTATATTATCAATGAGCAAACGGTTAAGTAGTTTTTTAGATAGAATGACTGTCTATTATTTTATCTTATACTTGAGTCTTTCATTTCAATTAGTTATATTTATTATTTTGGAATACCACCTTAATTCATAGTTAAATCATAAGTAAACTTAGGTATTGAAATATCATTTTTCGTATAGTAATATTAGTTTAATCAGAAGGGCTTCCATTGAAAGAAGCCGGTGATTGATGCGTAGCATCACCACCTCACTCAAGGTATAGTGCCTGAGCAAGTTCTGCTTTTTTAAGCGGTACTGCCAGGCATTTTTTAGTATTCAATTATAAGTTAATCAATAGGTTAAATTGGTTATTGTAACTGAAAAGGGGGCTTAGATAATGAAAAAGAAAATTCGTTTGAATGCTGTAGAAATGGCTAATCCAATCCAAGATAATGCTGGATTATGGATATATCCTGGAAATAGAGTAGATCGTTATAAAGATTTAGATTACTGGATTGAACTTGCTCAGCTTCTGGAAAAAGGAAAGTTCGATTCATTGTTTTTTGCAGATATTCTTGGTGTATATGATGTTTATAAAAATAGCAGAGATACTGCTATCCGTGAAGGATTATATGTGCCAATTAATGATCCGTCTTATGCTATACCTGCAATGGCAGCTGTGACAGAACATTTAGGATTTGTTCTAACGGCATCCCTTACATATGAGCATCCTTATTCACTCGCAAGAAAAATGTCAACGCTTGATCATTTAACAAATGGCCGAATTGGCTGGAATATGGTTACTTCTAATTTGAATAGCGCTGCTCACAATTTTGGACTTGATGAGCAGATAAACCATGATGAGCGTTATGATAGAGGAGATGAATATTTAGAGGTTTGCTATAAGTTATGGCAGGCCAGCTGGGAAGAAGATGCAGTTGTTCGTGATATTAAAAATCGTGTTTATACAGATCCTGAAAAGGTTCATGACATTAAGCATGAAGGAAAGTATTTTAAAGTTCCTGGCATCCACTTATGTGAACCTTCTCCGCAGCGGACACCAGTGTTATTCCAAGCAGGTTCATCAGATCGAGGGAGAGAATTCGCTGCAAAACATGCAGAATGTATTTTCCTAAATGCAATGACAGTGGAAGAAACCCGTTTTATTGTTCATGATATTCGTATAAGAGCAGAACGGAATGGAAGGGATCCTCAGCAATTACTATTCTTCCCTAAGTTAAATCCAGTGGTGGCAAATACTGAGGAAGAGGCACAGGAGAAGCTTTCAAGCTATTTAGGATATTCAAGTCCTGAAGGTGCATTATCCTTACTTTCAGCTTGGGTTGGATTAGATTTTTCTAAGTTTAATGCTGATGAACTGCTTGAGTTTATTAAAAAAGGTGAAAAGAACAATAGCAGCAATTATTTAGCAGAGTTTTTCGGAAGAAATTATGCTGATGAATCGTGGACAAAAGAGGAAGTGGCAAAATATTTTGCTTTTGGCGGTGTTGGTTCTCTAATAGTAGGAACGCCACAGCATATTGCTGATCAGCTGGAATCTTTTGTGGAAGAAACAGGAGTAGATGGTTTTAATATTGCCTACATAACAAGAAACGGGACATTAAAGGAATTTATTGAACTTGTTGTTCCTGAATTACAGCGAAGAGGTCGTGTACAGACTGACTATAACAATGGAACATTAAGAGAGCAATTGTTTGGTGAGTCATCATATCTCGCTTTAGAACACCCGGGTAATAAGGTTTTTATAAGATGATTTTTAATTATATATCCGACTAAAAACATGTGAATAGATAGTAATGGGTAGGAGGTTTGATTAATGGGTGAGAAAAAGATTGAGACGAAACATAGTGATTTTTTGCTTCCATCTTCTGCTGCGAGAACACTTGTTAATTTGCAGCAAGTCGAAAAGATCTATCCAAATGGAATGATTGCTGTTCAAGATGTAAATTTAAAAATCAAGGAAGGAGAATTTGTTTCTTTTGTTGGTCCCTCAGGTTGTGGTAAATCAACAATTTTTCGTTTAATTACTGGATTAACTGAGCCGAGTGCAGGACGTTTAGAAATATTAGGAGGAAATCCCGAAGCCGCACGTAAAAGTGGCCGCTTATCATTTGTCTTCCAAGATGCCACCTTAATGCCTTGGTGCAACGTTATTGATAATGTGATGCTACCGTTGAAGCTGCAAGGTATACCTAAAATACAGCAAAAGGAGGAAGCGGAAAGAGTATTAGAATTAGTTGGACTTAAAGACTATCACAAATCGCTCCCAAGGCAGCTTTCTGGAGGAATGAAGATGAGGGTATCGATTGCTAGATCCCTCGTTGTAAATCCGGGACTTTTACTTATGGACGAGCCTTTCGGAGCTTTAGATGAAATCACAAGACAAACATTACAGCAAGAGTTGCTGTCTATTTGGGGGAAAGATCCGAAAATGACAGTGTTGTTTGTAACACATAATGTGTTTGAAGCAGTATATCTTTCTACAAAAATTGCAGTTATGACATCCAGTCCAGGAAAAATTGCTGAGTTGATTGATGTACCTATTCCCTATCCTCGTGATAGTGATTTTCGCACAACTGCTTCCTTCAGTGAAATCGTGACACGAGTTAATGGGGCGTTAAAACAATAAAGTGAAACTTCCATCAGTGGGGGGGGGGTTCTCATCCCCCACTGATGGTTAGTT
>NZ_BCVG01000055.1 GCF_001591625.1 Metabacillus fastidiosus NBRC 101226
GAAAAACCCCCACTGATGGAAGTTTCACTTTATGTCAGAAGACAATAGCAGTTTAGAACATACTATCTGGAATTATAAGTATTATATCGTATTTGCGCCAAAGTATAGAAGGCAAGTGATTTATAGGAAAATTAAAAAGGATACAGAGACAACCAAGCCGGATTTTGATCTCAATTAAAAAATATATTGTATTTCATAGTTCTTATGAACTATAATTCTTATGGGTATAAGACGAGAATAGCAACCCTCTCATGCTCAGTTCTGGAATTATAGTAAATAGTATCAAGTTCCCAGCATCAAGAGTGGCTCGATTAATTGCAGATTCTCTTCAGCTCCAACAGTGTGAAGAATAAAAAAGCTAATTAAATAAACTTATATGATATTTTATAAGAGTTTGAACTTGATCAAAACATAGGTACAGAATTCTGCTGAAAAAGCCCTTAGGAAAAGTGCACGGACGTTGATCAGTGCAAATTAGCCTTGATGATGTTTTTCTTACATATCAGGAAGAGAAATTTTATTTTTATAAACTGACGGGGAGCTTCATAGAAATAAGAGAAGGATATTTTACATTAAAATTGCTGCTAATAGGGGGATATGGAATTGGATTCAGAATTATTAATACAATCATTAATTGTTTTTGTCGATCTCGTATTGGGATTGTTCATAGGATTTAGACTAAGTAAAGGTAAATCAAAGAAGAGAAATATTATTTGGGGATTATCTATAATCTTAGCGATAGCTCCTTTACTCTCGGTGTTACTCAGTATTATCATTGCATTTATAGCAGGTGATGGCTGGACAGGAATTGCAATAGTAGTAATCATACTGCCGCTTTTCTTTTTTGTCGGTCTTGGTCGTCTTCTTGCTGGTCTTTTTAGGGAAAACGGTGAGAAAAACTAAAAAATAGAAGGTCAACATTCGTTTGTTGGCTTTTTTAGTAAATTTCCGGAAGATAATGCGGTCGAACAAGTTTTAAACTAAATTGTTAAACTCATTTATGTTCGCACCGATTAGTAATAAGGGAAAATAAGTTTAACAGCGATGTAGGGCTGATGGGTCATCGAGAGAGATAGAAAGACGAGAAGAGCGTAACAACAAACAAAAGAAAGAAGGCTGATTTATGGTAAAGCAGAAAAAATGGACAATGATTATATGCATGACATTATTTGCTTTTATAAGCTGTCTAATTGCACTTCCATATACGACGGCGGTGCTTGTACCTCCCCCTGGAGTGGAGATAACAAAAACACAGTTATTAATTACGCTGATTATTAATATTACAGTTCAAAGTTTTATTGCTATTATAATAGGTGTTTATCTCGGACCAAAAGTAGGGTTAAAAGCAAACATTATTAGAAACTGGATTTATAAAGATACGAATGAAAAATTTAATGGACGTTCTGTCCTTTATGCAATTCTTGCTGGGGTAGCAGGGACTGCGATTTTAATATTAATAGACTACTATGTTTTTATGCCGCAATTAGAGGAGCTTGCTAAATACAGCGCAGAACGGAAAGACATAAGCTTTTTAACTGGGCTTTCAACAATATTCCAGGGCGGATATGCAGAGGAAGTCATGCTTCGTTTCGGAGCAATGACATTTGTCGTTTGGTTGTTGTCTCTGATTTTTAAGAAAAATTATGCATAGATTTACTGGTTCGCTATTATTGGGACAGCTATTTTATTCGGTATCGGCCATTTAGGTGCAGTGTTCTCTATAATTGAAACAGTAACACCTTTACTTATTGTGAGAACAATCTTTCTGAATGCAGTACTGGGTATTATATGCGGTTATTTATATTGGAAAAAGGGGCTGGAATATGCAATAATTGCCCATATTGTCGGAGATATTATTATTCATGGATTTTTTGAATAATCTTATTAAAAGAAAGCCCGTATATGCGGGCTTTCTTTTTAATCAACAATAATATAAGCAGTCATCGGTGCCTCGGCTGTATGTGTTGTACAAATGAGTTTGTATACACCTTCTTCCTTGAAATGGAGCGGAACAACTGTTTCTTCACCTTTTTTTACGACTCCTTTTATATTTGTCCCTTCAATGAAAAATGGATGTTCTTTTCCGTTTACACCGTAAATACGTAAAGTGACATCTTCTTCTTTCGGAACGTAAATTGTTCCAGGATCCCAGCGGTATACTTCAATTTCTCTTCCATCTGTCATTTTCGATTGGAATTCAACGGCAATCATACTTATGTTTAAGTTTTTTGTTTGTTTTTCCATACTCGCTGTTTCTATATCACCAGGATTGAAATAATACCAGCTGCCAATACCGAGAATGAATAGAGCGGTAATAGTAAAGAAAACTAATTTTTTATTAATAAATATAAACTTCATCCGTTTTCCCTCCTAAGTTCATGCTGTTCTCTCTATCTATATGCATGAGTATGGTGAAAACTTGTCTACATTATTTAAGAGGGGGGAGAGAAAATAAAAAAGTGAGTGAAAAATCACTCACTTTCCATCTTATTGATCAAGGAATTCATGCAATGCTGTCTTATTTTTATCTAAATCAAGATCTAAAACTGCGCCAACTCCATCAACTCTACGGTTTTCATAGCCGTTGTCAACTGGAATTCTTAAAGATTCAATATTTATTGAACCCCCAGATAAAATATCTTTCCCGATACCGATTGTATCTGTTACACCGATATTTGTGTTAACGAAAGGAGAAACAGCTCCAACTATTTTTGGCAGTTTTGTAATTCCATCAACGGAAACGATTTGATCTGAAATTGCTTTTATTGCCTGCTGCTGGCGATCAACCCTTCCAAAGTCACCAATGGCATCCTGACGGAATCTCACATAGCCGAGTAATTCTTTCCCGTCTAACATTTGTCTTCCTGGTTCAAGAGTTACACCGATTTTCTTAGACATTCTTTTTTCGACGTCAATCTCAATACCTTCAGGGAATGCGATATCGACCATCTTCACAAAGCCTTGGAAATCTAAAATCGCATAATATTGTAAATCAATATCGAAGTTCTCTTTCAGCGTTTGACGAAGCAGCTCAGGACCGCCATAAGCAAAGGCTGCATTGATTTTATTCATTCCATGTCCCGGTATTTCCACGTAGCTGTCCCTCATAATAGAAACCATTTTAGGCTTGCTATTTTTTGAATTGTATTGAGCAATCATAATTGTATCTGTTCTGGCATGTTCTTCGCCTCGTGAATCACTGCCTAGGAGCAGAATATTTGTATTTCCGTATTTATCTTTTTTTCCGTCAAAATCATATTCTGTTTGTGCTATAGCTGTATCATCATTTGACTTTAAAAAAGCGTCCTTATATTGAGAATAAAAATAAGCAGCACCAGCAATACAAACTGTAAATAACGAAAAGAGTATAAAGACCGCTCTTCGTTTTAATCTTCTCTTCTTTTTTTGATGTCGTGCACTCCTCATAATGATACCTTCCTTAATTAGAATGTAAATCAATACTTATCTATTAGACTAACATTTTTTTAAAACGTTACAATCTTTTCTTTTTATTTGTCGTTTTTTGTAATAGACTCTCATAGTTTAATATTATAATGCTTCCCAGTCAATAGTCCTACACATGTAAAATCCCATGTTCATCAATTAAGAACATGGGATCTACATGCCAAAAGGCTAATTTATTGTTCTTCTTTTTTCATTGTCACAGCAGAAAAGTTCTCGATAACTGGTAAAGTTCGTTCACTTTCCATCATAGCATGTCCACATAATGGGCAGCTTGGTTCATCGTCTGATTTAAAATTATCACGCATCCAGCCTTTACAAGTATCTGATGCACATTTCCAAATCTTAAGATTGACCTCTGGCGGTTTTTCAACTTGTTGCTGAAACCTCATTAAAAACACATCCTTTTTTGAGAGATGCCGTTCTATTTACATTATACACTTATTTGTGTAAAATATGTAACTTTGTTAACATAACATTACCAACATTTTCTCATATTACTAAAAGTGGCATCATATATACTTTGGTGTTTTTCTTTTTTAATAAAAGAAAGATCGGTTTAAAAAGAGCAATAAATTTCTATAACGAGTTAGAAATAAAAAAAACAAGAAAATATTAATATCATCAACAGAAAGGCAATCAGAAGATGGAGAAATCAATAAAAAGTGAGTTAATTGGATTATTTATCTTTAATGCAGATTGTAAAGCATATGAGCAAAATGAGGGGAAAATACATTGGCAATTGAATATGAGAGATGAGTATACGGATATTAATGAGATGATTAAAAGAGCAGAAAAGCTTTTTTTACGTATAGAAGAATTTAATAAAAAGGCTAAAGCGGCCATAGCAGAGAAATTAATTGATTATAAAAATGACTTTTGGCCTGAGTATGATGAGAATGATGAACATTTAAATTGGGATGCTGTTGATGCGGGAGAATATGATGTAACTAAAGAGGAATTTGAAGAAGCAATTACTTTCTATGATATCGCAATTAGGGCAGATGATATATATTGTGAATACGACGATGGGGATTTATTCGGAGGACATAGAATACACGCCTATTTTGATAATGATTACACTTTATTAAGTGTGGATGTATAGTTTTAATTAGATGAAAATTTAATTGCTTTATGAGAAAAGAGCATGTTTTGAAAAAAGATCAAAGCATGCTCTTTATATTATGCTGTAATAAGCAGAGAAAATTTATTTTATTTTCAGCCGCTGGATTTGTAAATAAGTGAAGCTTCTCCATAGCCATTCCAATGGACCGAAGCGGAACTTTTTTAACCATAGCCAGCTGATTATTATTTGGAAAGTATAAATAATAATGCAAAGGATTGTTCCCGTAAATAGACTTACCTGGCCATAAAGGTCAAAGACAAGAAAAATGATTTGGCAAATAACTGTTTGCATGATGTAATTTGTAAATGCCATTTGTCCAGAATAACGGAATCCATACAAAAATTTTCTCCATCTGTCTATTTTTAATAATAAGATAAGAGAAGAAATATAAAACAAGCATAAAACAATTCCGTTCATCGCCGTAAATAATAAAGTAAACGCATCCTGATGGACATGCATATTAATAATGGACAACAGGGAAAGAGCTAAAATAATCGTAAGAGGAAGCCCCGCCAGCAATGTAGTCAGCCACACTTTCTTTACGATTTTTCTTGGGTCCGTTTCAAAAATTTGGATTTTCCCTGCAAATAAACCGAGTAAAAACATGGAAAATACAGGAATCAGGGAAAAGGGCATTTGCAATAACATCGTCACTGCCTCTAGACCAAATCTGTAAGTGACCCACTCCCAATAGGAAGCTTCTGTGTACATTTTCAAATAATGAGCAAGTTCTTCCTTTCCTTGTGCAGCGTTCATTTGCTGGATCTCTTCCATAAAGCTCGCCGGTATAAGTAATTGCAGCGCTAGAAATGCGAAGTACAGTATAAGAAGAGATAGGGCCCAAATTAAAATCGTTTTTGGTTTTCGGTTATAAAAGGCGAGTAAAAGCAAGCCGCCTGCAGCGTATAAATGCAAAATGTCTCCAAACCAAAGAAAGATAAGATGGATTATTCCAAATACGAATAAAAAGCTGATTCTTCTTAAATAAAGGGAAGAAGACATATTTCCTTTTTCTTTAGCACGGTTCATAAAGATGAAAAATCCTAAACCGAATAAAAACGAAAACATCGGGAAAAATTTCATTTGGACAAAGAGTTGGAAAAATATATTCGTCCAAAAATCAATTCCTTTATATTCACTTTGCAAACCGTACAATTGATGAAGAAAATCAGGAGAGTGGAATGTCGGCATATTAACTAAAAAAATACCGAATAGAGCAAAGCCTCGAATAATATCAATTGATACTATTCTATTTTGTAATGCAATAGGTTCATATTTCATTGAATACCTCCAGTTTTTTATTAAGCTTATGAATACCTCCTTTATTTTAAGACAGTTAGATAAACAATGCATTAACTTAACATTAACATGCGAATAAATAATCTTTTAAGCAGCAAATTAATATTAAGGTAAGGTTTTGAAGAAGTGTGAGGGGCTACATTCCATCTAAATATCTCCAGTAAAATTGCAGAGTATATGTATGTATATATCTTCTTTAGGGAAAACGATATATGTACAATATATAAATGATGATGGAGGAAAAAAATGATTCGTAAATTGCTCTTAGTAACAATGATTACTTTTTTTGCAGTGCCTGTCGTTACAGATGCTCAAATTAAAACATTTAAAGAGCCGCCATTTGAATTTTACAAAGTTTCACGGGGGGACACGTTTTGGTATATCGCTCAAAGATATGGGCTAGACTATAAACAGTTAATGCAGTTAAATCCAAATGTTCCGGAGAAGAATATGCAAGTTGGTGAAGTTATTCGTTTAAAAGCAACAGCCCAAAGTCCGAGCAGTTTTGAAGAACAGGTAGCAGTTCTCGTTAATAAAGAGAGAACGAGCAGAGGATTAAAGCCGCTGACACATCGGGCAGATTTAAAAAATGTTGCCGAGAAAAAGGCACAGGATATGATTAATTCCAATTACTTTTCACATACAAGTCCGAACTATGGTTCTCCTTTTGATATGATGAAAACATTTGGCATCAGCTATCAAGCAGCAGGTGAAAACATTGCAAAAGGCCAGAAATCACCGCAGGAAGTAATGAATGCATGGATGAACTCATCGGGGCATCGGGCAAATATTTTAAAACCTGAGTATGATTCAATCGGCGTAGGTTTTTATAATGGTGCATGGGTGCAGATGTTTATTAAAAGCAGATAAGCAAGGTAGGAAATGGGGCTGATTTAAGTCCCATTTTTAAATAATTTACATACAGTTGGTGAAAAAATGCCTTATATTACTTTAAGAAATAATGAAACTATTTTTTATGATGAATATGGAAGCGGCATCCCCGTATTATTCATTCACCCGCCAGGAATGGGGAGAAAAGTTTTCTTTTATCAAAAACCACTAAAAAAATATATGAGACTGATTATTCCTGATTTATCAGGTCACGGTGACAGCTCCTTTATTAACACGAAGGAAGTTTCTGTTAAGACATATGCAGAAGAAATCATTATGCTCATGGATGAATTATCATTGAAAGAAGTCGTTTTATACGGCTATTCTGCAGGGGGAATGATCGCTCAGTATATTTGCTCGTATTATAAAGAAAGAGTGAAGGGATTAATTTTATCGGGCGGTTATCCCGCTGTTTTAAATCTTTCCTTTCAGTTTGAGCATAAGTTAGGAATGTATTTTGCCGCAAATCACAGAAGAATTTTAACGAATGTATTGGCAATAAGCCATACGAGGAATAAGAAATTAAGAAAAACACTTAAAATTCATATGGATAAAGCTCATACAAAGGCTTGGTACTCTTATTATAATAGTGCGCTCTGTACGAATCTGATTAAAAACGTAAGTTCCTTTCAGATGCCGGTCTTGCTTATTTATGGTGATAAGGCAGATATGATTAATAAATACGTCAGGATTTACAGAAAGCTTTTAAACAATAATGTCCGAGCTGTATTTATAAAAGGAGTAGGACACCAGCATGTGACAAAAAAGTGGAAACAGGAAAATTACTTCATTTACCAATTTTTAAATAAACTAAAAGGCTGACAGCTGTCAGCCTTTTAGTTTTTATCCGCCAAGTTTTTTTCTATCAGGTGCTCCAGGCGGCTGTTCGAGCCATTGCCTTTCTACCAGTAAATCGAAGCCATCTTTACTGTATGAAAGGATACCGGCAATGAGTGTACTGTAGTGAGTGGCTAAATCGGTCCTCATCGATAAAGATAATGCATGTCCAATCAATGTAATATCGATGGAGTTTAAAGAATGAAAAAGATTAACGATCAGTTTATCGGAGAACGGGGAAACAGTTGAATCGGTTACTTCCATATTAGTGTGGATGACTCCCATTAAATCTTCTTTCAATAATAAGTCATTAAAAAACTTAATTTGTTTTTCAGAGAACTCTTTCCCTTTATCTATATATGATTTTACTTTTTTATCCTTAATTACTTGAAGTAGGCCATAGCATATTATTAAAGCAAAATAATTTCTTTCAATATTATAATGAATTTCTGAAATCTCGATTACGTTTAACGGTCTGTTCTCCCCAATGAAATGAGAGAGATAATTTTCTTTTTCGATATAATGAACTTCTTCTGGATATGGTATCATTGGCGGTCTATCGTAAAGACCCTTTTCAAGCATTAACATTTTTGACTCGTTATGGAGAGTGAGTGCCTCATGAGATGCTTTTGTAAAAAAATCAATCATATCTTTTCTAGCAACACCTGCTGTAACAAAACCCAAATTAATCATTTGCATTTTATTTGCTGAATAAATAAAACTTAGTACGAAAGGATCGTAAAAGAGAGGAGGAGCCAGTAAATTAATATCATTATCAGTAAAGCCGTTCGGGATTGAAATCTCTTCTGCCTGAAAGATTCCCTTCATTTCATTGATTTGAGCTGATGTAGTATCAAAAAACTTTTCTAAGATGACTTTTATATCCTCATCCTGTAAATGTACTTGGAAATATTTTATTAAGCAAAGAGACATCGTTTGCTGCATGTATGTACTCCATAAAGCACCTAACTCAGAACTTGATAGACGTGCATTACTCACAGTTTTATCCTCCTAAAAAATTAATTATACAAAGTATTTTTCCAAGTAAGATATGAAATTATACAGTTTTATAACATAAAAAAACGGCCGGCTTGCTAAAGAAGCAGACAAGCCGGCTGTTTTTTTGACTTTTTATTTTCAATTTCACTTTACATGCTCTTTTTCCTTTTCTTCTTCATGTTCACTCTGTTTCGAAAATAAGTGGACGATAAAATCTTTTGACAGTTTATAATTTTCTTCTATTTTTTCAACGACATGGGAAATTCTTTCGAACACAATTGCTTTTAAATTTTCTACATCACGTGTTACTTTTTCTGTCTGCGCCTCTTGATTATTAATTCTTTCTATAACACTTTCATGAAAAGTTTCCTGAAGTGACAGTTTTTCTTTCATTTGTTCATTTAAGTGTATTTGCTGGTCGAGCTGTTCCATTAATGACTGCTGAATTTCTTCGCTTTCCTTTATTCTTCTTGAAAAGTCGGTAAAAGATTTATCCTGGATGGTAAGCTGGTCAACGATTACCTGGCTAATTTGATTTTCAGCTTCCAGTTTATTCAGCAGCTCTTCATTTTGTTTCTCAAGATCATGCAGCTGGTTGATCATCTGTTCTGAAGTTAGTTTCTGTGTTTCCATATCTGATAATAAGGGGGATGTCACTGCCTTTTGCTCTTCTAAATGTTTATATAAATGATCGAAATGCTCCGCTTGTTCATCCCGTGTTTTATGAATGAGGTCATTTACTTCATTCGCTGCATCAGTAAGATCCTTATTCATTGCTTGCTGTTCCTTTACAAATTCTTTCACATAATTTAATCGGAAATATCGCTGATTACAATCAGGTGTAACCTCTGGCAACGAGATGAACACGTTTTTCTTAGTATTGGCCGCCATGTTAACACTCCCTTTGCAATATCCATATATCATATGAGCATACAGGAGCATTTGATTCCTAATGAAAAAAATAAGCAGTTTTTAATCACTGCTTATTTTCTAATAAATGATGGATAGACGTGCCGATTTCTTCCGCAATAAAGTCTTTTTCAAAATCCATTGATGCAACATGATAGGAGTTGTGAAGGGGGATGACTCTTTTTATTTTTGATTGTACGTGTTCATAAATAAACTCAGAGTTGGACGGCGGAACGACATGATCGACTGTTGATTTGAAAATAGTAATCGGGCACGATACTTCATGTACCTTGCTCTCCGTATCTTCCATTAATGAAAGTAATTCATTTACCGCTTTGATTGGAACTTTATCATAAGCAATTTCAAATACTGTTTTATCTTTAATATCCGGTTTGCCTTCATCGATAAATGCCGGAGAAGTTTTATTTTTATAAATATGATAACTTACATCATTAATAGCAGGATTCAGCAAATAGATACCTTTTATATCTCTCTCGCGGGCTGCTAATTGCAGTGTCAGTGCTCCACCCATCGATTGGCCAACGATGAAAATTTCAGAGCATTTTTCCTTTAATTGATTATAAGCAGTGAAAATATTATTAATCCAGTCTCTATAATGAAAGCGTTCAAGGTCAGAAGGAGCTGTACCATGCCCACTAAGCCTTGGTGCAAAGATAGTGAATCCCTTTTTTGCTAATAGATGTGCTATGTCTGTCATGCTTTGGGGTGTGCCGTTGAAACCATGGCATAATAAAACCCCGATATGATTACCGCCTATGTAAAATGATTCTGCACCATTTATAACATTCACTTTTTCTTTAACGACCATTTATCTCACCCTCCGCTTTTATTTTTATAATTCATATGTGTTTACTTGGTTTAAGTAAACGATACCATTTAGTAATATTATTTGTCAATAGAAATTTTTTTATCTTAAATCATTAATGAATGTTCATACTACATAATGAAGATTTTTGTTTATTGAAAAGAAAAGAGGCTTCTAATTATGGAAATATTAACGCTTGAATTTTTAACTTCATTATTTACTATTATTGTAATAGACTTAGTTTTAGCGGGGGATAATGCTATTTTGATCGGATTGGCATCAAGGAATGTACCGAAGCATTTGCAAAAGAAAGTAATTCTTTTTGGTGCTTTAGGCGCTGTCGTTATTCGGATTATTGCTACATTGCTTGCTGTCGGATTATTAGCACTCCCAGGACTGAGGCTTGTTGGTGGTTTAATTTTAATTATGATTGCTTATAAACTCCTTATTGAGGAAGAAGAGCATGATATGAAACCAAGTGATAATTTTTGGGGAGCGATTCGCACGATTATTATTGCTGATGCTTTAATGGGTCTAGATAATGTATTGGCTGTTGCAGGTGCTGCCCATGGTGATTTTCTCCTCGTTATAATCGGGCTGTTCATCTCTATTCCAGCTGTCATGTGGGGGAGTACGATCATCTTAAAATTAATACAAAAGTTCCCGGTTATTATAAAAATTGGTTCAGCAATTCTTGCCTGGACAGCTGCAAAAATGATCGCAGCGGAAATATTGCTTCATAATATTTTTTCAAATACTTTTATTAAATACAGCTTTGAAATTATAGTTATTATAGCTGTCCTTTTCTTTGGTCATCTAAAGCAAAGGAAAACAGAAATGTAAAGAAGTACATAAAGGGAGAGAGAACGGGGAATTTGATGTATTATTCTATCATTATTATATTGTTTATCTTATTAACGATTGCTTCGCTGACGAGAAAAAGTAAAAAGGAAGATAGAGAAGTGCTCATAATCGCACATCGGGGGGCATCCGGCTATGCACCGGAAAATACAATCGCTGCTTTTGATGAAGCTGTGAGGTTAGAAGCCAACTTTATTGAACTTGATGTACAGCTCAGCAAAGACGGAGAAATTGTTGTTATTCATGATTTAACTGTTGACCGAACGACGAATGGAAAGGGAGAAGTAAGAAACTATACATTTTCCGAATTGCAAAAACTAGATGCCGGCAGCTGGTTTCATCCAAAATTCAGAGGAGAAAAAATTCAAAGCTTAGATGCCGTTTTAGACAGATATAAGGGGAGAACGGGATTTTTTATTGAATTGAAAAACCCTGCATTATACCCGGGAATAGAAGAGAAGCTGGCTGAAACATTAAAGCGGCATAATCTCCATAAAGACGGGGATGTAGTAATCCAGGCATTTGAGAAAGCATCCATTAAAAGATGTAAAGCGATTCTTCCTGAAATTCAGACAGGTGTTTTAATAAAATTCAGCGTAAAAGGTATTTCTAATGAACAGCTTTTGAAGCTGTCTGAATTTACTGACTTTATCAATCCGAATAAGCAGTTGGTAAATAAAAGATTAGTAAAACGTGTTCATCATTACGGAATGAAAATTGCTCCATACACAGCGAAAGATAGAGCTTCTATTCAATTTCTGCTCCATGCGGGTGTTGACGGAATTGTAACTGATTATCCTGATTATATTGTGAAAAATTAAGGTTTTCCTCTAAAATTTTGTAGTATTTTGTCGATATTATGTAAGTAATCATATATAGATACTACAAAATGTAAGGGGATTTCAGATTTTGAAAATAAAAACGAAATTAATTACTATTATTACTGTATTTGTCCTAGCGATATTTTTTGTAGGTATTTTTGCATCGACATCTTTAAACTATGCGATAAAGCAGCATAGCTTATTGGAAGAGAAGATGGAAATGCAAAAAATATCAAAGCATGTACAATATCGTCTGGCAGGATTATCTAACGATGAAAGAGGGTTCTTATTAACCGGCGAGAAAGAATTTGCTGATGGAATGAAAGATAAATATGATGACATAAAGTCAAATTTAACAGAGCTGAACAAGCTTGCGTCAGGTCATGAGTATGATTCGTTATTAGGTGATTTGGAACAAAGTCTCGACTCGTATTGGGAAATGAATAATAGAGTAGTAGAGCTTTATGCAGATGATAAAACAGCTGCTATGAATTATCATTTTACAGAGGAGAGGGAGCTTCGAAAAGAAACATTGGACCCTGCGGTAAACAGTTTTGTTGATACATTGGATGAAAATGTAAGTGTGTTGGATAAGGAAATTCAATCGTCTACATATGAAAGAAAAATGATTATTTATACTATTACTATTATTTCAACTGCAGTTGGTATTATTTTAGGTATTATATTACTTTTTGCAATTATGAGACCTTTACGTATTCTTCACACGGAGCTTGAGAATATAGCGAACGGCAATGGTGATTTAACGAAACGGATTCATGTGAAAAACAAAGATGAATTCGGTGATTTAGCGGCCTCATTTAATAAATTTATCATCTTTTTAAGAGATGTTATTCAAGATATTTCTTCTTCTGCTGAACATGTAGCAGGATCGGCAGAAGAATTCTCGGCAAGTGCTCAGCAATCGAATGCTTCCACTGAGCAAATTTCATATTCTATGAATGAAATTGTAAACAGCACATTGGAACAAACGAAAATGACAGAAAAGAGCTCTCTTTCTATAAAAAGTTCATTATCGAATTTAATAGAGATTACGAAAAAAAGCGCTGATGTGTCAGAAGTTGCAGTATATATGAAAGATGGAGCAGAAGAAGGCTCGAGATCAGTAAAAGATTTAGTAAGCCAAATGCATTCCATTCACACATCAGTTGATTTAGCTGATAAGGGAGTAAACTCACTTGCAGAAGGTGCTGCGAAAATTGATCAGATAACATCATTAATTGATGATATTTCTTCACAGACAAATTTACTTGCATTAAATGCAGCGATCGAGGCGGCAAGAGCAGGCGAATACGGGAAAGGTTTTGCTGTTGTAGCGGACGAAGTGAGAAAATTAGCTGAACAGTCTCATAAATCTGCTAATGAAATAAAAAAATTGATCGTCTCTATCCAGTCAGAAACGGAAGAAACGGTTCAGTCTATCAGCAAAGTAAAAGAAAATGTAGATTTGGGGCTGGATTTATCGGAGCTGACGGAGAAGCAATTCACTGAAATATTAAAAGCAACTGAGAATGTATCAGCTCAAATACAGGAGATTGCTTCTACTTCTGAATTAGTGAGCCATGATGTACAGGCTGTTTCACAGTCCGTTGAATCGATCGCAAATGTATCAAATGAAACAGCAAACAGTACAGAGGAAATTGCTCAGGCTTCCAGTCAGCAGCTTGCGGCAATTGAGGAAGTTCTCGCGGCTTCTACATCATTAGCAAAGCTTGCAGAGAATTTACAGAACTTAGTTCATAAATTTAAAGTTTAATACAAATGAATGTCCAATTTAGCAGAAATGTGTATAATTAAATTTAAAATTATATTTTAGAGGAGCTGAGTAAAGATGAGTATAAGTAAAGTGGAGAAAGGTTATTTTGGACAGTTCGGAGGCAGTTTCGTACCGGAAGAGCTGCAGGAGGTACTAAATTATCTTGAAGAACAATTTGAGAAATATAAAAATGATCCGGAATTTATTGAAGAATATAATTATTATTTAAAAGAATATATAGGACGTGAAAACCCGTTAACATTTGCAAAAAATTTAACGGAAAAAGTCGGCGGAGCAAAGATTTATTTAAAGCGGGAAGATTTAAACCATACTGGTGCACATAAAATAAACAATGCGATTGGACAAATTTTATTGGCAAAACGCATGGGTGCAAATAGGATTATTGCAGAAACAGGTGCCGGACAGCATGGAGTTGCAACAGCGACAGCATGTGCTATTTTCGGAATAGACTGCACGATTTATATGGGGAAAGTTGATACGGAAAGACAGGCATTAAATGTGTTTCGAATGGAGCTTTTAGGAGCGAAAGTAGTGGCGGTTGATAAAGGACAGGGCCGCTTGAAAGACGCAGTTGATGAAGCATTCAGCGATTTAGTCCAAAATTATAAAACGACATTTTATCTGCTCGGTTCAGCAGTCGGACCGCATCCGTTCCCAACGATGGTAAAGCATTTCCAGTCCATTATAAGTGAAGAGTCGAAAAGACAGATCCTTGAAAAAGAAGGTAAGCTCCCGGCAGCGGTAGTTGCTTGTGCAGGAGGCGGAAGCAATGCCATCGGTTCATTTGCCCATTATATTGATACGCCTGAGGTGCGCTTAATCGGTGTTGAGCCGGCAGAAGCTCCAAGCTTAACAAAAGGGGTACCGGCTGTTATCCATGGCTTTAAATGTCTTACATTATTAGATGAAGAAGGAAATCCAAGTCCGACATACTCTATTGCAGCGGGACTGGATTATCCGGGTATAGGGCCTGAGCACAGCTATTTAAAAGAAACAGGCCGTGCGGAATATTATACGATAACAGGGGATGAGGCACTGGAAGCATTCCAGGAGCTGTCAAAAATTGAAGGAATTATCCCTGCCTTAGAAAGCTCGCATGCTGTTGCGCAGGCAATGAAATTGGCGAAAGAATTAAACAAGGATGATATTATTATTGTTAATCTCTCTGGCAGAGGCGATAAAGATGTTGAACAAGTATTTCATATGTTAAAAAAAGATAAGGATGTCCTAAAAGGGTAAAAAGAACCCTTTTAAGATATCCTGCTGAAAGGCCCTGTTATGAAAATCCAGTAAAATCAAGGATTTAGCAACAGGGCCTTTCAGCTTTTAAACCTTAATAGGAACTTATCAGACAGCCCCGTCTTTTTTTACATCCTTACATAAAAAACCTTGCTGTCTCAGCATTTCCGGAACGTCAGCGTATTGATTATTATAATGGCTCGCACGATAAAATTCAGAAATTCTTTTCGTCCATGTCACATCTTTATTCCCTTTTTTAAGCTGATCCTCCCGGTATGTCTCATTATATTGCTTTAAGTAACTCATTTGCTCATGATTATACTTTTCATTATGTATGACAGCTTCCTTAGGAAGACGTGGATTGAGGCCGGGATCTTCTGTCCCGTAACCGATACATAAGCCTGAAATAGGGATAACATATTTCGGCAGCTCAAGCAGTGTAATTACTTCTAATGGATTTCTCCGGATTCCGCCGATAGGCACGATATTAAGACCTAATGACTCAGCAGCTGTTATTGCGTTCGCTAATGCAATGCCGACATCAGTGGCACCAACGATCACACTATCAATATCATCAATAGCTTCGAACGAGTTTCCTTCAAGCTCACTTGCTAATTTTGCGCGATAAAAATCTGCACAGAAAAGGAGAAAAACCGGGGCTTGTTTAATATGTTCCTGGTTTCCACATAGTTCAGCGAGTTTTGTTTTTCTCGTTTTTTCTTTTACTGTAATAATGGAAACCTGCTGTCCATGAATCCAGGAAGGAGCGGCCTGTGCTGCCGATAAAATAATGTTCAGGTCTTTATCGTCCACTTCTTTTTCAATATATTTGCGGTAGGACCGGTGACTCATTAATGTTTTTATACAATCATTCATTGAAAAACCTCCAAAGATAATTTTATATTTAACTTTAGGGAATTATATAAAACAATTAAAAAAGAAGCCTTGGAAAAATGGAAAGCTTCTTTCTATTGATACTGTTCAAGCATCATGAAAAACTTGCTTACAAAATCATAAAATACTTTCACGGACGGAGGAAGCTCACGGTTTTTTGGAATAATAACACCGACAGTCCGTTTTACTTCAGGAAGTTCAATTGGAATTTTTACTGTGAAGCGGGGGATTGCTTCATAAAATGTCGTATCGGGAAGCAAAGTAACACCGATCCCAGCTGATACTAAGCCTTTGATGGCGTCTAAATCTTCCCCTTCTGTTGATACATGCGGTTTGAAACCCGCTGCTTTACATGCATCAACGGCAATTTTTTGCAAAATATACCCTTTAGGGAACAGAACAAATTCATCATTTCTTAAATCATTTAGAAGAATCTTCCGCTTTTTTGCCAGAGGATGACTAACAGGTAATAAGGCAGAGATACGTTCTGTAAATAAAATTTTCCCCATAATATCCGAATCAGTCATTGGAACAGGCCCTAAAAATGCTAAATCAATTTCTCTGTTTTTTACGGACTCGATTAAAAATTTATAAGAACCTTGACGAAGGTGAAAGCTGATATTTGGATACTCTTTTTTAAATTCAGATAAAACAGTTGGAAGCATATGGCTTGCAAGACTTGTTGGAAAGCCTATTTTGATGGAACCGCGTTCAGGGTCCAAGTACTCGTTAATTTGATCTTTCGCATTTTCAAGAGCCTTCATTGCGATATTAATATGGTCTAAAAAAAGTTTTCCGATCGGTGTCAGCTTTACATTTCTGCCCTCCCGCTCAAATAGTTGAACACCGAGCTCATCCTCAAGATTTGCTATTTGCCTGCTTACTGCAGATTGTGCAACATGGAGGCTTTCCGCTGCTTCAGATACATGCTCACGTTCGGCTACTTCGATAAAATAACGTAGTTGACGTAGCTCCATATTTCTTCACCCCCATTATAATGTCTAACTGTACGTGTTTTAATTTAAATTATATATTGTTTACAGAGAAACGTTAAGCTTTAGTGGCATATATTTTCATATTCTATTAAAATTATAGTAATAGAAGAAAATTATTTTTAGCTGGGGGCGGCATCTTGGGTATAACATTATCTAAAAAAATGGATTTATTTAAAGCTTCCATTTTTACAGAATTAGCAGAACATAAACAGAGAAAAATAGCTGGCGGGGAGCAGATTATCGATTTAAGTATCGGCAGTCCTGATCTTCCGCCGCCAGATTTTATAACAAAAGCTTTAGCTGATGAAGTACAGAAAAATGACCAATACGGCTACACATTAACAGGAACAGAACAATTTAATGACGCTGTTGCTCATTATTATAAATTGGCGCATAACGTGAAATTAAAGGCAGAAGAAGAAGTATTATTAGTGATGGGTTCACAGGATGGACTCGTTCATTTACCGCTCGTTTTCGCCAATCCTGGTGATATTATTTTAGTTCCTGACCCGGGTTATACGGCGTATGAAACAGGAATTGCATTAGCGGGAGCAGAGCCGTATCTTATGCCATTAAAAAAAGAAAATGAATTTCTCCCGGACTTATCAAAAATTCCGGCAGATGTTGCAGAAAAAGCAAAATTAATGATTTTGAATTTTCCAGGAAATCCGGTTCCGGCGATGGCGACTGCGTCGTTTTTTAATGAAGTTATTGAATTTGCGAAAAAATACGGCATAATCGTTTTACATGATTTTGCTTACTCTGAACTTTACTATGAAAATAAAAAGCCGATCAGCTTTTTATCATTGCCGGGAGCGAAAGATGTCGGTGTGGAGATGGGCTCATTTTCTAAAAACTATAATATGGCAGGCTGCCGCATCGGTTATTTAATCGGAAATAAATCTGTAATCGAAGCTGTCGGCAAACTTAAATCCAATCTTGACTTTGGAGTATTCTTGCCAATTCAGACAGCAGCCGTAACAGCACTTCGCGAAGGGGCCTCCTTTTGTATAGAAAGCAGAAAAATGTATGAAGAACGAAGAGATATATTAATTGACGGTTTAAGTGAAATCGGATGGAATGTAACAAAACCGGAAGGCGGAATGTTCATTTGGGCAGAGATTCCAAAAGGCTGGACTTCAACCGAATTTACTTACGCTTTACTTGATAAAGCGAATGTTATGGTTATCCCGGGAAATGCTTTCGGGCCTACAGGAGAAGGATATGTCCGAATTGCACTCGTTCAAACAGCGGAGAAATTAAAAGAAGCTGTTTATAATATTAAAAAAAGCGGAATTTTAAATAGTTTTCAGCTTTCCAACACAAAATAATTGTGAAGGAAGGTGAGAACAATGGAAAAAAAGAATCATGGAAATAACAGCCTTGAACAGGAAAGAAAAGATTATAACTTTGATGATAAGCTTCCAAATGAAGCGAATAAGAAAAAGAAAAGCAAATAGCAGGAATTTTTTCAGAATCGTCTGTCGGCGGTTCTTTTTTATTTTTTCTCTATAATTACAATAAACACGAATTATTATTAGAGATGAAACTAAAAATGTTCGATTTTCACTGATGAAATCACTTGAATCTTCCAATATACTAAGTTATTATTGTCGAATAGAGTATATAGGGAGGTTTTATTATGTACGGAGCACCTTTAAATAAAAATGCAAAAAAAGTAATGTTATTAGGATCAGGGGAACTGGGAAAGGAAGTTGTTATCGAAGCACAGAGACTTGGTGTGGAAACGATTGCGGTTGACCGTTATGAAAATGCACCGGCAATGCAGGTGGCACATCGTTCCTATGTTATTAATATGCTGGACGGGCAGGCACTTAGAGAATTAATTGAAAAAGAAAAACCAGATTATATTGTGCCTGAAATTGAAGCAATTGCAACCGAAACACTTGTAGAGCTTGAAAAAGAAGGATTTAATATCGTTCCAACGGCGAAGGCAACAAATTTAACGATGGACCGTGAAGGAATTAGAAGATTAGCAAGCGAGGAACTCGGACTTGCAACTGCGAAATATGCTTTTGCTAATTCATTAGAAGAATTAAAAGAAGCTGTAAAAGAGATTGGCATACCATGTGTTATTAAGCCGATTATGAGTTCTTCAGGGAAAGGACAGACTGTTTGCCGTGCGGCTGAAGATATTGAGAATTGCTGGAATGAGGCAATGGAAGGCGGACGAGGAAAGAAAGCTCGTGTCATTGTTGAAGAATTTATTACATTTGATTCTGAAATTACACTGCTCACAGTTCGTTCTGTTTCTGGAACAGCTTATTGTGCGCCAATTGGTCATGTTCAAAAAGACGGAGATTATATTGAATCATGGCAGCCTCATCAAATGACAGATGAACAGATTGCGCAGTCTGAACAAATTGCTAAAACAATTACAGATTCCTTAGGTGGTTATGGTGTATTCGGTGTGGAATTATTTTTAACTGAGGATAAAGTATATTTCAGTGAAGTGTCTCCACGCCCGCATGATACTGGAATGGTAACGATGATTACGCAGGATCTTTCCGAATTTGCACTGCATATTCGTGCTATATTAGGTTTTCCAATTCCGAATATTAAATTAATAACAGCTGGTGCGAGTCATACGATTAAAGCTTGGGAAGAAAGTTCCTCATATGAAATTTCCGGGATAGAGAGAGCCTTATCGATTCCGAACACACAAGTAAGAGTTTTCGGAAAACCGGAAACAAAAATAGGGCGACGAATGGCAGTCGTTTTAAATGCGGCAGAAACGACGGAAGAAGCGCGAGAAAGTGCTGAAAAAGGTGCTTCACAAATAGAAGTTACGTACGGTAATAAATAAAGTTCTTTAATAAAATTATCGAACTTAAGAAAAGGGAATAGGAGAAAAGGAGAGATCGTGATTTTCGTCTTTGACTTTATCTTTTTAGGCTACTCCTCAAACAGAAGATCGCTGAATTCGGCTTATTTTTGCTTGAATTCAGCGATTGACTTCAATTTCAGCTATTCTATCCTCAAATTTTATTTTCTTCTTGTATTCTTATTCATTTCAATTATTATGGGTAAAACATTTAATTATATGTTTTTCCTTCAATTTCTTTCTCTTTTAACGTCTTCCTTTATAACGACTCAATCGATAGAGAATTTTATTATACGAGTATTATAGGTTAAGTTAATTTTATATTTATTTGTAAAAATTTATATATAACAACTAAAATAAACCAATTTTATGCCGATAAAAAGTATAAGTGTTATGAAAATATATGGTTAGTTTTTACTGTTTAATATTTCAAACACTATCTATGTATATTAAATAAATTTATTACATTTTAGAGAAAGTGAATGATTATATGAATATAAGTTCTCTCAACTCTTATCAATCAGGATTGTTATATTCAAAGAATGGTAGTAGCCAGTCAAAGATCAATCAAGAATCTGCATTTTCTATTAATGAAGCTATAGAACCTGAAAAAAGTGGAACTTTAACTCAAAGTGGCTCTTCAGATGTTTGGAAAGAAATTTCGAGTAAATATAATGTTCGAAAAGCAACCTTTGAGGATATAAAAGAAATATCTCTAAGACTATATGAGGCTGGAGAAATTTCTCTTTTAGAACACGCTATCTTAACATTTGATCACGAAAAAGTTGCTAATGATATAAAACATCGTGCCCGTGTCCCTGTGTCACCTAATTTTAGTATGTATGAAACATCCTCCAATCAACATGGAGAAAGAGACTGGATTGCAGAGTTTGAAGCTAGAGTGAAGAAGGATTTCAAGTATGGTAATTTACTTGGTTATCAAAATAATATGAAGGTTCTTAATATTTTACAGCGACTAAATACTTAATAAAATCAATTATAGGTACGATAACATCCTGGCACTTGCAGGTAGTAAATAGATACAATGAATCCTTGTTTGTGTTGAGGCAACCACAAAAAAAGCCTCGTGGTTTTTAATTTCCACGAGCGGCTTTTACCTTTAGTAAAGGGTAGGGGTTGGATAACAGGCAACAGCATCAATAAATCTTGGGTCAATACCATAAAACATCCAGAAGGAGCCGTTCCATCTATATCCAGAAACTTCACCATACTCGACGCGGGTTGGGTAAAACCAGAAGCTTTCCCCATTTATGAGCCAAACATAAGTGTTTTCAAATAAACAATCGATTATATAGGATACAGAAGGCTTTGGTGGAATGAATGTTGGAGGAGGGGATTGTGGTTGCTGGCGGAATATCCCCTGAGGTGGAAAAAATACCATGTGATTTCACTCCTTTTTAGCAAGGTCCTCCGCATTATATGTTGAAATGAATTAGAAAGTGTGAAATTGGGCAAATAACTAAGGATGCATTAGCATGTATTTATAAAAAATTATTTATTCGTATTTTAATAAATCCCTAGTAAAGTGAGATTAGCTTTGTACCAAGTATTGATACAAACAATCTTGAAGATGTAAATTGAGTACCATTCCATGTTAAGAGATTTTCGATATACCCTAATGTATCCGCATTCGTTGTGCCAATAATACGTTGAAAAGCAAGTAAATCATAATTCATATTTTTTTCATTTGTAACAATAGGATATAAAGCACCTAAAGCAAGTACCTCACCCTTAGTTGGTTGTTTTAGTTTACCATTCTCATAGTAATACTGTGATAGATAATCATGCCCTTTATAGCTAATATCAATGGTGAACAGAATGTCGAGTAGAGGACTTCTTACACTCACTTTATAAAAATCTTCATAATTAACATTGAACATGTAGTCTTTATTATATTTTTCAACATCAAACATTTGACGTGGAATATTATTTCTGAAGGAATAAATATAGAAAGTACCATATCCTCCACTTCCTCCTAAATCAATACTTACTAAAATATCCGAGATGTTATCCTTAGAAAAATCTCCAAGGAAGAGCCTAGCATTGTATCCGGCATTATTTTGGAGATTTATTGTTGTAATCTCGTTAGAACGTCCATCTTCGATGACAAGTGTAATATTATCTGCAAAGATTCCGGTTTCTTCTGTTTTATTTCCGTATAAATACACACTATCTATTATTCCGTCCCCTGTTACATCACCTTGCTTCATGTCAAGTAAATTTCTGTTTTCAAAATATTTATAGTTACCATACATATGCCCTTGAAATTGTCTGTACAAATGAACTCCTCCAAAAGAGTAGGTACTTACTTACTCTGTTCACAATATGTAGGTCAATATCTATACGCCTGTGTGAATGACCATGAAGGTTTAGAAAATATTTTGTTAAGTTATTATGCTAGCGGGGCTTTAATTTAATAAATAATTAAAAGGAGCTTTCAAGATGAAAGATCTTTTTTTTCTGCTTGAAATTGAGGTTATATGAACTACAATTGGATCGATATATTTAATGCTCGCAATAAAATATTCATTTGATAGGCAGTTAATATCTAATATAAAATTTTAGACTTTTAAAAAAGTTTTAAAAAAATTAAAAAAATCGAACGATATGTCCATATCTAACCAATATATAGTGTAAAGCATAAGGAGGGATCACGGGTGGGGAACCAAAATGATGAATATGACAAGCTTATCCAACTCACTCTTTCAGGCAGAAAAGAGGCGTATGGTGAGCTTTATGAAAAAACAATCCGGGATGTTTATAAAAGTGTTCATTTTCTTATAGAAAAAAAGACAGATGTAGATGATGTAGTTCAGGATATTTATATCCAGGCGTACCAATCCCTAAGTCGATTTGATAGGAGTAAATCATTTCGTCCTTGGTTAATGGGGATTGTGGTACGACAAATTCGTAATTATCGACGGAAAACATGGACATATCTCCGGATTCTAAAAAAAGCGGAAGGACATAAGCAAGTGATTGAATTTGATTTTTCCAATGATGTGGTTGATAAACTTTCTAATCACGAACTCATTTCATTAATTGATAGTCTGCCTTACAAACTTAAACAAGTCGTTATCCTACGTTATTTGAATGAACATTCTCAAGAAGAGGTTGCTAGTATTTTAGACATTCCTGTTGGAACTGTTAAATCGAGAATCAATGCTGCATTGAAGAAGCTTCGTCAAAAAGGACAAGATAATAACATTTTTTTAAGAAAGGTGGAGAACATACAATGAACTTAGAAAATCAAGTAAAACAAGCCTTACAAGAAAGAGGTAAAGAGGTAATAATACCGCTTGAGTTAAAAGGAAAAGTAATGAACCAGATTGTAGAAAGCAAAACGATAAAAAGAAGAATGCCAATGAAAAAACGCTTGGCAGTAGGTATCATCGCAGCAGCATTGCTGGTGCCGACAAGTGCTTTTGCTTATCAATCTATCCTAGCTGATGGAATATTTGGATCATTTGAGAATCTCAGAAAACATGGAACAGCTTTAACTATAGATGGATATATGACTTTTAATGCAAAATTAATGCAGGCAAAAGGAGAATTAGGAGAAAAAGAATATGGAAAATTTAAAGAGTCTTTGCGTGTAATTACTAATGCTAAATTGGAGTATGGAAATAAGTATGGAAATACTGATTTCGATCAGATGTCTTCTAAAGAAAAAGCTAAGATTGAAAGAGCCTCAATGGAACTGCAACCATATTTTGATAAATTAAATGGAGATATATCAAGTAAAGAAATCTTAACTCATGGAGAATATGAACAGTATATTGAAGCTCTTATGGCATATGAAAAGGTGTTAGCGCAGGCGAACATAGATACAAGTAAAGGTCCTGTAGAGGCAGAAAAGCTTCCTAAAGAGCTTAAAGAGGAATTTCAGCAAGCAAAGAATTTTTTAGATTATGTAAGTGAAAAACAGCAGGCAATAAAGGAATAAGGGAGTAGCTTAATAATATTAGTGAAAAGGATTTTCAAAATTGCAGGTCCTTTTTTCTTTCTAACATGTATTTTATGTTAACTAGATTTGTATAAAAGATTCATATACAAAATAACAATATAATCCATTTAAATTCCTATTTATAACAAAATTTGATCCGGATTCTGCTATGCTAATAGGAGAATGACTATAATTTGAAAAATATGATAGATAGGGAGCATGTAATCATGGATAGAATTTATTTTGTGGACAATCCTTGGCCCAATGGTCATCCAATAATTAATTTTGAGTGGAGTGCACATTTTAAATATAAAGAAGGAGACGAATCGGCAGGAAAAGTGGGATTGTATTTTGATTTCCATTTAGAGACTGCAGATTATTATAAGGAAGACGATGAAAATGAAGACGATGATAATGATGAAGCAGTAAGCGATTGGAAATCTAAAATTGTATGGAATAACTATCATAGTTGTACTTTGTCATCAACAGAATGGGATAATAAAGGGTTTCTTGTAGGAAGTGATAAGGCGCCATTTAATCCTGAAACATTGGACGGAAAAGAATTTAGAATTGATTTCTTATCTAAAGATGAACAAGAGGACCTCGATCTGGATCTCACTGCATTTGATGTTTATTTACTTGGTCACGATGCGGCAGCCTTTCATACTATTAAATTTACTAAGATAGAAGGTTCAACTTATCAAATTGATTGGAAAGGTAAATTAGCACTTGCTTATGTAGCTGATTACGAGTTCAGATATGATTTCCATGCATTCATTTCTTCTGCGTCATTTAAAGGAATTACTATTCCTGATGAATTAACGGATAATAAGGCGTATGAGCTTTTAGAACGTTTTATTAGTAAACCATCTTTATTCGAATTACAAAATGATAATGGTAAAAGACAATTTGTGCTTAAATAATTAAAATAATCTGTTCCTGAAGATGCTTTTTACAGTGCCTATAAGATGCACTATGTTAACTAGATTTATTTAAATCATAATGAAAATCAAATCAGAGAAATAAAGAGGACATTCTATTTTTGAATGTCTTCTTTATTATTAGATTCTTCTTTTTTAATAATATCTTTTACAACATCTGCAATTGTTACATTCCCTAATGCTTTTTCCAATGATAGTTGAGCAATTGAGAATAGTGGAGTAATCGTTTCTTGAATATTTCTACCTACGGGACAAGCAGGATTTGGGTTATCGTGTAAACTGAATAATTCTTGTTCAGGTACAACATTTACGGCTTTATATACATCAAGTAACGTAATATCGGATAAATCTTTTGCAAGTTCAGCTCCTGCAATACCAGGCCGTACTTTTACCAGACCGGCATTTTTAAGCATCCCCATAATTCTTCTTACTACAACTGGATTCGTATTTACACTTCCTGCTATAAATTCTGATGAGTTTACCCCTTGTTTGTTGATCTCAATAAGAGAAAGTATATGGATTCCTACAGCAAAGCGGCTGCTGATAGACATTTTAGTCACCTACCTTATGTTTAACGACCTACTTAGCATCATGTAATTATTATGATTACAAGTTTATTATATCTCAAATATTGTACAACATATAAAGAGTTTTGATATTGACAATTTTAAAAGATGTAACTATTATAGTTACATGTAATCAAATTAGTTACAAATAAATGATCAATTTTATTAGGAGGATTATAAAATGAAAATTGGAGTTATCGGTGCAAGTGGTAAAGCAGGAAGTCTTATTTTGAAAGAAGCGGTTGAAAGAGGACATGAAGTGACAGCGATTGTTAGAAATGCAGAAAAGGTTAAAGAAGCAAACATTGAAATTATAGAAAAAAACATTTTCGATTTAAATTCACAGGATATGGAGCAGTTTGATGTAGTAGTAAATGCATTCAATGCAGCTCCTGGAGAAGAACATCAGCATATTGAAGCTGGTAAAGTCCTAATTGAAGTACTTAAAGGGGCTTCAAAGACAAGATTGATAGTAGTTGGAGGGGCAGGAAGTCTATTCGTGGATGAAGCAAAAACTATTCGGGTGATGGATACTCCTGATTTTCCTGAAGCATATTTTCCAACTGCTTCAAATATGGGAAAAAATCTTGAGGAACTACAAAGCACTAGCGGTATTCAATGGACTTATATCAGTCCTGCAGGATTCTTTGATCCCGCAGGTAAACGTACAGGTTCTTACCAAAAAGGTAAAGATCAATTAACTTTGAATTCAAAAGGAGAAAGCTATATTAGTTATTCAGATTATGCTATTGCTGTTTTAGATGAAATTGAGAATCCACAATACAAAAATGAGCGTTTTTCAGTTGTCGGAGAAGCAGAATAAGTCTTAATAAAATTTAATTTAATAAACAGCTGAAAGGATCTTCCTTGAACTGTACCCTAATTGTTAGACATCGCTAACAGTTTGCGGTGCAGTTTTTTATGGATAAATATTCTTTAGAAACTAAATTAACGGTTATTCATTTCTACCTTGAGATGTAACTAGGTTAATTAATATATAAATTATAAGGAAATTTTACTATATGTGGAATTGTTCATTAAAACCACAAGTAGGTTTAAAAGTTTACAAAAAGATGAATACCAATTATAGTTTTAAAAAGTCAATATGCCTTTAATTAAAATTAAACATTAGCATCAAGCAACATAGCATCCTAATTAAGATAAAGTGAAACTTCTATCAG
>NZ_BCVG01000056.1 GCF_001591625.1 Metabacillus fastidiosus NBRC 101226
CTGATAGAAGTTTCACTTTATTATTCCTATGGTGACTATGTTACTTTCCCAACATGAATTCTATATGAACTCTTCTTTACAAATTTGGTAATTCAATAGTAAAGACCGTTCCTTCATTCGGTACACTGGCTAAATGAATTTCACCTTTATGCAATTCAATAATTTCTTTTACAATGGAAAGTCCAAGCCCCGTTCCTTCCTTTGTACGCGATGCATCTGCTCTGTAAAAACGGTCAAAGATCTGTACTTGTTCGGCTTCTGAAATTCCGATTCCTGTATCTTGCACAATCACCTCAATATAATGTTCCTTTGTCTTAACAGCAATATGAATTTCACCTTCTGGACAGTTATATTTAATCGCATTTGTTAACAGATTATCCCACACATTTTCAAGCAGTGCTTCATCTCCCTTGTAAACAATAGGCTCCATTGTCATATATAAGTTAATATTCTCTTCCTCAAGCAGCCAGCGATATTTATTAACGCATCCCTTCAGCTGCTCATCTAATCGGTAATTTCTATACTTCACTGTATGCGAAGACTGATCTATAGATGTTAATAGTAAGAGCTGGCGTGTCAGCTTTGATAAACGGTTTGTTTCTGATTGGATGATTCCGGCATAGTTTTCTCTCTCTTCATCAGATATAGCCGGTGATTTAATTAAACCAGCATACCCTTGAATATTAAGAAGTGGCGATTGAAAATCATGCGAAACATTGCTAATGAACTCTTTACGCGCTTTATCATTTTCCTGCAGTTTCTCCACCATCTTATTAAAGCTTACAGCTAATTGACCAATTTCATCACGCCGGTCAATTTTCAGCTCTGTATCGTATTTTTCATCGGCGATCCGTCTTGTTGCAGCCGTTAACTCTGTAATTGGGACGATGAGCATCTTTGCAACAAGTAGCATGGAAAGAAGGCTGAATATTGCAGTAGCGACGATAAGTACAGCTAAAATAGTATGAACTTCACTGAATAAAAGCTTAATATCTGGCCGCATAAAGAGTGCATAATTCTCTCCCTTATATTGAAAAGGAACTCCAATTGTATTCGACATTTCATTGGCAAAAAAACCTGTCATAAATGTCTCACGTGGAAAATTACGCATTCCATGATAAATATTACCTTCCAAGACCATCTGCACAGAGGAATCATCCAAGTTTTTCAAACGGTATTCTCCTCCGTAAAAGGACTCATCCCCAGTTTCATCTACAACATAAAGCTGATAACCTATACTGCCTATTGTCTTTAAATAACTATTTAAATTAAGTTCAGATGCCCCCTCAATATACGTGACAATATCTCTAGCAATTTCTACATTTTTTTCATCATTTCTTTCTTTCATCACACGGTGGTAATATGTATTCGTCAATAAAAAGCCAGCAACCGTACTAAACAGCATAATCAAAGCTGTTGTCAGTAGAAACTTTCCGTACAAAGATTTCATCAGCCGTGCACCTCTAGTTTATAGCCAATGCCGCGGACTGTTACAATTTCTACATCTTTCGCTATTTTCGCAAGCTTCTCACGAATCCTTTTAATATGAGTGTTAAGCGTTTGCTCGTCTCCCTCATAATCATAGCCCCAGATTTTCTCCATAATCGCTGCCCGCTGGAATACTTGATTCGGCTTAGACGCTAATAATGCAAGCAGTTCAAACTCTTTTAACGGCATCAGAAGTATACTTTTACCTGCCGTTACTTCAAAACTTTTGCGGTTAATTGTTACAGATCCAATTTGTATTATCATATCTGCTGGTTTATCATAACGCCTTAAAATAGCCGCAATACGAAATAATAATTCTTTAGGCTCGAATGGCTTCACCATATAATCATCTGAACCCGCAAGAAAGCCTTGTTCTTTATCTTCTAATTCACCTTTTGATGTCAACAATAGAACTGGAATATCCGTTTCCTCACGTATTTTCTTTGTTAACTCAAAACCATTCATCCCAGGCATCATAACATCGACTATTGCTAAATCAGGAAGTTCATTTTGCAGTACTCCAATTGCTTGTATACCGTTTTCTACTTTCATTACTTTGTACCCAGCATTTGTAAGATGGATATTTACAAGTTCCAGTATATTTTTATCGTCATCTACGACTAAGATTTTTCTCATTAGAGCTGCCTCACTTCTATCATATTTTTTACTATTATAGCGAAAGAACATTCATGTTTGCTAAACAGAGCGTTGCTCATCCATAATTGTAGTGCTAACAGTTCTAAATATTTTTATCCTCTTGGACATAAAAAACCCCCTTAAGATAATAGCTCAAGGGGGAAATAACGACTTAATTTATTAATAATAAAATTATTCAAAAAGATTCATTAATCAAGATTTCTTCCAATGGTAAGCGAACAGTTGGATGTACCTGTTTACCGGAAACCCCTATCGGAATCATTAAAATTGGAATAAAGCGTTTTGGAATATGGAGAAAATCTATTAGCCGATCTGCCTGAAAACCCCCAATAGGACCAGTATCGTATCCTTTTGATTTCGCTGCGAGCATGAGCTGCATAGCGAATAGGGATGTGTTCAAAAAAGCATCGTCACGGGCTTTAGCTTTTTGGGTTTCATACACTTGATTAATGTCCTTCAATATATGTGCATATGTTTCTCCAGACATAAATCCATCATCAACTAAAGGGCGATACACAGCTTCTGCTGTTAGATTAGCTTCCAAATCTCCGAGTATGACAAAAACTGCTGATGCATCAGCCACTTGCTGCTGTCCATTGGCTATAGATATGAGCGCTTCTTTGCGTGTCGAATCCTGTATAACAATAACACGCCAATGCTGCAGGTTCCAAGCTGATGGAGCTGTATGTGCCATTTCCAATATTTCATGCAGATCCTCTTTTGGAATCTTGTAATCTATCTTATATTTCCGAACAGAATGACGCTGTTTAACTAAATCTGAAAAGGATAAAAGAAGCTTTTTTTGACTCATAAGATTATCCCCCTAAAAAGTGAATTTCATCTTCCTATAATATTGTTTAAATAATTTTTTTAAATATAAGTCTCGTTAACTCTGCTTTATTATTTCTTTTATTAAGGAAGAACTAAAATGAAGCAGCCATATAGTTTTCAATTTCTTTCATCAATAGTAAAAGTCTTTGGTTTTTTATTATAATTGCTGCCCTGGCCAAAATAATTTGTACCAACAACTCCTATAATAATGGCGATAGCTCCAATAAGATGATAAAAATAAAGCTTCTCATGCAAGAAAATGACTCCGGCTAAAATTGTAATAAGCGTAGAAAGGTTACTAAAAACACTCATTTTAGATGCTTGTATTTTCGATAGTACATAATTAGACAGATAGGATGTAACAAGTGATGATAAAATACTTAGATACAAAATCGATACAATAAAGTCAATCTGCATAAACGGCTGATAAAATTGATTTATTGTCCCGCTCACCACATGATTTCCAATTGCTATTGTATTGAATACAATAAATCCAAATAATGTCATGATATAAGTTAATGTTCCCAAAGAATACTGCTGAGTTAACTTTCTCGCAAAAACATTGTATAAGGAAGCAGCTATGGCCGTTAGTAAAATCAATCCATTCCCGATTAAATTGGTTACTTGAGTTCCCGTACTATTCATGAAAAGTAGATATACTACACCACACACCGATAAACTAATAGCAATTAATTGTAAACTCGTAACCTTTTCCTTTAAGAAAATCCTGGCGTATATCAAAGTGAAGATAGGAATAGTTGACTGGACAATACCTGCTTCTGAAGAAGATGTATGAGCTAATCCAAACACTTGCAAAGCAAAATATAAGATCGGATATAATAAAGCTAAGGGCATAATTTTTAGTAAATCTCTCCAGTTGATCTTCAGTATGCTTTTATTAAATAAGACTGCTATTGTGGCACCGATTAAGGCAATCGTAAAACGATGTGCGAGTATATCAACTGGATTAGCAACAGTTAAAGTTATTTTGACAAACAAAAAAGAAAGCCCAATAATGAATGCATATATAATAGCTGCAGTATAAGCTTTCCATTTTTCTGGCATACAATCTACTCCTTCTAATTGTTTTATCCGGCCGGTAAAGAAATTGTAGTAAAAATTAACAATATATACGAGATGAGAAATAAGCATCTGTACCGGTACAGATGCTTTAAGGGAGACTGAGTATGCGAAAATATGAATCTATATATGACAAATTGAGACAGCTGATTCAAACAAATGGGCTACATTCCGGGGCAAAATTACCGTCCATTCGGATTTTATCAAAGCAATTCTTATGTAGTAAAAGTACAGTTCTAACAGCATTAAAGAAGCTCGAGGACCAGCACCTAATTTATGCTGTTCCTAAAAGTGGCTATTATGTCGTAGACCATCAACCACCATACATACCAGCAGCCGATGATTCCATAGATTTTGCGACATCATCACCAACTTGGCATGCTTTTCCTTATAAAGATTTTCAACATTGTATTAACAAAGCTATCGATACATATCAAGAAGATTTATTTCGATATGGGACACCAAACGGATTGCCGTCATTAATTACAGAAGTGAAAAAATTATTAGAAACATATCAGGTATTTACAAAGAAAGATAATATTTTTATTACTTCAGGTGTACAACAAGCATTAACGTTACTTAGCTTAATGCCATTTCCAAATAATCGTAAGACAATTCTTGTCGAACAGCCGAGCTACCATCTTTATATGGACTTTATAAAGACATATCAGCTACAGGCAATTGGTATACAACGTACAACAAATGGTATTGATTTAAATCAATTAGAAAAAATCTTTCGTCAGGATAATATTAAGTTTTTTTACTCAATGCCCCGTTTTCATAATCCGCTAGGTACTTCCTACAATAGAAAAGAAAAGGAATCTATTCTTCGGCTCGCGAGTAAATATGATGTATATATTATAGAAGATGACTATTTAGCAGACTTTGAACAAAATAAAAAAATTGATCCATTATTCACAAATGATGTACATGAGCGTGTTATTTATTTGAAAAGTTTTTCTAAAATTATGTTTCCAGGACTGCGTATTGGACTCGCAATATTGCCTAATGCGCTGAAAACTAGCTTTCAGAAATATAAAAATACGATCGATATTGATAGTTCTATGATCTCCCAAGCAGCATTAGAGCTTTATTTAAAGAGCGGTATGTTTGAACGTTACAGAACACAAGTAAGTGAGGCTTATACTAGACGTGCCAAAGTTCTTAGGCAATCCCTTGAACTCCACCTTCCAATGTATAAAAAGCCTTTGGAGACTAGTATGCACAGCCATATTATTCTGCCAAAACAAGTTGATATAAACTCACTTATTCATCATTTAGCAGATCATAATATTTTAATAGATACTATTCAGGGAAATTATTTGGATGGATTTTATCGTGAGAAGATTTTAAAGTTAAATGTTTCTAACACAGAAGAATATAAAATTGAGGCTGGTATCAAGGCAATCGCTGCCGCTTTAAACAATAATAAAAATCACTTCTTTTAAAAAATACAACTTAAACAATCTATATAATCAGTGGGCAGAACGTTCATTAAAGTTTATTTATCATCTAATGAACGTTCCTTAGTTAACGGATTTATTTCCCCCGTCAAAAACAGTAAGTTCCATCCACTTAAAGGAACAATCTGCATGCTTAAAAGCGATTCTCTCAGCTAGTTAACTTGGATATCCGCTCTTTCCAAGATATTATCTTCCTTATAATTCACTATTAAATTTTATTTAATACTATTGTCTCCCCCTCTTCCTCCCAATAAATATGACTAACCTGTTCATTTTGGATAGAAAAATTTATTTCAATAGAGGTATTTTTTATAAAAAACTTTGTTATGGAAAGTGGGTGTAATGCAACTTTCACTTGCCCAGACAACTGTAAATAGAGATGATCATTCTCTATAAATACTTTAGCCAATAGCCCTTCCTCGTCAGGAGAGTGATACGTCCCTTCTAACTTAGAACATTCATTTAATTCAATTTCTACGGCCTTTTGGCGTATCGGCTTCTCTGGAAATTTGTAAGGTAAATCAAATAATATATTTGTTGCTACCTGAAGTATTCTATTTTCAAATTCTGTATCGACTTCCTCATTGCAAAGGTAAATAAGTGTCTTATTATGATCAATAAACCTACAAAAACATGTGGAATATCCCGGCCAGCCACCGTTATGCCCAACCATCATACCCGTTTCTTCAATCTCTCTGATTACCCATCCTAATCCATAGCCAATGGGTTCTTCTCCTTTTAAAACAGTTTGAGACATCGCTTCTCTAAGAGTCGAATAGCTAACAAGCTTTTCTGTATATAAAGCCTGATCAAAAATGAGTAAATCTTTCGCATTAGAGTTTATTGCTCCGTCTCCTTGAATACCACCCATATATTTGACATAAGCCAAATCCGAAAAACTATCCGGACGAACATATTCATCTGACGAAGGATCATAAACATGTCCCAAAGCATAATTTTTTATACCGTGATTATACTTCGCATTAAAAACAAATGTATCATTCATCCCAAGTGTTGAAAAAATTTCTTCTTTCATATAATTAGCAAAGGTTTTACCTGATACTTCTTCAATAATAAGTGCTAATAACACATAATTAGTATTTGTGTACGCCCAATGTTCCCCTGGCTTAAAGTAAACTTCAGGAGAATAATCGATTAATAGCTTCAACACATCACGGTTTTCTGCTATTTGTTCATGATCCCATTGCTCCATCACTAGCTGCATATATTCAGGCAGCCCTGATGTATGATTTAATAAATGTCTAATTAACACGTCCTCATAAGGAAAGTCTCCTAACCAATCAGAAACCTTGTCATCAAAATTCAAATAGCCTTTCTCTTTTAAAATCATGACAGCAATAGCAGTAAAAGGCTTCGATACAGAGGCCAGTTCAAATACTGAATCTCCATCTAAGAGCCTGTTATTTTTCCTATCCGCATAGCCGGATGCATGATGAAAAATAGTGTTTCCTTCTTCTGCTAACATTAACACTCCGTTTAGTTCAGCATATTCCACTAATTCTTTCAGTCTAGCAGTTAGATTTTGCATATTTATCCCCTTAAAAGTTAGTTTAATCAAACCATCAAAATACCCTATATTTAACATTTTATCATCTAACCTATACTCATCTTCCAATTATTTGTTAAACTTATATTAATTTTATATAAATAATAGAAGGATGTTTAATATGGAACAGCAAAAAAGACCAATACATAAGAAGTATCAGCCTAAAACGAGATAGTATTCCTTTCTAGCTATCCCGGATTCTTGAGTTAGTCCTTCAAAATTCACAGTTCATTATCGCAACCCATTCCCCTATTATCATGGCATATCCAAATTCTAAAATTATAGAATTTACGGAAGAAGGGGCAAAGGAAATTGCACTTGAAGAAACAAGCCATTATAATATCATGGAGCAGTTTTTTGATGATAAAGATAGATTGCTACATCATTTACTAGATAAATAACAGAATTTATTCATTCCGATTATTAAGCAAATTCCAGTGCACATGTGAATCAATCTGTATTTACATAATAAACAAGGCAAATTAAAAGAATAGGGGTGAGATTTATGACAAAAAGAAGGATACAACAGAAATATAGAGAAAAAATAGAGCAGAAGAAAATAAGTAATAAACACTTTCTTACCGTCTTATGTTATCTTTCATTCGGACTGATTATCTTTCTATGGAAACCTATTGATACAAGGAGTACTGTAGCTATTGATAAGATTGATAGCTCCGAAAGTCAATGGATGAGTGTTGCTGCTAAGATAGATAGACAATTAGAGATGACGAGTGAACAATATACTGGGATTTCTATAGATCTGAACCCAAAACCGGTAAAATATATTTTAAAAACATCTATTCAGGAAAATTATATCAATAAAGAAGCTGATCAACTCATTAATATAACGAACGGGATAATAACATCAAATAATTTACCCTCTTTATTAAGAGAGGATGAATCCTATGAAATTATTATTATAGGAAAGGATAAACAAGTATTATCTAATAAAATATTTCATTAACTTTACACTCAGCCTGCCGAGTTCCAAATAAGTATCCGCAGGCTTATCTATACTGATTCTCAGACTAATTAAATCTTTCACGAAATCAAAAACGGCATTACCCACCCAAAATTTCACACCTATTATAATAATCACTAATACAAAACCAATTATCACACCAGATATTTTCCTTTTTGACTTTGTCACGCTAAACACTTCTTCACTCCTCAAACGATAAATTTATCGGTTCGTCTAAAAGAATGCCCCTAAAATCCAGATTAGTTGTCGGTGTATTATCATCCACTTCTTCAAACTTAAGCTCATCAATCCATACTTGCCCTTTTCCTGAAAGCAGGACACCGAAACAAATAACCGCACTATTTTCAGATATATCTAAAACGATAGAATAGTGATTCCATTCCGTGTCTCCTGTAATTGGACGGTTACCCATATTATCAAACTGCAGCACATCCCCAAGCGTGTTATCTACGCGCATCCAAAATCCACAAAATCCATCAACTGCTTTTGATTTTAAAAAGCCGGAGAGCTTTAATCTTTTCCCAAGGTATTTCTCAGCCTTAAATTCCTGCATCATCGTCGCAAATTCCCCATGTGTTTCTACCTTGACAGCCTTTAGGAATCCTGACCCCTTACCCTTATGAAAGATTTCTCTATCAATTCCCATCTTATAATTGAATGGATGACTTCCACTTAAATGCCATCCTTTTAATACCTCTTCATTGTTCATTGTCATTTCCTCCCTTTGTAAAGTTAATTTCCCCATAATTCTACGGTACTGTCCAGGCGGTAATTTATAATATTTCTTAAAGGAACGAGTAAAAGATTCCTGTGTTTCAAAACGGTAATAGAATGCTATATCTATAATTTTTTCATCTGTATAAAGCAGCATATTAGCAGCATTAGCAATTCTTCTATATCGAATATACTCGGATACGGTAACACCAGCTTCTTTCTGAAATACACGATGATAATGATATTTTGAAAAGCCAGCAAACTGAGCAATACTTTCTAAAGATAATGATTCATGCAAATTAGTTTCTATATATTCAATTGTTTTCTGAATAATTGGACTGTAGCTCATTGTAAGAACCTCCTACACATAAGATAACAGAAACTATGATTGCTTTTTTGACATATATTGCTTTTTACCTTCTATTGCATCATCTTATTAGCCCTTTTGTTTATGAAGCTGATTAAAAACCCTTCACAAACCAGTTTTTCAGGACAAATAAAAAGAATCCATTTTGAAAAAATTGATCAAAATGGATTCTTTTCCAACAGATTAAACTTAGTTTTTATAAAAAATCTGATTATTCTCCCCCTGTGCTGCTTAGCAAGCATATCCTTTAGTAGAGGGATTAAAAATTCAAATAGAATTATTTAATTTCTCGTAAATGGATAATAGTTGCTGCCGTTCCTCGTCTGTTAACTTCTCAAATAAATTTTTACGAATTGTTTTGCCTTCTTCATGTGCTTCCTTGACTATATCGATTCCTTTTTCCGTAATCTCTAAATATATAATTCTGCGATCATCCTCGTCTACAAGTCGAGTGGCTAACTTTTTCTGCACAAGTTTTTCTGATAAATGAGTTAAAGTAGGAGGAGTTACTCCTAAAGCTCTCGCGATATCCGATGGACGACTTTTTCCGTTTTCCTTAAGATGGCCAAGTACAAGAATATGGGAGATACCAAGATTTTCTTTGAACATTTTATTCCATTGAATAATTAAATGGTTTGTAATCTGATCCATAGAATGAATGAGTGCAAAGATATTTTTTTCCTTCATATGTTTACAATCCCTGCTTTCTTTAATAAGAAAAGTCCCTTAATCGATAGGGACTTTAATATCTATACATTATTTTATTGAGCAGAGAATCCACCGTCAATGACTAATTCTGCACCATTGATATACGAAGACTCATCCGATGCTAAAAATAATGCTGCATTTGCAATATCTTCAGGTTGACCTAATCGTTGAAGAGGTGTCGCTTGAACTAAACGGCCGAGAAGCTCTTTCGATGTTTCTAACGATTTTGTCATTGGTGTTTCAATAATACCAGGGAATAATGTGTTTACACGTACTCCTTGATAGCCAAAAGTTGTTGCAGCTGCTCTAGATACAGATCGAACAGCACCTTTAGACGCTGAATAATGATTAAAACCTTGACCAATTTGAGCAGTATAAGAAGAAATGTTAACGATTGATCCTCTCTTTTGTGCTGCCATATAAGGAGCGACATGTTTCATGCCAGCAAATGGACCAAAACCATTAATAGACATCATTTTTCCCCAATCGTCAATATTGATTTCCTCATATGGCTTTTCTGATGAGATGCCTGCATTGTTCACAAGGATATCAATTTTCCCAAAACGGTCGTTCACTTCTTTTGCTAACGCTTGCCAATCTTCCTCTGAAGCAACATTTAGCTTCATACCATATACGTTTTCTTTTTGACTCACTTTCTCAAGTGCTGCCTCGTTAATATCCGCGGCAATGACGATTGCCCCTTCTTTGCTGAACAGTTCAACCATACTTTCACCAATACCTGATGCTCCGCCTGTAATAATCGCAACTTTATTATCTAATCTTCCCATACTTCATTCCTCCATTAACGTAATTTCATCAATGTTTTCTTTAATAGAGATATCTTTTATAAAAAGCAAACCTTCTGTATATTTATTAACTTCAGCTAATGTTTCTTTTCATTTACATCAATAAGAGCAATATGAGCTCTTTCTTTTGCCATTGCTAGAGCTATTCCTCTGTCAATACGAGAAGCACTATCAGTTACAATTCCATTTTCCCCTTGTAACCTCATCAGAATTACCTCTTTTCATTTAAATATTTAGACAACTAAATATTTAATAACTAAATAATATCAGAATTTAGAATGAATTGCAAAGAAAGACTTAAAGTTTGAGAAAGGCTTATAATTATTACCTTTTTTCAAAGAAATCGTGAAATATTTCCTTAACAGAGAAATAGGAACTTTATTTGATTAAAACACATAATATCGTTATAAATTGTTATTTTATATTCTTGAATGGTAATATTTTTTTAATACTGGGAGCGCCACACCTGCAGTTAAAATGATACCCTGCTTATTCCATTATATTTTTCCAAACTACTAATAACTTATTCCCTTAATGAGAACCATTAGATCATATAGACTTTACATTTTAAATACCCTATAATATCAACTAGAATTTTAAAAATACGAAAATTAAGGTGTTATTTATGAAAAAATATACGAAGGTTTTCCAAGGGACTGCTTTTTCAAGCAAGTCACCGAAAGAAGTAGAAATTTTGAAAGATTATCTTTTCTGTATCAATGAAGAAGGAATGATTGAAAAAACTGTTGCTCCAGGGACTGATGAGTATCAGACATTACTGAATTCTTATGAAGGAAATGAAAACTTCCAT
Source organism: Metabacillus fastidiosus NBRC 101226 (assembly GCF_001591625.1). Lineage (GTDB taxonomy): Bacteria > Bacillota > Bacilli > Bacillales > Bacillaceae > Metabacillus > Metabacillus fastidiosus. The sequence goes on from NZ_BCVG01000056.1 coordinate 11,475, forward strand.
CGTTTAGCCGAAGGTCAGTATTTCCTCCCCGGCTTTGTCGATTTGCATGTGCATGCTCCGCAATGGGCTCAATCTGGAACGGCTTTAGATATCCCTCTTTATGACTGGTTAAATACATACACTTTCCCAATTGAATCTAAATTTTCGAATTTAGATTTTGCGAAAAATGTTTATGAAGATGTTGTAAATACGTTACTTGCAAATGGAACAACGACAGCCCTTTATTTTGCGACTGTTCATAAGGAAGCAAGTTTATTATTAGCGCAAATCTGTGCTGAAAAAGGGCAAAGAGGATTGGTAGGAAAAGTTGTGATGGATAATCCAGATCAAAATCCAGAATACTACCGTGATGCTGATACAGAAACAGCATTAGCAGACACGGAGGAATTCATTTTAGCTGTTAAACAATTAGCTAAATCTGTTAAACAAGGTGTCTATCCTGTAGTTACACCACGCTTTATCCCAAGCTGTACAAATGATGCTTTAAAAGGCTTAGGGGAATTAGCTGCAAAGCATGATACTTACATTCAATCACACTGCAGTGAAAGTGACTGGGAACATGGTTATGTGCAGGACCGTTTTGATAAGAATGACGCTTTTGCGTTACATGATTTTGGCCTACTGCGTGAAAAGTCTGTTATGGCACATTGTAACTTTTTGAATGATGACGATGCTGAGTTGTTTGCTGAAACAGGTACAGCTGTCTGCCATTGTCCAATCTCAAATGCCTACTTTGCAAATAGTGTTATTCCTATTGCTCATTTGCATTCAAAAGGGGTAGAGATCGGCTTAGGATCTGATATTTCCGGTGGCTTCTCACCTAGCCTTTTTGATAATGCAAGACAAGCTGTAATGTCATCCAGAATGTTAGAAGATGGTGTTAACACAGCTCTTCCTGCGGAAGAACGAGGTGTACCGAATTCACGTATTACAATTAATGAAGCATTCTATTTAGCGACTGCTGGTGGCGGTGAAGGTTTAAGTCTGCCAATCGGACGTTTGGCAGAGAATTATGTTTGGGATGCCCAAATCATTGATACTTCCTTACCATCTGCAAAATTGCCTATTTACGAGGAAAATGAAGCTTTACATGATATATTCCAAAAAATTATGTATCTTTCTCGACCAGAAAATATTCGTGAAGTATGGGTACAAGGGGAAAAAGTTCACTCACGTATATAATTTCTATCCCTCTATCAATTCAAAAAGGCCTCTTCTAGACATAATATGTCACGAGAGGCCTTTTTTATTGCTTATTCTCTTGTTTTGAATAGTACAGGAACACAGGCCACAGCATTAAGGAAGCAGACAGTAATAAAATAAAATCGTTAAGGAACAGGCTAATTTCTCCTTCAGCAGTTAATAATAACCCACCTCCATGTTTCCCACTAAGTCCATAAAGCAAACCATAGGCCGTATTTAGGCCAAAGTGGATACCAGTACTTGCCCAGATGGAGCCTGTTTTGTAAAAAGAGAGCGTCAAAGAACAGCCTAAAATGACTGAAAAAATAAAATTAAAGACAGTAAGATCACCATTCCAAAAGTCATCCACTGCATACACAATAATACTGATAGAAACAATCCAAAAAGGATTCATTCTCCCTTTTAATAAATTAATAATAAATCCTCTTGTTATTACATCATTAATTAAGGAACCGAGAAAAAAGCCAACCAATATTGGAATGAGAGTTATCCATGCGTCTAAACCGGTTTTAATGCCTATTACTTCATATTTTCCAAGCGACCAATATACAGTATACATTAACGTCCAAAAACCAAAACCTATAAGAAAACTGATAGAAAATTGCTTTAGTGAATTGCTACTCCTTCTCAGCCCTATTCCACTAAGTCCTTTTAGTCCATTTAATTTCGCTATGTATGAAGCAAGCGGGAAGAACAATAGCAGACAACAAAATTGAAGAATACTGTTAGATAAGAAATGAGTTGTTACATTAAAATATAGATCCAATATAAGAAATCCGCTTAAACCGGTAATTATTTGCTTCAACTTGTTCTCCACTTTACCTTCTTGCATAAATTTAATACCTCTTTCCTCATCCTCAAAAGGAATTTACAAACAATATTTGCATAAGAGCTGGTAAATAAAAAGCTATATAAGTTACAATAATGGCAATGTTACATATTCAATTGGAATTTATAATCTTCAAAATGGATAGGAGTATTCGATAATATGAATGATTTAAATCAAGAATTAATGGAATTAAAAGAGAAATTAAAGGGATACGAGGATTTAATTAAACAATTATCAGCTCCCATTATCCCTTCGATTGTTCCAAATGCATTTTTAGTACCTCTTAATGGAATTCTTTCTGTTGAACGTTTCCACCATATTCAGGAAACAATCGTTAATGGCATTGCCAGGGAAAAAGCAGATACAGTTCTGATTGATTTCACAGGAATAAGTTCTCTTGAGGTAGAAGACAGCATGGGTTACCAATTATTAAACGAAAAAATAAATGATTTGGTCAATGCTTTAAATCTTATGGGAGTAGAAACTCTTTTCGTTGGATTTTCTCCCAAATTTGCACAAAATCTCATCCTTTCCAATGGCAGCAATTTAGTGAACATTAAAGCATACGATAAATTTAAAACAGGTCTTCAATATTTATTAGATAAAAAAGGATTAGAAATTAGAAAAAAGGGTGAGTGATCGCATTAATATGAGAATCCTAATCTCATTTTCCACTTCTCTTTTTGAATTATTCCCCAAATAAAAATCGCTGAATATGATGGATATTTAGCGATTTTTTTCAGAGCCTATTTTACTGAAATATAAATATCTGCCTGACCATTTTGCGGATCAATTGACTTTTCATCATATAGTTCAAAATCCGCTGTAAAAGCACGCTTATTATCTTTTGACCAATTCCAAATGAACTGCCACGCTTCTAAAATGACTTCATTTAAAGGACCTTTCTTTGTTGTAAAAACTATGTATTTCTGCTCTGGAATAGTAAATCTCTTCATTTCATCAGAAAAAATGTTATCCTCTCCTACTTCACAGCCTACAGCATATTCATAAGAGCCTTTCTCATCCGACTCATAATTCGTATACAAAGCAATTATATTATTATTCTTTCTATGAGATATTTTCTCTAACAATTGGTTTTCAAAGAAATATTCATTAACTTTAGGGATCATCCCTTCTTCTGTCATTTCAGCCTCATTCGTTGTCCTTGCTGCTCTTCCTACGAAACTAAAACCGTCTAATGTGACTTTTCTTTTTTCTATTACAGGCTCATTCAAAATTTTCCCACCCTTCCTATTTATAACTTTATAATAGAACATTAGTTCCTATTAGTCAAATTTCACATTCCTAATTTTAGTAAAATACAAAGAAGCTAAACTGTTAGAAAGGCTTGACATTTTCATATCCTTTATTTATCATTATCTTATAATAGTCGAATATTTCTCCTAAAGGGGAGTAGCTTTTACAATAAAGTCGTCATTTCGGAGTTTACTGCTCCCGGCTTTATTGGCAACATAACGTTGTTAGCAAGACCTTTACCATCTACTGGTGAAGGTCTTTATTTTTATCTTAAACCTTTACCATCTACTGGTAAAGGTTTTTTGTTTTCACTCTGAATTTTATAGCTAGGAGAAGTTAATTCACTATTTACACATTAAAAAAGGTTGGGGAAGCTATCGAATACATGACGTATCACCCTTACTAAGTTAATGAAAAATTTGGACTTCTGAACAGCAACATGACACTAAAAATAAATAACTTAAAAAAATCATTATTATGTAAATAATTTAGGAGGATTCCCATTGATACTAAGAAAATACATGTCTCTATTAGGTATCGGTTCAGCAAAAATTGATCTCATTTTACAAAAGGAAACATATAAAGCAGGTGATATCGTTCGTGGCTATTTCTCTATTGAGGGAGGAACAATTGAACAAAAACTAAAAAGAGTGGAATGTGATCTTTTATTGACTGATCATGCAGCAGGAATGGAGAAAGTGATTGATACTGCAACTATCCTAACCGCAAGGTCCATTAACTCTGAAGAAGCGTACGATCTTCCATTTTGCTTTAAATTACCAACATCTCTGACGGCTTCAACAGATGAATTATCTTACCGCTTTCAAACAAGACTTGTATTTGATGAGGGTGTAACCAGCCAGGATCAAGATATTATTCAAATTATTTAACAATCTATTTAAAACTAGAAGCTTGAATCTAAAAAATAAGATTCGAGCTTCTTACAAGTTTCCTCATTTGATAATAAGAAACTTACCATTCTAATTAAACTTATTAGCAATATCATTTCGAACAGCAGAATAATCACTTACTCACTTTCTTTTCTATAAAATAAATACTAAAAACAATAGTGGGAGCAGCAAATAAAAAAACTATCATTAAAATTGATGGAGTCAGGTGAAAGTAATCAGTTTTAGCTTCTATGTATTCCCCGTCTCTGACAGCTTTTTTATATTTATTATCTCCTTCTTGAATTGCAATTGCTTCATCTGTACTAACATCTTTGATGGAATAATATTTAGTACCTTCTTTATAACTATTTGAGAAATTACCAGAATAAGTTCCTTCTATATCAGAATATTGTGTCACATGACCAATCTCTTTATCTACTTCGATTACATACTCATCACTGATTACGTAAGTATAACCATCCCAAACAACAAACGAATATGCCCATTTTGCTAATGAATGACCAGGATATAAAAGAGAAATAAATAAAGTGATAAATACGCATAAGGGCAATAAATACTTTAGCTTCATGTAATCATTCCTTCTAAATTAAATTTCCCATCCTATAATGATACTATTTTTGTTATTTCGCCATTTAATCAGCCTGTCCCTCTATTTTATATGAGAAAATGCATGTTCAATTATTAACTAATAATTGAACATGCATTTCAGAAATTAATATTTATAATGTTTTCTCGTCACTATGATTAGTGCGATAGCCGGCAAAGTACATACGATCATTCCTAAGAAGGCAAGCGCAGGAACAATCTCATATAAAAAGCCTCCCATAAGTGTTAACAAAGCTGTCCCTAAACTTAAAGCAACAGCTGAGTAGATTCCTTGTGCATTAGAAATTTGCTGTTTTGGTAAATTATTTGTTATATAACGGATAAATGCATAATGTGCCATTCCAAATGACAGTGCATGCAAACTTTGCGATAACATAAAGACCCATACATTTTGAAATGAAAATATAAGTACCCAGCGAAGAGTAGATCCTGCCGCCGCTACTAATAATAAAGATGAAGGTTGCCACTTCGTGAGCAGATGATCAGCTTTCACAAAATAAAAAACTTCAAAGATGACAGCAATATTAAGAATGATTCCTATATAGTAGCTGTTAACACCTATATCCTGCAAATAAATATAAGCGTAATTATAGTAAGATGCATGTGCCCCCTGTATTAAAACAACAACGAGTAACACAATAGGAAAACTTTTCACCTGCCATAAATTGCGCATAGATTGTAGCCAATTTCGCTCCACGGCCACAGGCTTTACTAATACTACATCCGGAGCAGGTAAAAAACGCATAAAAAGTATTAAAAAAAGGCCAGCCATCATACTCCATAAAATGGACTGTTCTCCCCAATAACCGATGATTAAACTATTAATAAATACCGAAACAATAAAGCCCAGTGAGCCGTAAGAACGGCTTCTCCCATAATTCACGCCGTCCTGCTGTACGAGAGTTCCCGCTGTGCTGTCCATAGCAGGAAGCAAAGCTGGATAAACAGCGTTAAATATCATTGTCACGATAAAAAGGGTGACAAAAGATGAAAAAGGAATATAAATGACCGTCACTATAAGTGAGCAAATTGTCAAAATGAGAATAACAATTTGATTGCTCCAGTATTTAGATGCAAGCGGAAAAGCAAACATCGTCGATGCACCGCGTGCCAGCAATCCAAATCCCATTATTAAGCTTGCTTCTGTTACACTCAGTCCTTTTGCCTGCACAAGCCATCCTGTCCAATAAGGCAAAAATATACCCCATGTTATAAAAAATATAAAAAAGTTCTGCGACATCCAGCGTTGACTATTCATTATAGATTCCTCCACATTATTGCATCATAACATAAAAATAGGATTTCAAACTAAATTTTGATTTATGCTTAATAATGAGGATTCAATTTAATAGAGAATGACTTAGTCAAACTTAGGGGAGAATAAGTTCCAATCAATAACTATTAGGATAATAACCCTTTAAGATCAATGTCATTTTGTAAGAAACCTTCCTGTCTCATCAGTTCAGTGAAATTGTGAAGAACCGAGAAATCTGTTTTATCATTCCAGATAATTCGTTTAATAGCTGTTTCTATAGCTCTAATAGGCAAAGTTTCCCCGCTTAGTTTTTCTAAGATACTCGAAAGGGCAACAATAGCTCTATGTTCTTCCTCTTTAATTATTCTTAATGATTCTTCATGGCACTTTAATATTGCTGCTACTGTTCTTGAGTTCCTTTCATAGAAATGTTCAGTTACAGCTATAACTGTATTCGGATAATGTCCATTATTATAGATGGATTTCCAATCGAGCAGAACTCTCGCAGCACCTTGGCTTTCCAAAAGCGCTCCCCATGGTTCCTGTACAACTGCCGCATCTATTTGCTTATTTCGAAATAAATCCAGTAAATCAGATGTTGCCGCTTGAATAATACGAATATCTCCTCCACGAAAAATATCTTTTAAATTATTTCTCCTTAGGATTTGTCTTAATAATATATGCTGTCCGCTTCCAAACTGAGGAATAGCAATCGTTTTTCCTTTTAATTGTTCTATTTTTCGTAAATCGGAGTCCGCTCTAACAATCATAGTAGCCCCTCCTTCACTTACTCCAGAAATAATCCGGATATTTTCATTGCGGGAGAAAGCTTCTAACACTGGACCAGGGCCTGTGTATGCAATATCAATTTGATTATTAACTAATGCTTTTACGATTGCAGGACCGGCAGAATAAGTTCTTGCATCAATTTTCTCCTCCAATCCATCCTCAAATAAACCGTTATGTATAGCTAAAAGTGCTGGTGATTGAGTTAAATTCGGGATATATCCAATCCTCAGAGATGACTTCTCCTGCCTGCTTCTATCAAATTGATCTCCTAAAATTCCAGACATTGTTGACTTAATATCTGAAGATATACTTTGGAGATCCTGCACAGCTCCAGCTACGGATAATACAGAAGAGGCTTGAGTTTCGGACAAATATGCAACCTCATAAGCCGAAGCCAGGGATTCTTGTGCTAAAGAGGATATATGATGAATATTATCAATTAAAATATCTTTCCTCTGATTAGCATGTTCTAATAAAGCACTGACTTCTTCCGAACGAGAAGTCACTTCTGACAAATTACTATTGATAAGCCTGAATTGAGACTTGGTTTCCTCAACGGCTTTATATACATTCTGTGATGACTCCCTTGTATCTTTGACGATAGTGCTCAGATCTCCAACCTGATGCTGCACATCCTTTAGCAATTCTCCAATCTCTTGGCCATTTAATGTACTTTTATGTGCCAGCTTACGGATTTCTTGAGCAACTACTGCAAAGCCTCTCCCTTCCTCCCCTGCCCTTGCAGCTTCGATGGAAGCATTCAAAGAAAGTAGCTGTATATTTTGTGATACTTGAAATATTAAATCTAAAGCTTTTGACATCTGGTTTGATTTTTGAATTAAATTCTCCATTGTCAAATATAACCTATCTGACACAGCCGTATTATCCAATACCTGTTCTTCAAGCCCTTCGACAGCATTTTGTCCCTCATCGCACGCTTGCAGTGAGCTATGAGCTACACTTTCCATTTCATATATTTGGGTTACTGACTGATCTAAGATTTCTCCCAGGCTTTCTGAATCTGTTAAGCTTCGATCAGTCTCTTCTGATTGAATAGTAGCTGAATTTATAATTTGATTTAGTGCTAATGAAGTGGATTCCATATTTACAATAGAATTCTTCATAAAATATTGTAAACTGTCTATGGAATTAGAAAGAGAATCAGTAGAGTTGGAAAGTGTTCTGAACTCCTTTGTTCTTTCTCGAGATTCCATCAAAATATCCTTTTTATTGTTAGAGTGTGTTTGAATGATTTTTATCTTTCTTTTAAACAGAGCCATTAATAACCCTCCTTAGTATATCCATCGATTTTATTATTCGCATCAAAATAGTATGATTAAAGTGAATATCCCGCTGCTTAATTATTCAAACTTCTTCATTAACTAACAAAGGATACAACCTGACATATTCCATGGAATAAAAAAAAGCTCCCCAAATTGCAATATGCACAATTTAGGAAGCTTCCGGTTGTCCGGTCAACATAATCCTGACTTTTTCGATTAATTAAAGATGATATCTTTCAAATCGTATTCTGTCAATATATTTTATAAATAATATCTTCTACTCTATGATAATCTCTCTTTAAAATCCAAATAATTAAATTTATGGACAATATGACAATCTCCACTTTTATCGCGAACAGCAATAGTTGGGAGCGCCATACCGTTAAAAGTATTATTTTTCACCATCGAATAGATTGCCATATCACCGAAAACAATCCGGTCACCATTCTCAAGGGGCTTGTCAAAGGAGTATTCCCCGATAACATCTCCAGTAAGGCATGTTGGTCCGCCAAGGCGGTAAGTATATGCTTTTTCCCCTGCTTCTCCTGAACCGATAAGCGGCGGGCGATAAGGCATTTCTAGCACATCAGGCATATGGCATGAAGCTGAAGTATCAAGAATAGCAATTTCTATGTCGTTTTCTAGCTTATCAAGCACGGTTGTAATCAAGAAACCTGCATTCAGAGCAATAGCTTCTCCTGGCTCAAGATAAACTTGTAAGTCATATTTCTCTTGAAAACGTCTGATGCAATCTTCAAGCAATTCAATATTATATCCTTCTCTTGTAATATGATGGCCTCCGCCAAAGTTGATCCATTCCATTTGTGAAAGCCACTTACCAAACTTTTCTTCGACCGCATCAAGTGTTCTAGCTAATGCATCAGAGTCTTGTTCACAAAGTGTATGGAAGTGAATTCCTGATACACCTTCAAGCAATTCTGGACGAAATTGTTCGATCGTCACACCGAATCTTGAACCTCTCGCACATGGATCATAAATTTCATGACCTTCCTGCGTAGAACATTCAGGATTAATACGCAGACCAACACTTTTACCGGCTGCACGAACTCTTTCTCCAAACATTTCAAGCTGTGAGAAGGAATTGAAAATAATATGATCCGATAAAGATATTATTTCATCAATCTCATCCTCGCGGTAAGCAGGGGAAAAGCAATGATTTTCTTTCCCCATCTCCTCATACCCGAGTTTTGCTTCATATAGACCGCTTGAAGCTGTACCGCTCAAATACTTACCGATAAGCGGGTACATTTTATACATAGAAAAGGCCTTTTGTGCCAAAAGAATCCGGCATCCAGTACGTTCCATTACACCGCTTAAAATCTTAAGATTTTTCTCAAGAAGACTTTCATCTACCACATAACATGGTGTCGGTAATTCTTCAAATCTCATATTAGTCTACCAGCTCCGGATCGAAGCTTTCCTTCCATGGAAGTCCCCATTTATTCAATGCTTCCATGAATGGATCTGGATCAAATTCCTCGATATTGTATACGCCAGGTTTATTCCATTTTCCTGTCATTACCATCATAGCACCGATCATCGCAGGAACACCTGTTGTGTAAGATACTGCTTGTGAACCTACTTCCTTATAGCACGCTTCATGATCACAAACATTATATACATAATAAGTTTTATCTTTTCCGTCTTTTTTACCGTGGAAGATACAACCGATATTTGTTTTTCCTTTCGTACGTGGACCAAGTGAAGCAGGGTCAGGAAGTACAGCTTTTAAAAATTGAAGCGGAATGATTTGCTGTCCTTCATACTCAATTGGCTCAATAGAAGTCATGCCAACATTTTCAAGACATTTCAAATGAGTTAAATAACTTTGACCAAATGTCATAAAGAAACGGATTCGCTTCACACCAGGAATATTTACCGCAAGAGATTCAAGTTCTTCATGATATAGTAAATACATATCTTTTTCACCGATTTCAGGGAAATCATACACACGTTTAATTTCCATCGGCTCAGTTTCTATCCATTCACCATTTTCAAAATACCTTCCGTTAGACGTCACTTCGCGAATATTGATTTCAGGATTAAAATTCGTTGCAAAAGGATATCCATGATCACCTGCGTTGCAGTCGAGAATATCAATATATTCAATCTCATCAAAATGATGTTTAAGTGCATGAGCAGAGAATACACCTGTCACACCAGGGTCAAAGCCGCTTCCTAAAAGAGCAGTAATACCTGCTTTTTCAAAACGCTCACGATAGTCCCATTGCCATTTATATTCAAATTTTGCCGTATCTTCCGGCTCATAGTTCGCTGTATCTACATAGTTAACTTTTGTTGCAAGACACGCATCCATGATTGGCAGATCTTGATATGGTAAAGCAAGATTGATTACGATATCAGGTTTTACTTCGTTAATTAAAGCAATAAGCTCGTCCACATTATTTGCATCAACCTGTGCTGTAGTGATTTTTGTTTTTCCGCCATCTAATTTTGCCTTTAACTCATCACATTTTGATTTTGTACGGCTAGCAATACAAATTTCCTCGAAAACCTCACTATTTTGACAACATTTATGAATAGTAACAGAAGCAACTCCGCCACAACCAATAATAAGTGCTTTTCCCATTTTCTTATCTCCTATCTGAAAATATATTTTATAAAACTAAAAGGCATTTCTTCACAAACTTTCAAGCAGGATTAATCGATACAGGGCTTTGATATTAGCTATTAACATACTTCCCAACTGCTTCCAAGCCGACACATATCGAAAAAGCTGCATTAAGAAATTCTATAAAGATAATATCGTTTACACTTAAAAATTGATAAACAAAAAAGCAAGTGTATAACGAATAATCGCGCATCACTTGCTTGTGGATATATTTTAAATATTAAGAAGGCGTAAATATAAATATGAAGTAATCATATATACGTCTCCCATAAGAGTCTAATTAATTTATGGAAGAAAGCTCTTCAATATTCAAATATATCATTATAGGTTTAGAGTCTATATAGCAAATAATTACTTTTACTACTCTTATTGACCGTTTCACAAGTTGATGTGCATTTGCACTGGTTGTAAAGTAACCAACTTATAAAATTTGAGCTTCTAACTCAATCAATAAGGCAACTAAAGTTGCCAATCGGCATTTGACCCGGCTGTCCGTATGGCCTTAAGTTCCTAAAAAGGAAATGGTCAAAATTATCTGCTTGGAAAGACTCTCATATTTTGAATATCTGCTTTCCAAAAATAATAACTCCGTTATAGTACCAACTTATAATGAAAATTTCAAGAGGAAAATTAAAATTTCTTAGAATAATATCATATATTGTCGAATTTTTTTACAAATCTCTCATTAAAATGAACTGCAGCATTGCTTAATTACATTCTTTTATATTATTTGAAAATAAGAAAATAGATAAAAAATTGTTTTTTTATTCATCAGTCGGGTATGTAGGAAGTGTAGAGCTTGACAAATAAACTTAGAAAAAACGGAGGTAATAACCGATGAGTAAAGAAATTCTGGGTATTTATAATTCAAGCGATGATCTGATTCATGCTATAGAGGGATTCCAACACAAAGGATACTCTATGAATGATTTGTCTATTATTGCAAATACGAGAGACTTTCCTTCTGCTATCCAAGATGAAACAGGAGTGACTTCTGAAGAACTTGGCGGAACAGATGATGTCCAAAGCTATGAGCGCAGAGGCTTCGTTGAGGGTCTTGCTTTCCCGTTTACCATTGATACACATGCAGATCAAAATACAACTTCCTATTCCAATTACCTAGTTGGACTTGGTTTTGATGAAACAGCTGCGCGTGAATATGAAGAAGATATTAACTCCGGGAAGATTTTACTTCTCGCCGATAAAGGAATAAGAAATATGACTCATAATTCTGTAAATACAACGGGAAGCAATATAGATATAGATAAAACTAACAATGAAGAACATTCTATCAAGCTTCATGAGGAGCAACTGGATGTTTCTAAAGATCGTGTCCAAACGGGTGAAGTAGAAGTCACTAAAGATGTTGTTGAAGAACAAAAAACAGTCCATGTTCCAGTAACACATGAAGAAGTGTATGTCGAAAGACGAGCAGTAAATAACGATACAACCGATACAACTGCCTCAATCGGTGATGATGAAACGATCCGAGTTCCAATTGTGGAAGAAAAAGTTGAAGTAACAAAGAGACCTGCCGTAACTGAAGAACTCGTTATTGGTAAGAGAAAAGTAACAGAAACAGAACAAGTCACGGAGAATATTAAGCGTGAAAAAGCAAGAGTAGAGACAGATGGTGATGCAATGGTCGAGGAAACAGATATTGATACACCATTAGATAATGACCGATTATAACTTAAATATGGAGAGGGGGGACAAACTCCTTCTCTTTTTATATTTTCTGTGAAATATGAAATGCTTTTCCTATATCTCACTCACAATTAATAACTGCACCAAAAGACATCTCCAGCTGTTGCTTGAAAATCAGATATCTTAATAAAATTCAATAAAATATCAGTCTTATCCTCTCCAATATGTTCATCTTTATCAGCATTATAAAATTGAATAATATTTACTTTATAATTACCTTCTTCAATATCAATCTTATAATTAGAACAGTTTTCATCAGGTACTCTTTTATCTTTAAATTGAGCAGCCATAGTGAGACAGCTATAGTCAGCCAAATATAATTGATTTGCTGTTACCCTTATATAACCGACTGCCTTTCTAAAATATTGCTCTATTGCTACTTCCTTTCCAATCTTCACTTTTACATTCCAGGAATGTTCTATTCCTTCTTCTGTCATTTGAAACACCAGAATATTCCTCTTTTGCATCTCATTAGAAAAATGTTGAAAAAGGCTATCTAACTCCCAATTCTCATCAACAAACGATTTATACTTTTCAGCATTTATTAATCCTATGAAACTAGTATCATCGAATTCCATACAAAAGTTCATCTTATTAGTTCCTATCTCGCATAATGATTGCTACAGAGTATTAAGAAGCTCTTTTGATTTATAGCAATTCTATCTGCTAGTATGAAACAATATTATAAAAAGTTCTATTATTAAACCTTGATGGGAAAGGCTTTATTATTATGATAAGCGAAGTCAGCGTTGCAGCAGAAGAATTTAATAAGAAAATCAAATAAATAGACCCACCAGCAAAATAGCAGTGGATCTAACAAGGAAATTTTTAATTAGGTTCATTTTGTTTCACTTCAATATCTATAGACGGATTACCACCAGCTACTACAAAGTGAAGACGGTGATAAGGCTTCTGTTTTTTAAAAACAACTGTATCATTATTATCTAATTCACCAGTACTATAAATTTTTGTCATAATTGAATCACAAAATTTTTCATTATCCTCAGACTCTTGAACAATAACTTGGACACTGCCACCAGTGTTGCCTGTCATTGCTTTAATATTAACTTGCAATTCAATAAGAGAACCTGCTCCCCCCTCAAAAGATTTACTTACCTTACTTTCTGTTAAGTTATTTTCAATAATATTTTCAAATGTCATTTTTATAACCTCCTCATATAATATAAGAACCCTAATTCTCTAAATATAAAACATTATTTTTTAAAATATTACTTATTGAATCAATAGATAACGTAGATTCTAATAAATTACTTGTCGTTATATAGGAAATTTTGTCTAATCTATTTAAATAATATTAAAAATTTGGCATAATATTACTTGCATCCAAAATTGTATACAACAAATTAAGAGAATGGGTGATTGGGGACTTTATATGATATCTATAGAGATCGAGGAATTAAAAAAGGAGATTAATCAAATAAAAAAAGAATTGATTCAAGTCGCTGAAAAAACTGGCTTAAACAGCCAAGATACCCTTTATTGCAGTCAAAAATTAGACAAGCTCATCATGACTTATCAAAATTTTTCTTATAAAAAAATAAAATAGAAATATAACTCTCATCTTTTATTAACTAATAATGTATTGATACTTCCTTTATTTTAAAGTAGTGCATCAATCGGCAAAGAAATAACTTTTTTTAATAAACCAGAATGGGTTTTCTTAGAGTTGCCCATATTTTTAGGCAGCACTGAATAATTACTTAAAGTTTATTAATATAGCTGTTTGAATACGTTATTAGAGAGAAACACCAATTACATTCGCAGCATCAGCAAAAATCCAGAGAAGGAGAAAAACATAGATAAATTAATAGACAAATTAGAAGTCCATTGGCTAAATGGATTGCATCAAAGTTATCAATATCACGATGGAAATACTTTACCTCTGCTTGAAATTCCTATTAAAGATATGTATGTTGAATTTTAAAAAACTAAATGAAGAGTTCTCCTTTAAGATTGAATATAACCTAGAGAACTGTAAAAAATTAAATACGAGAGGATTTGGCAGAAAGTTTATTAAGGGATTTACGGGCAATTGAAGAAACATTTCATCATATAACACTTAAATTAAACTTCTATCTCTTGCTCTTTTCTAATATAAATCCACATAGAAAAAAACCTAATCTAAATGAGATTAGGGGTTTGC
>NZ_BCVG01000057.1 GCF_001591625.1 Metabacillus fastidiosus NBRC 101226
CCGCATCCTGCGGGCATCAGTGAGGGATGGGAAAAAACCCGACTGATGGAAGTTTCACTTTATAAGGCGGGTGTCTTCATTGAAATTTCAAAAGTTATTTTATGTTTTTGTTATACTTTCTTTAATAATAGTGACGGGCTGCTCAAATGAGACAATGAATGAAGAACAGGAGTGATTTTATGCGTATACTTATCGTTGGCTGTGGTGCTGTTGGTGGCTATTTTGGCGGTCGATTGATGGAAAAAGGGGAGGATGTTACTTTTCTTGTTCGTGAGGGGAGAAAGAAGCAGCTAGAGGAAACTGGCTTAAATATTAAAAGTATGTATGGTGATTTTTCATTAACACCGAAAACAATTTTAGCTACAGATAGAGTCCCCGCCTTCGAATTAATTATTTTAAGTACAAAATCTTATCATTTTGAACAAGCAATAAAAGATATTACCCCTTTTGTCGGCCCTGATACTGTAATAATGCCGCTTTTAAATGGAATGGTGCATGTTGATCGTTTACAGGAAATATTTACATATAGCAAGGTGATAGGCGGACTTTGTATGATTGGTGCGACAATTGATGACAAAGGGACGATCATTCATATGGGATCCAGCCATCTTCTTAATTACGGAGAGCTCTCGGGAGAAAAAACAGAGAGAATAGAGGAAATTGAGCAGACTTTTTCAGGAACAAAAGCTGATTTTATTAGAAATGATAATATTTTAAGAGCGATGTGGCATAAATATTTATTCATTACGGGACTATCAGGGGTAACGACTCTTTTTCGTTCGAAAATTGGGAAGGTTAAGAAGATGGAGTACGGTGAAAAAATCATAGAGGCTGTTTTTAAGGAAATCGCCAGTATTATAAGAGCGGAAAAAGCACCAATCGATGATGGAGTGGAATTTGAGCAAATCAATCAATTAACAGAAGAAATGGGATCGTCGATGCTGAGAGATATGGAAAAAGGCGGAGCAGTTGAAGCAGATCATATTCAAGGTTATTTACTGAAACTAGCAGAAAAACATAGAATAGAAGCAACATATTTAAAGATTATTTATACGAATTTAAAAACATATGAGAGTTCGGTAAAAGGTTTGTAATGTACGTATGAGTAATAAAGTTATTTAATTAAGGACAGGAGATAAAAGAAGCGAGAGACTATGCTTTCATTTCCCGTCTTTTTTTTCTATTATTTTAAGCTAAAGGTCTTCTATATTCTTCCTCTATTAATTTAAGTTTTTCACAATTTTCTGCAGAAAGATATTTATTAACCGCAATATGTAAAGTTTCAATTATACTTTTTTCTTCCTCTTGCGGTAAATGTCCATCCCATAGGTCTTGGGGGAAATATTTTTCATTCGAGCTATGAGCGCACTGATAAATCAAATAATATATAGTCCATATTAGCACGCTTATTGGTGTTTCGTATTTATCTGAGCATTCGAATGTGGCTGTAAAATTAAAACAGCCATAATCCCTTTCATCATCATTGCATAAATTATAAAGTAATCCCCAATTTATATTGCTTCCCGATAACCATTCATAACCCATATTTATAATATTTCTAAATTGTTCAAAGGCTTGATGATAGTCTCCATCTTTGAATTCATTTTCAAAATAATTTAATGTATGTTCAGCATATGCTAAACATATTGCTACCCTGTTATTAATACTTATGTTCATAATATCTCTCATAAGTCTGCTAAAACCTCCTAATAGATTATTAAGTCCATATCTATAAATTATGATCTGTTTTGCTTAAATGTTAATTTTCTTAACATCCGTCCTGTATGAAGTATATAAATAGAGAGTTAGTTACCATATAGTTACTTTATAATGATATTATAATCATATTGGAAATAATAGTTTATAAGTGATTAGAAATAAAGATAATAAATTGGATGCCCTAAAATATAGCTGGAGGATAAAAGACATGGTGAATCAAGCTGAATTATTATGGAAACGTATAATTGAAAAGGGCTCAAGTATGGAGGCGGGCTTTAAAGAAAAATTAAATCTCCAGCCAGGTGCCAGAGAGGAAGACTTTCAGCTGATAGAAACTGTACTGGGGGTTACACTTCCTGAGGAAATGAAGAGTTTTTATATGATATATAACGGTCAGAATTGGAAATCTGAGTTTGAATGTTTTGTAAGAAATCTAACACTTTCTCCTATTTCGGAAATTATAGATAACTGGAAATTCCTACAAGAGGAATTTGATCCTGCTGAATTTGATGATGTAGATGCAGATATTGGAAAGGAACTTAAACCTGTTCTCTGGAACCCTAAATGGATTCCAATCGCAGAAAATGGGGGCGGTGATTATCTTTGTATTGATACAGATCCATCAGAAGCTGGAGTAATAGGGCAAATCCTATACTATTGGCATGATTGGGGAGATCGTTCTATTAGGGCAAAAAGTTTATTTGAATTCATAGAAATTTGTTTAGAAGAAGAGAATTAATAGGGGAAAAAGAAATTTCATCTTTAAAATAAAAGACACAGTTAGATTCCTTTATAAATATTTTCAAAAATTAAAGAAGTAAATCTGTTTCTTCTCCAAACGGTGTCCATCTGTTTACGCTATATGTTATTTTTGTTTTTATACATAATCTGTGGAAATACGTAAAGAAGCCGGCTTTTAAATGTCGGCTTCTTTGCGTTCTAAGCGGTTTAATGCTGCTTTTAATACCTCATGATCTAAATTTTCACCGATAAATACGAGTATGTTTTTCATAGTGACCGGCTCTTTTAAATAAAGAGGCATACCATATGAGTATTGAAAGAGATATGTATTGTCAGAATGTCTAAATTTCATATACCCTTTAATTCGATAAATAGTGTCAGGCATTGTTTTTAAAAAGTTCTCAAATTCATTCAAATCAACAGATCTAGAGAAACTGTGGACATATGTGCGAATATGGAGATGGTTGTGGACATGTACTTGTTCATGACTTTTTTTCTCCTGAACAGTCCCGCCTTGAAGCTGTTCTAAATTAATGTCAGCGTATTCGGTTAAAATAATTTTCCCTTTACTATTTAATTGCTGAATATTCATGACGATATTTGCTTTTTCACTTTCTGAAAGCTGATCTACTTTATTAATGAGCACGATATCTGCATGGATCACTTGTTCTTGAAGCAGTTTTTTCAGCTGAATACTTAAGTTACTTTGGTCCAGCCAGCGATTGGAATCAATGAGTGTGATGATCGACTTGATTTGTAATCGGTCAGCAAAGAGGGGGGACATACAAGCGTCTAATACTTCAATTGGATGAGCAACACCTGTCGTTTCAATATAAATAGCATCAAGTTCATTTTCTTCAATAATATTATGAAGCTGAACTTCAAGCTGGCCTTGAATTGTACAGCAAACACAGCCGTTTAATAACTCTGCAAGTGGTGTATTCTCTGGAATAGCATTGGAATCAATTGAAACCTCCCCAAGCTCGTTCATAATAACAGCAATTTTACGATTTCTTTCTTTTTCCTGCTGTAAAATATTCGTAAGAAGTGTTGTTTTTCCAGCACCTAAAAACCCTGATAATATGTAAACTTCAATTTTTTTCATAGCAAACTCCTTTCACTCATGTTTATGGTAAAGACGTTTTATTCATTTGTCAATTTTTAGAGGGGATGAATACTTTAGTGCTTTAAAAAGGAAGAACCAGTGAATTAGCAAGTCACCGGTTCTCTTTTTGTAATAATTTAATTAAAAAGCCCAAGTTCCCTTTTTAAAAATAGGTTCTCTTGTTCCATCGTCTAAAATACCGTCAATATCCATTTCACCTGATCCGATCATAAAGTCAACATGGGTAATACTTGAGTTGACACCTGCTTTTTCAAGCTCTTCACGGGACATTTGTTTTCCGCCTTCTACACAAAATGCATAACCGCTGCCAATTGCTAAATGATTTGATGCATTTTCATCAAATAATGTGTTGTAGAAAAGGATATTTGACTGTGAAATTGGAGAGTCATGAGCAACGAGAGCAATTTCACCTAAATAATGAGAACCTTCATCTGTTTCAACGAGTTGTTTTAATACTTCTTCGCCTTTTTCTGCTTTAAAGCTGACGATGCGGCCATTTTCAAATGTGAAGGAGAAGTTGTCAATTAAATTCCCTCCATAGCTTAACGGCTTCGTACTTCTTACCACACCATTCACTCCTGTTTTAAGAGGTGCTGTAAATACTTCCTCTGTTGGCATATTAGCCATGAAGTAATCGCCTTGTTCATTTTTACTGCCGGCTCCGACCCATAAATGGCCTTGTGGCAATTCAATGGTTAAGTCAGTCCCATCTGCTTTGTAATGGAGTTTTTTATAACGCTTCTCGTTTAAATAATCTACTTTATTATGTAATGTTTCATCATGTTTTTCCCAAGCCTCTACAGGATCTTGCTGATCGATGCGTGTCGTTCTGAAAATTGCTTCCCAAAGCTTTTCTACTTGTTTATCTTCATTTACGTCAGGGAAAACTTTTGCCGCCCATTCTTTAGATGCTGCAGCGATAACAGTCCAGCTTACTTTATCTGCTTGAATGTAGTTGCGATATTTCATTAAAGCGACACCAGCTGCTTTACTTGAAGCTGCGATTCTTTTCGGATCAATCCCGCGTAAAAGATCAGGATCAGATGAAATAATCGACATAAATGCTCCGTTCGTTTCTGCTAATGTTTCAAGACCTCTTGCTTTCCATTCAGGATAGTCATTAAAGGATTCTTCGTTGGCAAGCTCAAATTTCGTTCTTGTAACAATATCATCATGCCATTCTACATATACGTTCCTTGCACCAGCCTCATAAGCTTTTTTTACAACTAAGCGAACGAAGTCTGCACTTGAAATAGCTGCATTAATGAGTAAATTTTGATCTTTTTGCAAGTTCACACCGACACGAACAGCTAATTCTGCATATTTTTCTAAATTTTGATCGAAAGTAGAGATAGTAAAAACCTCCTTCATATTTTATAACTATATTTTAACAGAACAGCTAAATGGAAGAAAATTTTTAGCAAGCTGAATATTCACTATAATCTATGAAATTTCGGTAAAATGGAGAGAGAAGAGGTGAAAAAATTGAATTCAATGGATTTACAATTTATAAAAACAAATAAACAAAGAGAATTACTTGAAAAAACAGCTCAATTAGCGGAAGAATTTTCAAAGCGAGCTGCTTTATATGATGAAAAAGGCTTATTCCCATTTGAAAATTTTGAGCGTTTGAAAGAAGAAGGATATTTAAGATTAACCATTCCAAAAAAATACGGCGGAGATGAAATTTCATTATATGAATTTTTACTTGTTCAAGAAAAGATTGCGCAAGGGGACGGTGCGACTGCCCTTTCACTCGGCTGGCATTTAGCTCTTATGATTAATCTTACAGTAACCGAAAAATGGCCGGATGACATATTTACCCGTATTTGCCGTGAAATCGTTAATGAAAATAAACTGCTTAATACAGCTGCCTCTGAACCGAATTCAGGCAGTCCTGCAAGAGGAGGCAAGCCGGAAACAACGGCTATTAAAAAAGGAGATAATTGGATAATTAATGGAAAGAAAATTTTTACCTCACTCGCACCGATTTTAGATTATTTTATTATTCCAGCCTCTATTGAAGGGAAGGAAGACGTTGCCCAATTTCTTATTCCTCGCGATGCAAAAGGTCTTTCCATTGAAGAAACATGGAATACGCTTGGCATGAGGGCGACTAGAAGTGATGATTTAATTCTTGAAAATATTGAAGTTAATGAAGATGCTTTAGTGGAAATAAAAAGGAATGTTAAAAACTCGGTTTCCCAAGGCTGGCTCCTGCATATTCCAGCATGCTACTTGGGAATTGCAATTGCTGCCCGAAATGAAGCGGTGCGTTTTGCGAAAACTCATCAGCCTTCAAGTTTATCCCATCCAATTATGGACGTACCAGAAGTAAGGAGAAAAGTAGCAGAAATGGACGTAAAGCTTCTGACCGCACGGACATTTATGTATCATACTGCAGAAAAATGGGATGAGAATAAGAAAATGAGTCATACCTTGGCTCCAGAGCTTGCTGCGGTAAAAACAGTTGCGACGAATACAGCTGTTGAAGTCGTAGATCTTGCGATGAGAATTGTCGGTGCACAGAGCATTTATAAATCAAACCCGCTTGAAAGATATTATCGTGATGTAAGGGCAGGCCTTCATAATCCGCCTGCTGATGATCTTACAGTGAAATTATTAAGCGACCGGGCTTTTATGGAATAAATATGTAAATGGCTATTGACATATTTTCAAATTACAGCGTAGAATAAAGGTATATTAATGAAAGGATCGGTACAAGGAGAAATGGATAACTAATCTTATTTTCTAATACGTTTTTTATTTTGAATAAAGAAAAAACGGAACCTGGAGAATTGGATTAGTCTGCCTATTTTTGTACCTTTAAAATATTTTTATTGCACATATCTTTATTTACTGTGCTTTATTTTACTGTACTTTAAAAAGACTGACTTATCCCTTCCTAGGTTCTAGGGAGGTTTTTTTATGTTGAAAATTAGAGGGCTAACGAAAACATATGGAACGAATAAAGTTTTGGATGGACTAAATCTAACTATAAAAAACAACGAATGTATCGGAATCGTTGGTGCTAACGGTGCAGGAAAATCAACGCTGGCAAATATTTTGTTTGGAGTGGAAGCCTATGATTCAGGTACGATTGAAGAGCTGAATGGGGCTGTTAGAAAAGGTTATTTGCTGCAATCAATTGATTACGTTACAAATGATTTTAAAAAGATGATTCAAACGCAGGAGGAAAGCGGCTTTTATGAAGCAGTGAGTGAGCTGGGCTTAGAAAAATTGCAATCATGGGATGAAGAGAGAGTAAATCATTTAAGTGGTGGAGAACGGTTAAAGCTCTCATTAGCAAATATTTGGGCTTCAAGACCAGAGCTGTTAATTTTGGATGAACCGACAAACCATTTGGACTTAAAAGGTGTAAACTGGCTCATTGAACAGCTTAAAAGCTTTAATGGAACAGTAATTATCATTTCTCATGACCGTTATTTTTTAGATCAGACAGTTGATACTATTTTTGATTTAGAAGACGGAAAGATAACCACCTATAAAGGAAATTATACTGCTTTTAAAAATGAAAAACAGCGCCGTTATGAGGAACAGCGTCATCAATATAATATTCAGAAAAAGGAGAAACAGAGAGTCGAGGGGATGATTGAAAAACTGGGGGACTGGTCAGAAGAGGCACATCGTACTTCAACAAAGAAAGATGGATTTAAAGAATATTATCGTGTAAAAGCAAAAGGAATGGATAAGCAAATTAAGTCCCGAAAAAAACGTTTAGAGAAAGAATTAGAGAAGCATAAAATTGAGAAACCAAAAGATGAAGAACAAATTCTTTTTCAATTCCAAGACGTATATAAACGAGGAAAGCGTGTGATTGAGGCAAAAAATTTGAAAAAGATATATGAAAAGCGGATTTTATTTGAAAAAGGTCAGTTTTATGTAAAGCATGGAGAGAAAATAGCATTAATTGGTCCAAACGGATGTGGAAAAACGACATTAATAAAAATGATTCTCGGTGAGGAAGCGATTTTGGAAGGAGAGCTCTGGAAAAGTTCATCTTTAAGAGTCGGTTATTTAAGTCAGGATGTCAGTGATGTTCCGCTATATAAAACTCCGATTGAAATGATGGCACTAACTAAAAGAGAAGATATATTTCGAGCGAGAACGATTTTAGCAAGTATGGGCTTATCAGAGCATAAAGCGGGACAAAAAATGGAGGAGCTTAGCTTAGGAGAACGAACAAGAGTGAAGCTTGCCTGCCTATTAATAAATCAATATGATGTACTCATATTAGACGAACCGACAAACCATCTTGATTTACGGAGCCGTGAGCAGTTGGAGAGTACGCTGCAGCAATATAATGGGACAATAATCGTTGTTTCACATGACTATTATTTTCTTAATAAATTATGTGAGAAATTAATCCGAATTGATAGCCGGACAATTGAACGGATTGAAATGGGATTCCAACAATTTAATGAAAAAGAAAGCATGAAAAATAAAAATAGAAATGAAGATGAGCTGCTTATCATTAATACAAAGATAACAGCTGTCTTAGGTGAGTTAGGATCTTTATTTCCTGATGATGAAAAGTATAAACAGCTGGATGCCCAGTTTCAGGAATTACTAAAGAAAAAAAGAGAGTTAGAAAAGCAATAGTATTTAAAGAGAATGTATACAGTTAAAGAAGACTTCTATTTCAGAGAAGTCTTCTTCTATTTATGTAACTGTTACTCTCCCCGTACTTGAAGCATCTGCCCATTTGAAGGAGCCTCAGGCATATTTGCTAAAGATATGCTCATTCCACTTAAAATAATAGCAGCCAGTGTCAGGCTGATGATGAGTCGTCTGCTTAAATCTTTCAAAATAAATCCTCCTTAACATTAATCAAACAAAGATAGCATATTCTTTATTTCTTAGGTTTATGACAAATTTCATGTTAAGAATTTATTAATTAGCGTTTAGAGGCAAATAAGTAGAAAAATTCAGAGGATTTTATGAAGGACTAGAAAGAAATAAAATATTAGCCAGGTCCGTCTATGAGGGACCTGGCTAATATTATTTAACAACTTTTTGCAGTTTTTCAATGACAGTTAATGATTTCCCGGTTCCTATTGCGACAGACTGCAGAGGATCTGGAGCAAGGTGAACAGGAACAACAATTTCTTTACTAAGCCAATCCTGAATACCTTTCATAAGAGCACCGCCGCCAGTTAAAATGACACCACCATCAACGATATCCCCACTTAATTCTGGTGGACAGTCTTCCAATGTAGCACGAATTGCTTCTAGGATATGAAGTAGGGATTCTCTAAGAGCCTTTTGCATTTCATAAGAAGAAAGAGTAATTGTTTTTGGAAGACCGGTTAATAAATCACGTCCACGAATATCCATCTTCACTTCTTCATGGGGAATAGGTGCATAACCAATTTCCATTTTTATATTTTCAGCTGTTCTTTCCCCAATTAATAGATTGTAATTTTTTCGGACATATTGAATGATGTCCTCATCAAGCTGATCACCGGCAATTCGAATCGAGTGGCAAGAGACAACACCGCCAAATGAAATAATAGCAACTTCTGTCGTTCCCCCGCCAATATCAACGATCGTATTGGCTATTGGCTCGTCAACTGGTAAATCGGCTCCAATTGCAGCAGCAACCGGTTCTTCGATTAAGTGGACCGTTTTTGCACCGGCATTTTTTACGGCATCCTGAATAGCACGTCGTTCGACTGTTGTGGCACCAGATGGGGTACAGACAACAACGGTTGGTTTTCTAATTGTTAGACCAAGCTTTTTTGCTGCTTTTTTCATCACTTGCTTTAATAATTCGGTCGTGACATCGTAATCAGCAATAACACCGTCTTTTAACGGACGAAGAGCAATAACTTTCCCAGGTGTTTTACCGATCATATCTTTCGCATCTGTACCAACTGCCAGTACTTTTCTTGTAGCTGTATCAAGTGCAACGACAGAAGGCTCGTTTACGACAATACCTTTATTTTTACTATAAACTAAAATATTTGCAGTACCTAAGTCGATACCAATTACTGTATTCGTTAACATATTGTTCACCCAATTCTAGAAATCTGTTTCTTACATATCATTTGAACAATAGAAGTTCTTTTTGGGGGCTTTTATATGATTGAAAAGAAATAGTAATAATTTTGTAATATAATGTCGGCATTGTAATCTGTTAAAAAAAGTTGATATTAGAGCAGAACGGGTTGATAATAAAGTGAAACTTTTATCAATTGGGTATATTATTGCTAATAGAATTAATTTGATTGTTCGTTTTGGAGGAGAAGAAAATGAAAAAGGAATTTGCAGTAATTGGTCTCGGCCGTTTTGGCGGAAGCATTTGCAGAGAGTTAAGCGATGAGGGACTGGAAGTGATGGCAATTGATATAGATGAGGACAGGGTAAATGAATTTGCAAGTATTGCATCCCATGCAGTTGTTGGTGATACGACAGATGAGGCAGTATTAAAAAGCCTTGGCATCCGTAATTTTGATCATGTTATCGTTGCAATTGGTGATAGTATCCAAGCTAGTATTTTAACAACTCTCATTTTAAAAGAACTTGGTGTAAAACATATTACAGTAAAAGCACAAAACGATTATCATGAGAAAGTATTATCAAAGATTGGTGCTGATAAAATTGTTCACCCGGAAAGAGATATGGGAAGAAGGATTGCACATAATCTTATTTCAAACAATGTACTTGATTATTTAGAGCTTTCAGACGAGCATAGTATCGCTGAAATTGTTGCTAGTAAAAAACTAGTCGGCTATACGTTAATTGATTTGGATGTCCGAGCAAAATACGGTTTAAACATCGTTGCAATTAAACGTGGAAAAGATATTATTGTCTCACCGCCAGCAGATGAAGAGATTCATCGTGATGATATTTTAATTCTTATCGGTGCTGACAGTGATATTAACAGATTTGAGAAAAGGCTGCTAGGGGATTAAGGAAGAGGAGTGAAATCGGTCAGCCGCATACAAAGAAAAGAGGAAATACCTAATTAATAAAGGGTATTTCCTCTTTTTATCATACTTCCATAATAATCGGTAAAATCATTGGACGACGCTTCGTTTTTTCATATAGGAATGGTGCTAATGTATCTGTTATCTCATTTTTGATTTCAGACCATTGGCTTGTACGACGCTCCATAATTTTATTTAAATGTTTTGAAATAAGTGTCTGCGCATCATTTATTAAGTCGCCGGATTCTCTCATGTAAACGAATCCGCGTGAAATAATATCAGGTCCAGCAGAAATTTTAAAATCTTTCATATTAATGCTGACAACGACAATGACTAAGCCTTCTTCGGAAAGAATTCTTCTGTCTCTTAAGACGATATTTCCGATATCACCGATCCCGCTTCCATCGATATAAACAGAGCCAGATGGAATTTTGCCTGCAACGCGAGCTTCAGTGTTGCTAATAGCAAGTACTTCACCGTTATCCATAATAAAGCAGTTTTCTTCTTTTACATCACAATCAATTGCAAGTTTAGCATGCATTTTCTGCATCCGGTATTCACCGTGGATCGGCATGAAATACTTCGGTTTCATTAAGCGGAGCATAAGTTTTTGTTCTTGCTGTCCGCCGTGACCTGATGTATGAATATCGCTAACAGCACCGTGAATGACATCCGCACCGGCACGGAAAAGCTGGTTGATTGTTCTGCTTACGCTCAATGTGTTACCTGGAATTGGCGAGGAAGAGAAGACAACCGTGTCACCAGGAATAATTTGAATTTGGCGGTGTGTACCGTTTGCAATTCTTGATAACGCTGCCATCGGTTCACCTTGTGAACCTGTACATAAAATAACGACACGTTCAGCAGGAAGCTTGTTTATTTCATGTGCATCGATAAATGTTTCTTTCGGGCAGCTTATATAACCTAAGTTTTGACCGATTTGAATGGCAGCTTCCATACTCCGTCCGAATACTGCAACTTTCCGGTTGTTTAACACAGCTGATTCCACTACTTGCTGCAGACGGTGAATATTTGATGCAAATGTTGCAAAAATAATTCGTCCTTCTACTTTGCGGAATATTTCATCAATGCTTTCCCCGACACGTCGTTCAGACATTGTAAAGTTCGGAACTTCACTGTTTGTGCTGTCTGAAAGAAGACAAAGTACACCTTCGCTGCCGATCTCTGCCATTTTTGTTAAGTTAGCAGGTTCTCCAACAGGTGTGAAATCGAATTTAAAGTCACCAGTATGTACAATATTTCCCGGCGGTGTTTTGACAACTACACCGAATGCATCCGGTATACTATGTGTCGTTCTATAAAATGTAACAGATGTTTTTCGAAACTTAATAATGTCATCTTCTTTAATTTCGATTAATGTCGTCTGTCTTAGTAAGCCATGCTCTTCC
The DNA here is from genome assembly GCF_001591625.1 of Metabacillus fastidiosus NBRC 101226. Classification (GTDB taxonomy): domain Bacteria; phylum Bacillota; class Bacilli; order Bacillales; family Bacillaceae; genus Metabacillus; species Metabacillus fastidiosus. The sequence goes on from NZ_BCVG01000057.1 coordinate 11,949, forward strand.
AGTTTATTTCTGATTAAACCGAGAGCAAGCTTTCCGCCATAAACAGGGATATTTACTTGTCGAAGTAAATAAGGGATTCCGCCGATATGGTCTTCGTGTCCGTGCGTAATAAATAGACCTTTAATTTTGTCTGCATTTTTTACTAAATAAGTGTAATCGGGAATAACATAATCAATTCCTAATAGTTCGTCCTCTGGAAATTTAATTCCCGCATCAATGAGAATAATTTCATCTTGGAATTGAACTCCGTACGTATTTTTCCCGATTTCACCGAGACCACCAAGTGCAAAAATAGCTACTTGGTCATTTTTAACAAATTTCATAATCAAATCTCCAATACTTTATAATTTTCATTTTGCTGTTCATAATCTAAGTAAGCTCCATCAAGCGGCTGTATATATTCAATATTATAGTGTCGGTCCTTTAATTTTAAACGAACTTCCCCTTCAGTGTTTCCTTTAATATAAAGAGTGTTTGTTCTTTCGCGAACAGGCACTTCAGTCAATTTCTCTTGAAAATAAACTTTGTAAATCATAATAAAAACCTCTCCTTAATTTCCGATTATAGACTAGCTTTTTATATTATATGCGAAATTTCCTTTCAAGCCAAGCATTCACTAAAGTGTTATAAGCTTTCTGTCCAGGTCAGAATTGCCTTTTAAGCGATTGTTTTTTTCTTTAATAGATTTTCCCATTGTTTTTTTAATTTTCTTCTTAGTCTTTTAAGCATTTTTAAACCTCCCTTAAACAAATAATAATAAAAATCATTCCGTCCGCTTTCTTTACATACATAATGATGACAAATTCCCGTGTCAATTTTCTTTATACTTATAGTATATGCTATTTTTTATATGGTTTTCATGGGTATTGGTGGAAAAATATGAAGATATATTAGATTTGTTGTTCCTTTCCGATATATTGGCTAAGATAGGAATAGTCAGTGAATGTTATATACGGCAAAAAATGCTTAATGGACAAGGAGTTAATACATAATGAACGAAAAAGTTATTTTTTTCGATATTGACGGAACAATTCTCAACCATCAGAATAAAATCCCAGCATCGACAAAAGAGGCTGTTAAAAGATTAAAGGAAGAAGGGCATCATGTTGCAATTGCCACAGGCCGTGCTCCTTTTATGTTTAAACATATTAGGGAAGAACTCGGAATTGATTCATTTGTCAGTTATAATGGCCAATATGTCGTTTTTGAAGGGCAGACCATCTATGAAAATCCTCTAATTACGACTACGATAGAAAGTTTGCTTCCAGATGCGGATGAAGCTGGGCATCCGCTTATTTTCATGGGGGACGGCAAGATGATGTCCACTATTGCAGAACATCCGTATATTAAAGAAAGTTTGCAAAGTTTAGGATTTACTCCTCCAGCAGTTGATAAGGAATTTTTTAGAAATCATCCTATTTATCAAATTCTTTTATTTTGCAAAGATGGTGAGGAAGAACAATACAAATGCTATGATGATCTTCAATTTATTCGCTGGCATGAGTTCTCTGTTGATATTATTCCTGCAGGCGGTTCAAAAGCAGAGGGGATAAAGCGGTTAATAGAAAGATTGAACATCAGCAGGGAAGATGTATATGCATTTGGTGACGGACCAAATGACTATGAAATGATTTCTTACGCAGGAACAGGAGTAGCGATGGGAAATGCTGTTCCTAAATTAAAGGAACTTGCTGATTTTATTACGAAGCCGGTTGATGAGGACGGAATTTTGTACGGATTGGAACAGTTGAAACTATTAAAGTAATGAAGGAAAAGCTCCCTTTCCGGAATAAGGAAAGGGAGCTTTCTTATTTAATCTTTATAAACAACACGAGTATTACAAATGTAGTCGTGCAATCCTTTTTTCGGACCGAATGCGATCATAATAAAACCGATATATACAACGGCACTTGATAAATAATAAGCAAAGAAACGGCCGATTGCCTGACCTTTTGACACTTTTTCTCCCGCCTCATTTACAACTTTAAGGCCGAGTAGCATTTTACCTAAAGTTCCCTGATATTTAGATGCTGTCATTAATCCATAATAGAAAATTGCTGCTGCAATACCTAAAACAAAGGAAATAAAATAGTAAACTAGAATAATACCAACTTCTGCCCCGTTGCTGGAGTAAGGATCTTGTGCTGCAAAATCAGTTGTCATTAAAGAACCGCCAAGGAAAACGAATCCTAAAACTGTTAGAATGATGGACAGTGGAATTCCAAAAACGAACCCATCGATTAAATATGCAAGGAAACGAATCCAAAATCCTGCTGGTTTCATACTTTTTCACCTCTTTTCTATTTATATTTAAAATATTATTCTGTTTGAAAAAATATGTAATTCATCAAAAAATATAACTATTAATCTACTGAAAGTAAAGAGAATGGGGAAAATTAAGTAAAAAGTACCTGTTTTTTTCATAAGAAATAGCCAGCTTAAAAAATCAAGTTGGCTTATTCCCTATTTATCTCTCTACCGGTACTGCATTTTCCGGTTCTTGAAGCGGCTGCTCTTTATTAATATGATCATAAAACATAACACCGTTTAAATGGTCAATTTCATGTTGAAACACGATTGCAACAAGACCTTTCAGACGTAATTCAATTTCTTCGCCATCTATTGTAGTAGCTCTTACCCTAATTTTCGAATATCTTGGTACATAACCTGGGATCGGTCTGTCAACAGAGAGACAGCCTTCTCCGGCTGTTAAGTAGCTTTTCTCAACAGAGTGGCTAATAATTTTCGGATTAAATAACGCGTAGCTGTGCTGTATGCCTTTTTCATCTTGAATATGGATGGCAATCATTCTTTTTGATATATTGATTTGTGGTGCTGCAAGTCCAACACCCGGTCTTAGATCGTACTGTTCAGCAAGTTCTGGATCTTGGCTGTTTATAACGTATTGCAGCATACTGTGCAGGATTTCTTTATCCTCTTCTGAAGCTGGAAGAGCTACTTCAGCTGCTACCCCGCGCAATGTTGAATGGCCTTCTCTAATAATATCTTTCATTGTAATCATCATGCAAACACTCCTTTAATCATAAGTTTATTCAAGGTGCAGAAGTCATATATGAATAATACACTGCAAATCCTATATTTATCCCACTCTTAATAGACAGTAAGACTCTCTTTAAAAATTTAAGAAGATATGCGGGAGGTCAGCTGCCTACAAAGGTCCGATAAGTTCATCTAATAATCAGCAGGGATGAGAGAAATCCTGCTGGTTGAAGACTCATTTTATAATAATATGATTATATCGAAAGGAGCATGAAACGAAAAGGATTTCTGCATCTAATATTTAGACTTCGTCATACAATTTAAGAGACTGGGGATTTTTATTACGAGAAACACATTGTAAAAAAAGGAAGAAGTTATTATAGTTATAATTATTGACTTATTAGGGGGAGAAAAATGATTAAAAAGAGAAGTGCATTGCTTGTATGCACTATTTTCACAGTACTTATTATGTTAACAGGATGTTTTGGACCATCTCCAGAGGAGAAAATTTTCGATATTTTAGAAAAATCAGCAGATAAAGAAGAGATTTTCAAAGAACAGCAGCAGCCGTTAGCTGATTTGGAACAAAAAGAAAGTAAGTTATATGATGAAATTGTCTCACTTGGAATGGAAGAACATGATAAGATTGTTTCCAAATCGAAAGAGGCATTAAAACTGGTTGGTGAAAGAGAAGAAAGATTAGCAAAAGAACATGAGAGTATGAAAGCATCAAAAGAAGAATCAGGAAATCTTAAAACAGAGATTGCAGCAATTGAAGAAGATAATGTGAAGAAGTCAGCTGAAAAGGTAAGAGACGTTGTTGAAAAACGATATGCTTCTTATGAGAAAATTTATAAAGATTATGAGAAGGCAATTACATATGATAAAGAATTATATACGATGCTGCAGAAAAAAGATTTAAAAATAGAAGATCTTGAAGCTCAGATTAATAAAAATAATGAAATATATAAGCGGATTTTAACTGGAAATGATGAATTCAACAAATTAACAGAAGAGTACAATGATCTAAAGCTAAAGTTTTATAGAGCAGCGGATATTGAAGTGGAACAAATGGAAGAATAGAGATTCAGTAAGAAAAGGGGGCGTTTGAGCCTCTTTTTTTTGTGAGAAGAGGAATACAGTAAAACTTTGAATTACAGTGCCTGTTTTTATTATCAGTTATAGGCTGAAATCCTTGAATGTTTTTGTCGTTTATCAGTGTAATTTGCTTCATTACTGTATAAAGTTTGGCTCATTTTTGACATGTTAAGACATGGAAACCCTTTCATTTCTGTATCAATTACTGAGACAGATGATTTTTTGTACTAATACAGGTTTTACCCAATGGTAAATTATCTGAAAATTAATATTGCAAAAAAACTGATAGCAAACCGATTGACGCATGTTCAGTAGTTGTTGTAAACTGAAATAGCAATCATTTATTGTATTAGTGTAATATTATTGAAACATTAATACAGATTATATACGGTGAATATAAATCCCGTATTTATGAAAAGTTTTCGACAAAATAAATGAGTGGAATATAGCAAGTAAGAGCAAATTTAAAAATAGTGTGTCACATGCTTACTTTTTGGGCAACATAATGTTTGGATTATTCATTTATTGTAGAAATTCAAATGATGTTGCTTCAAAAAATAACACTCTAAGGAAAAGAAAGGAAGAGATTAAGATGGCTGCAAAAACTAAAAATGCTATTGTTGACAGCAAAAAGCAATTTGATGCAATTGAAAAGCAGTTCGAAACACTTCAGATTCTTAATGAAGAAGGAAAAATCGTCAATGAAGGGGCAATGCCGGACCTTAGTGATGATCAATTAAAAGAGTTAATGAGACGTATGGTTTATACACGAGTTTTAGATCAACGTTCAATTTCATTAAACCGCCAAGGTCGCTTAGGTTTCTATGCACCGACAGCAGGTCAAGAGGCATCACAATTAGCATCACAATTTGCTCTTGAAAAAGAAGACTTTATCTTACCAGGCTACCGCGATGTTCCACAAATCGTATGGCATGGTTTACCACTATATCAAGCGTTCCTATTCTCTCGTGGACATTTCCACGGTAACCAAATGCCAGAAGGCGTAAATTGCTTGTCACCACAAATCATTATCGGTGCGCAAATTATCCAGGCTGCTGGTATAGCATTAGGACTTAAAAAACGCGGTCAAAAAGCTGTAGCTATTACATATACAGGTGACGGCGGTGCATCACAAGGGGACTTCTACGAAGGAATGAACTTTGCAGGAGCATATAAAGCACCGGCAATCTTTGTTGTACAAAACAACCGTTATGCAATTTCTACACCGGTTGAAAAACAATCAGCTGTACGTACAATCGCTCAAAAAGCAGTTGCAGCAGGTATTGTTGGTGTACAAGTTGACGGTATGGATCCACTTGCAGTTTATGCAGCAGTTCGTGATGCTCGTGAGCGTGCAGTTAATGGTGAAGGTCCTACTTTAGTCGAAACTTTAACTTTCCGTTATGGTCCACATACGATGGCAGGGGATGACCCAACTCGTTACCGTACAAAAGAAACTGAAACAGAGTGGGAAGCAAAAGACCCAATCGTTCGTTTCCGTAAATTCTTAGAAGGCAAAGGCCTATGGAATGAAGAAATCGAAAACCAAGTAATTGAGCAAGCGAAAGAAGATATTAAAGAAGCAATTCAAAAAGCTGACCAATATCCAAAACAAACAGTTACTCAATTAATGGATAATATGTATGAAGAATTACCATCAAATCTTAAAGAGCAATATGAAATTTACAAAGCAAAGGAGTCGAAATAAGCCATGGCGCAAATGACAATGATTCAAGCAATCACTGATGCGTTACGCACAGAGTTAAAAAATAACGAAAACGTCTTAGTTTTTGGTGAAGACGTAGGTGTTAATGGCGGCGTATTCCGTGCAACTGAAGGTTTACAAAAAGAATTCGGTGAAGAGCGTGTATTCGATACTCCACTTGCAGAGTCAGGTATCGGCGGTCTTGCAATCGGTTTAGGTGTTACTGGATTCCGTCCGGTAATGGAAATTCAATTCTTCGGTTTCGTATATGAAGTAATGGATGCTGTGAGCGGACAATTAGCTCGTATGCGCTACCGTTCTGGCGGTCGTTGGACTGCACCAGTAACAATCCGTTCTCCTTTCGGTGGATTCGTACACACACCAGAACTTCATGCTGACAGCTTAGAAGGATTAGTTGCACAACAACCAGGATTAAAAGTAGTTATCCCATCAACACCATATGATGCAAAAGGTCTTTTAATCGCATCAATTCGTGATAATGATCCAGTTGTATTCTTAGAGCATATGAAATTATACCGCTCATTCCGTGAAGAAGTTCCTGAAGGCGAATATACAATTGAAATCGGTAAAGCTGATGTGAAACGTGAAGGTACAGACATTTCAATCATCACTTACGGTGCAATGGTACATGAATCTTTAAAAGCAGCGGAAGAGCTTGAAAAAGAAGGTATCTCAGCAGAGGTTGTTGACCTTCGTACAGTTAGTCCATTAGATATCGAAACGATCATCGCATCTGTTGAGAAAACTGGACGTGCAATTGTTGTACAAGAAGCACAAAAACAAGCTGGCGTTGGTGCACAAGTTGTTGCTGAAATTAACGACCGTGCAATCCTTAGCTTAGAAGCACCAGTATTACGTGTTGCGGCACCTGACACTGTTTATGCATTTACAGAAGCGGAAACAATTTGGTTACCGAACTATAAAGATGTAATTGAAACAGCTAAAAAAGTAATTAATTTCTAATAATTGACTCAAAATGAAAAGGAAAAGCGTGTCTTTTCCTTTTCTCTAAAAACTATACTAAAAGCGACATTTAGGAGGTAGACTGTTTTGGCATTCGAATTTAAACTGCCGGATATTGGTGAAGGTATTCACGAAGGTGAAATCGTAAAATGGTTTGTTAAGCCAGGTGACCAAGTAGACGAAGATGATGTATTAGCAGAAGTTCAAAACGATAAGGCTGTTGTTGAGATTCCTTCTCCTGTTAAAGGAACAGTTCTTGAAGTAAACGTAGACGAAGGAACTGTTGCAACTGTTGGACAAACTATCATTACATTTGATGCTCCAGGATATGAAAACTTAAAATTCAAAGGTGACCATGGTGATGAGGAAGCAGAAGCACCTGCACCAGCTCAAGGAGCAACTCCAGAGCAGCCAGCACCACCTGCAGAGACAAAAGCTCCAGAAGGTGCAAAACCGGAAGCTCCAGCAGCGCAGCCACAAGCAGCACAAGCTGATGTTGATCCAAACAGACGTGTTATTGCAATGCCGACTGTACGTAAATATGCTCGTGAAAAAGATGTTGATATTCGTCTTGTTGCAGGAAGCGGCAAAAATGGACGTGTTGTAAAATCAGATATCGATGCATTCTTACAAGGCGGTGCACCACAAGCGGCACAAGCTCAAGCTGATACTGAAGCACCACAAGCAGAAGCAGCTGAAACAAAAGCAGCGCCAATTGCTATTCCTGAAGGTGATTTCCCAGAAACACGTGAGAAATTAAGCCCGATCCGTAAAGCAATTGCTAAAGCAATGGTTAACTCTAAACATACAGCACCACATGTTACATTAATGGACGAAATCGATGTAACAGAATTAGTAGCACACCGCAAACGTTTCAAAGGTGTTGCAGCTGACCAAGGTATTAAATTAACGTACTTACCATATGTTGTAAAAGCTCTTACTTCAGCACTTAAGAAGTACCCAGCTCTTAACACATCTTTAGATGATGCAACAGAAGAAGTTGTACAAAAGCATTACTACAACATCGGAATTGCAGCTGACACAGAAAAAGGTTTACTCGTTCCTGTTGTGAAAAATGCAGATCGCAAATCTGTATTTGAAATTTCTGATCAGATTAATGATTTAGCTGTAAAAGCACGTGATGGCAAGCTTGCTCCTGCTGAAATGAAAGGCGCATCTTGCACAATTACAAATATCGGTTCTGCTGGCGGACAATGGTTCACACCAGTTATTAACCACCCAGAAGTAGCTATTTTAGGTATCGGACGCATCGCAGAAAAACCAGTTGTTCGCGACGGTGAAATCGTTGTGGCTCCTGTTTTAGCTTTATCACTAAGCTTTGACCACCGTATGATTGATGGTGCTACTGCGCAAAATGCTCTTAACCACATTAAACGTTTATTAAACGATCCACAACTTATTTTAATGGAGGCGTAAGCGAATGGTAGTTGGAGATTTTCCTATTGAAACAGATACTCTAGTCGTCGGAGCAGGTCCTGGTGGATATGTTGCAGCGATTCGTGCAGCACAATTAGGGCAAAAAGTAACAATCGTAGAAAAAGCAACATTAGGTGGCGTTTGCTTAAACGTTGGTTGTATTCCTTCAAAAGCTTTAATCAACGCTGGTCACCGTTATGAGCACGCTCTTCATTCTGAAGACTTTGGAATCAAAGTAGAAAACGTAACAGTTGATTTCACGAAAGTTCAAGAATTTAAGCAAGGTGTTGTAAACAAGCTTACTGGCGGTGTTGAAGGCCTTCTTAAAGGAAACAAAGTTGAAATCGCTCGTGGAGAAGCATATTTCGTTGACAGTGAAACAGTAAAAGTTATGACTGAAACTTCTTCACAAACATATAAATTTAAAAATGCAATTCTTGCGACAGGTTCACGTCCAGTTGAAATTCCAACTTTCAAATACTCAAAACGTGTACTTGATTCAACAGGTGCATTAAACCTTCAAGAAATCCCTAAAAAGATGGTTGTAATCGGTGGTGGGGTTATCGGAATCGAGCTAGGAAGTGCTTATGCAAACTTCGGTACAGAAGTTACTTTCCTAGAAGCTGCTGATGACATCTTAGCAGGTTTTGAAAAACAAATGACTGCTTTAGTTAAAAAGCGTCTTAAAGGTAAAGCTGTTGAGATTCACACAAAAGCTATGGCTAAAGGTGTAGAAGAGACAGAAACTGGCGTAAAAGTAACATTTGAAGTTGGCGGAGAAGAAAAAACTGTTGAAGCTGACTACTTATTAGTATCAGTTGGACGTCGTCCAAACACAGACGAGCTTGGATTAGAGCAAGTAGGTGTTGAAATGACGGATCGCGGTCTTGTTAAAATTGATAAACAATGCCGTACGAATGTTTCAAACATTTATGCAATTGGTGATATTGTAGAAGGTCCTCAATTAGCGCATAAAGCATCTTATGAAGGAAAAATTGCTGCAGAAGCAATTGCTGGAGAAAAAGCGGAAATCGACTATTTAGGTATTCCTGCTGTTGTGTTCTCTGATCCTGAACTTGCTTCTGTTGGTTATACAGAAGCAACTGCTAAAGCAGAAGGAGTTGCAGTAAATGCTGCTAAATTCCCATTCGCTGCTAATGGTCGTGCTTTATCATTAAACGATACAGACGGGTTCTTAAAGCTTATTACGCTTAAAGAAAATGGGGTTGTTGTCGGTGCACAAATTGCTGGTCCAAGTGCTTCTGATATGATCTCTGAATTAAGTCTTGCAATCGAAGCTGGCATGACAGCAGAAGATATTGCAATGACGATTCATGCTCACCCAACTTTAGGTGAAATTACAATGGAAGCGGCAGAAGTAGCAATCGGAAGCCCAATTCATATTGTAAAATAATAAAAAATGTGTCTCCATTGGAGGCACATTTTTTATTTAAGAAAGATCAGCTATTTCCTTCAAGAGAAAAGGGCTAACTCTGGTATTGAGTTAGCCCTTAATTCATTAATGCATTTGAAATAGGATTTAAAATTTTTTCTTTTACTAGCACTGTGCCTTCTATTCGAACAACGACTTCCTTTTTCTCAACGACAATTAACGAAGGAAGAGTATCCACTTTAAATGGACCGTATTCTTTCTTATCAGAAATTACTTTCATACTATCAATTTCTTCAGGGAATTCTTTCCTTAAGTCAAGGATTGCATCATAGTAAACCGCTTCACGTTCAATATCTGAATCATCCGAAAAAAAGAGAATTTGCTTATCCTTCATTTCTTCCTCTTCAAGCGTACTATTAGAATGACAAGATGAGAGAATAAATACTGACATGATAAAGGCAAGAAGTAAAGATTTTGCCACACTTGCCCACCTCTTTATTAGTTAATAAAATAATTAGGTCTTTTTACATTCAAAAAAGGTTATAAATGATATAAATTAATACTATTCTATCATATTTTTTGAATAATCTACTTGATGTCATCTATTTGTTACATAAATGAAAATATTGTGATTTTTCCATGCATACTATGTATAAAACAAGCCTCTACCTTTTAAAAAAGGAGTTATTTTTATGAAACAAAATCTATATTTAGTCCTTATCTTTCATAGCTTTATTTGGAGTAGTTTTCTTTTTGTAGATTGGCTTTCGGAGAAAGATTCATTATTTGCAAAAGCAATTCTCCTTTCCTTATTTATGTATGTTGCTTATTTGATCGCTATTCAACTTATAAAATTCAGAAAAATTGCAGCACTTATGACAATTAGCAGTACGGTCCTTTTTCTTGGAGGAAAGCAATTGTTTACTATTTTTTCTATATAATAACTGTATATATTCTAGCTATATTTTAAACTGTTTCAAATTCTGGATTTGTTCCAGTACACTAATTGTTTACCCAATATATGATGTGGATTTATATATATATTTCTATTAGTTTTCGACAAATCTCTCATTTGTTAAAATGATGTAAATCCTTATGAAGCAGTATTTTAGAGCTATTCAAAATGAATAATGAGCCTAATACGCTAAATATGTCATACGATATATACTTGACGCATTAATTGTGACCTTTTATTATAAAAATACAAATAAAACGCTTTCAAGGTTTATTAGAGTTTGAAAGTGGAAAAATGATTGAAACGAGGGATTGGATGGGAACAATTATTATTTGTCAGCAATGCAGTTCAACAATCGGTCATTTTGAAAATGAAAAAGTTGCCACACTCTATGGGAAATGTAAGCATAGCACGTGTCAGGCAAAAGAAAAGCAGAGTAAGTAAAAGGGACTGATTCATTTCAGCCCCTTTTTCTTTTATTTAATTGCCCGATGCTCCTTAATTACCCGTAAATTTCTTAAAGTAGGATCTTCAGGGCCTTGAACTGGCAAACCAGCTTCTAAATTTGTTTTAATATAAAGTAAGTTTTCTTCGGTAATAATTTCTCCAGGAATGAAGATTGGAATGCCTGGAGGATACACCATAATAAATTCTGCGATAATTCTTCCCGCTGATTCTTCAAATGGAACGATCTCTGTTTCAGAATAAAAAGCGTCCCGTGGTGTGAGTGCAAGAAGCGGGATATCAGGGAGCAATACCTCTGCTTTAGTTCCAGTAGGCAGTTCGTTTGCCTTACATTGTACTGAGAGTGTCTTAAGTGCTTCTACAAGGGCATTTGCTTCGTTTTCTGTATCACCAGGTGTAATAAGGCAAAGAATATTGTAAAGGTCAGAAAGCTCGACTTCGATTTGATAGCTTTCACGAAGCCATTTTTCTGCATCGTAGCCGGTAATCCCGAGTTCGTGAACAGAAATAATTAATTTTGTCGGATCATAATCAAAAGTAGCTTTAGAAGCAAGAATTTCCGGACCGACGCAGTGAATTAAGTCAATTTCATTTAATTTTGCTCTCGTTTCATTGGCAAGTTTAATTGCTCGGTCAATAAGCTCATGTCCTTTTGTTGCGAGCTGTTTTCTAGCGACGTCAAGTGAAGCTAACAATAGATAGGATGTTGATGTCGTTGTTAACATACTTAAAATTGACTGAACACGGTTTGTCGAAACGAGACCTTCTTTTACATTTAGCACAGAGCTTTGTGTCATAGACCCTCCAAGTTTATGGACACTCGTTGCTGCCATATCAGCACCAGCCTGCATCGCACTTAACGGGAGATCTTCATGGAAATTAATATGAACTCCATGCGCCTCATCAACTAGAACAGGTATATCATACGAATGGGCGATTTCGACAATTCTTTTTAAATCAGCAGCAACACCGAAGTATGTAGGGTTAATAACTAATACTCCTTTTGCATCCGGATGCTGCTCCAGTGCTTTTTCGACTGTATCTGTTGTAATTCCATGTGAAATACCTAAATTTTTATCAATTTCCGGATGGATAAAAATCGGTATAGCTCCTGAGAAAACAATTGCTGACATGACTGATTTGTGAACATTACGCGGGACAATAATTTTATCTCCAGGTCCGCAAACAGCCATAATCATCGTAATGATTGCTCCGCTTGTTCCTTGGACAGAGAAAAAAGTATGATCAGCGCCAAATGCTTCTGCGGCTAGTTCCTGTGCTCTCTTAATAATGCCTTTTGGCGAATGAAGATCATCTAAAGGGCCAATATTTATTAAATCAATTGATAATGCGTTATCACCAATGAAATTACGAAATTCAGGATCGACTCCAGCACCTTTTTTATGGCCGGGAATATGAAACTGAATTGGATTTTTTTTAGCATGTTCTAATAAGCCTGTAAATAACGGTGTTTCAAATTGGGACAATTTTCTACCTACTTTCTTTTATGGGAATGTACAAAACAAGAAGATTATACCTTTACGTTATAATGACCGTCAATATTAACCTTTGATAAAATGATAATAATCATTCAGAAGGAGAATGTTTGTACAGAACGAATAATTGAAAAGAGGAGGGATTGCTATGGAATGGAGAACAGAGATAACAGATTTATTACATATAAAATATCCGATTATTCAAGGCGGGTTAGCTTATCTAGCCTATTCTGAACTGGCCGCAGCTGTTTCCAATGCAGGCGGGTTAGGGCAAATAACAGCGATGTCACTTTCATCACCTGAGAAACTGAGAGATGAAATTAGAAAAACTTATGCGAAGACAGAAAATCCTTTCGGTGTTAATTTTGCAATCGGTCAGCATGGCCGTCCATTCTCTCATTTATTAGACATTGCAATTGAGGAGAAAGTCCCCGTTATTTCAATGACTGGTGGTAATCCTGCTCCACTTTTTGACCAATTAAAAGGTGTTGATACGAAAAAATTAGTTCTCGTTGCCTCAAAAAGACAAGCTGTGAAAGCAGAGCAGCTTGGTGCTGATGCTGTCATGGTCGTCGGACAGGAAGGTGGAGGACATTTAGGGAGAAATGATACAGGCACATTCGTATTAGTTCCTCAAGTTGTGGACGCTGTGAGCATCCCTGTCATCGCTTCAGGGGGGATTGGAGACGGAAGAGGGTTAATGGCAGCTCTTAGTCTAGGAGCCGAAGGAATCGAAATGGGGACAAGATTCATTGCAACGAAGGAATGTGTTCATGCACATGGAAATTATAAAAAAGAAATTGTAACGAGTGATGAAAATAATACAGTTATCATTAAAAAAAGCCTCGGTACTCCTGCAAGAGCAATTGCAAATGAGTGGACAGAAAAAATTATTCAGCTTGAAAATAAATTTGGCAGCTATGAACAATTAAAAGATTATATTAGCGGTGAAGCAAACAAAAGATATATTTATGATGGTAAAATAGAGGAGGGGTTCGCATGGGCAGGACAAGTAATCGGTCTTATCCATGATGTTCCTTCCGTCAGCGAACTTTTTTCGCGCATCATAAAAGATGCAGAAATGATTAGACAAAAATGGATGTAAGGGTGAAATATAATGGAATATCAATATCCAATTTCCTATGATTGGACAACAGAAGAAACAGTTGCAGTTATTCACTTTTTTGAAAGTGTAGAAAGAGCATATGAAAAAGGAATAGACCGGCAGCAATTAATGGATGCCTATCGTGAATTTAAACAAATCGTTCCGAGTAAAGCAGAAGAAAAACAAATTTGCAAAGAATTCGAAGAATCAAGCGGCTATTCTGCCTACCGTGCTGTGAAAAAGGCAAAAGAAGCAGAAAATGAAGACAGGATTAAAATATAAAGTGAAACTTCTATCAGTAGGGACCCCATCCTCCACCGATAGTTAGTTGAGGTCCGCAAGATGCGGGTCACACATACGTTGCTCGCGTGAAGT
>NZ_BCVG01000058.1 GCF_001591625.1 Metabacillus fastidiosus NBRC 101226
GAAAACCCCCCACTGATGGAAGTTTCACTTTATTTTTCAAAGCTGGTTAAAACTTTTGCTAAATGAAAGGAGGATAGTGTGCTCAGAGTAGTAAGAGTAATCGCTAGACAAATCTGCTGCTTCTCTATAAATACATAGTTTGAAAACGCCTTCAAAAAAAGAAGGTTAGTTAAATCCATAGGCAATATTAATAAACTTTTTTACAAAAAATGATTAGTAGGCTTTAAATATCTTATGGAAATATGCAGTAGTGAAAAGAATAACTTATTTGGAGTTAATTCTCTTTTATTAATGATAGACTTTTCCATTTGAACAAATTGAGTGAGAAAAATTATATAGTATCTAACTTGAAGTCAACTCCCCACCACTTAAACATCTAATAATTGTTAAAGTGGGAAGCTTTAAGAAGCCCTAGTTGTCTAGCCTAATTCCTCTAAGGACTACGTTAATTGGGTCAGCATACCCTGAGAATGATTCCCTAGTTCCAGGCTCTATGGAGGCACTGTAAAAGTTCTGAGTGGGAAGGAACGGTCAACCTTGGCGTTTTGTACGCAAAGCCCTATTAACTTTGGCGAAGGGAAATAAACTCTACGGAGGGAATACATTATGTTTGTATTCGTTATTAATAAACATGGAAAAGCTTTAATGCCTTGCAGTCAACGTAAAGCAAGAATTTTACTAAAAACAAAGAAAGCAAAAATCATCAAATATCAACCATTTACCATTCAGCTTCTATACGGGAGCTATGGATATAAACAAAAAGTGAAAGTTGGAATTCACCTAGGAGCCAGACGTTTAGGTATTGCGATTCAAAGTAATAATCATGTATTAGCTAAAGGGGAAATTGAATTACGAGATGATATAAAGAACAATTTAGAAAGTCGTAAAGTTTACCGAAGAAATAGACGGAACCGGAAATGCCGTTACAGAAAAGCTAGATTTCTCAATCGTATTTCCTCTAAAAGGGAAGGATGGCTCCCGCCTTCTATTAGAAGCCGTAGTGAAAATATGTTCCACTGGATTGATAGATTTTGCAGCTTGATTCCAGATCCAACTTTAATCATCCAAATTGGAAAGTTTGATTTTCAAAAAATAATAAATTCTCATCATCAAAACCAAGGTGATCAAAAGGGTGAATTATGCAGTTACTATAACACTCGCTATTTTGTATTCACTCGTGACCATTATACTTGCCAAGTATGCAGGAAGAAAAATAAAATCCTAAATACTCATCACATTATCTATCGTAGTCATGGCGGGTCAAATTGTGCGAGTAATTTAATCTCAGTATGTACGGATTGCCATACTAATGAAAATCACCAAAAAGGTCAGATTTTATGGAGATGGATGATGGATAAGAAATCGCCGCTTACTTATAAAGAATCTCCTTTCATACATACCTTAAGGAAACAAATTTTTTTGAAATATCCTAATGCTGAATTCACTTATGGAAGTATGACTGTTCTAAAGAGGAAAAGGCTAGGTCTTGAAAAATCATATATGAACGATGTATTAGCCCTTAGTGATATTAGGAAATATTATGAAGATCGAAGCGGAGTATTCAAAATTAAGCAATTTCGCAAAAAAAAGCGTTCTTTACATGAGGCAACTGCAAGAAAAGGTCGTAAAGCTAAAAACATAACAAACAAAAGAAATGAGAAGAATACGAAGCAGCTTAAAGGTTTTTTTCTTAATGATAAAGTAAGGCTCTACAACAAATTAGGATACATTACTGGATTCACGGGAAAGAACTCAGCTTACGTTAAAACGATAGACAATGAATATATTATTATGCCAAATAAGAATTACAAACAAGTTAGTTTAAGCCATCTAGAACGGATTTGTCACAACAACAACTGGCAATTCACTCACTCGCCTCATGTAAATGACAGTGGAAGTTCAGTTAATAATAAGTAAATGCACACAAGTAGAGAAAATATCTGGAGGAAAATGTATGAAAAAGGGTATCTTTTCCAATATAAAGTCTATTAAGATTAAAATTTTATTTTTACTACTGCTAGTTTCCTTAGTTCCGCTAGTTACAATTACAAGCATTCTAATGTATCAGTCTTCAACTGCCCTAAAAAATAAGACAGAAGAAAGCCAAATTGAAATGGCACAAATAAATGCAAATATGATCAGTTTATGGCTCTCTCAAAAAATTAATCGATTAGAAAATATCGTTAAGGAAAACCCGGAATTTTCAAATGGAAATAAAGATGAAATCCTGCCTGTATTAAAAATACTCGAGGAAAGTGATGACGAAGTAGATTTTTATTCATTTGTAAATGAACAAGGAATTACTCACGATACAAAAGGTAACACAGGAGATATTAGCTCCTCTGACAATGTCAAAAATGCTAAAGCAAGTAAGGAAACAGCTGTATCAGATTTTATTAAAGAGATGGTAACAGGAAAAGATATTATCGTTATTGATGTTCCTTTAGTCAATGAAAAAGGACAATATAAAGGGATTATTCAAGCTATCCTTGATCCGCAGAAAATTTTAGATATTGTTAATAAAATAAAGATTGAAGAAACAGGTTACGGATATTTGCTTTCATCAACTGGAACCTATTTATTACATCCTGAAAAAGAGAAAATCGGGAAAAATATTTCTGACGACTTAACAGCAACAGACGATAAAGAATTATTTTTCAAAACTTTATTTTGGGAAAAGGATGGTTTCATTTCATATAAGAAAAATGATGGATCAAAGAATACAGCAGCCTTTCATGATGTTGATCAGACAGACTGGAAGCTGGTAACTAGTGCCCCTGAGGCAGAAGTTTATAGTGAGATTGAAAAAACAAAGAATTCAGCTTTTATACTTATTTTAATTTCTGTTGCTCTCGTTCTTCTTCTATCCTATCTTGTTGCAAGAGGAGTATTAAAGCCATTACTTGAAATTACATCTATCATGCAACGTGTATCGAAGGGAGATTTAACAAAGAGATTAATAGTGAAAGGAAAAGATGAAATCGCGGAGTTAAGGAACAATATTAATTATATGATAGAGTCATTTTCATTAATGATTACTAAGCTATCACAATCTACCGAATATGTTACTTCCTCTTCAGAAGAACTGACAGCGATAGCGGCAGATTCCGCCAATACATCAAAAGCAGTTACAGAGTCAGTTAATGAAGTTGCGATTACATTAGACACCCATTATCATTCGACTCAACAAGTATCAATTGTAATGGATGAAATTGCGTTAGATACCCAGAAAATCGCAAAGTCCGCCTCTGCTGTAACTGAATCTGTACAGGATGTGGCAAGAGAGATAAATCAAGGTGATTTAGAGGTTCAATCTGCAATTATTCAAATGAATACTGTCAGTGAAATAGTAGAAAATTGCACAAAAATTATCCAATCATTAAATGAAAAATCTCAGGAAATTCGAAATATCGTTTCGATGATTTCCGAGGTTACAGATCAAACAAACTTGTTAGCTCTGAATGCCACAATCGAAGCAGCTAGAGCAGGAGAGCATGGGAAAGGTTTTGCGGTGGTAGCTAATGAAGTCAAAAAGCTCGCTGAGCGAACAAGTGAAGCAACTATTGAGATCACAACGATTATTGAGCAGATCGTTGATGCTACAGGAAACGCTACTCACTCTATGAATCTGGGTATGCAGGAAGTTGATGAAGGTGTTGACCAAGTTCAAAAAGTAGGTTCTATTTTTGAAACCATTCTAAGTGAAATTATGAAAGTGAATAGGCAAATTCTAGAGGTATCTACAGCCTCGGAACAAATTTCTTCAAGTACTGAGGAAATATCAGCCTCCACTCAAGACATAGTGGATATAAGTAAAAACTCATTAGACAACTTGAATGAAGTTTCTTCATCCATATCTAATCAACACCAGTATATCAAGGAAGTTTCTACTTCAGCAGAATCTTTAAGTACTATGGCCATGGATCTTCAGGAGATGGTAAATCAATTTACTATAAAATAAGCTCCTATATGGCATTATATAGAATGAAGGAAGGAACGGAGGAATTATTCACAAGAGCCGAATTCATCATATGGAATTTTATTAAAGCGATTAAATATCTATCAAAAAAGACTTCCTTATTAAGAAAGTCTCTAGCTTTATAGCAAAATAAAATGAATACTCAATCAGCGAGGTTTTTCTTATTCCCCGCTAATTGTCAGATTAAACAATCGGCAGTTATTACTCCTTGCTCCTCTTGAAGCAGGAGTCTTACTGTCCGTCATTTATCATATATTACTTTGATAGGAAATTTGAATCTTCCAGCGGATTTTCTAATTTCAGCTTTTCCAGTTCCACTTTCATTTTTTCCGTTTCAATAAGGAAATTTTCATTTTTCAGCTTTTCCAGCTCTATTTCTTTTTCTACAATTTGCAGCTGGAGCTTAGCCTTCCTACGGGAAGCATCTGTCAAAATAGCAATAATCGGGATTGAAAATATTGCAATAGTACCAACTACAATAATGGTAACGACTCCAATAGGCATATGTATCGTCCCCCCTTTTTAAAGGTAACTGCTCATTCCTTCTTTAATGACCTCAATTTCATCAAGATTATTAATTAACTCATTCGGATCGACAATTGTTATTAGCCTGTTCTCAAGACTCGCAACTGCTGTAAAGTAAGAAGATGGTTTTAAAACCCCCATATTAATAGATTTTAAATCCTCTTCTTGAATTTCAAGTATTTCCTTCGCTTCTTCTACAATTAAAGCAACATGCAGCTGATCTGTTTGAATAACAATCAGCTTTAAATCAGCTCCATTCACACTGTCTTTGCGGTAAAAAATTTGCTTCGTATCTAATACCGGAATTAGCTCGCCCCTTACTTTTACAACCCCTTTCATATAACCAGGCATTTCAGGAATTGTATTCAGCCCTTCCATTTTTTCAATTGAAGTAACCTTTTCAATCGGTAGTCCATATTCATCATTATTCGTATTAAAAATAATAAATTTTGAAGCCATCATAACAAAAAACCTCCTAAAAACTATATACGCATAATTTAAATTTCCAGTATATCAATTATTTCATCATAAATATATGTTGGAATATTAATGCATTTTCTATAAGACTATCATACTATGAAATTACTTAGGTAGAAAAGCACAATCTTTATTTTACCAAAAGTAAAAAAGCTATCTAATGTTGCCTGATAGCTTTTTTGCTGTTACTCTCCAGCTACTTCTTGTACAATTGCAACAACCATTTCCGCTGTTTTCACAAGTTCTTCAATCGGCATTTTTTCATTTGTCGTATGAATATCTTCATAGCCGACAGCTAAATTAACAGTTGGGATACCATTTCCCGCGATCACATTCGCATCGCTTCCTCCGCCGCTCGTTAATAATTCACTTCTTCTTCCAATTCTTTTCGCTGCCCGCTTCGCTATTTCAACGACATGATCTCCTTCGCCGAACTTAAAGCCCGGATACATAATCTCTACTTCCACTTCTGCGCTTCCGCCCATTTCCTTTGCAGTACTTTCAAATGCCTCTTTCATTTTCTGTACTTGCTTTTCCATTTTCTCTGGAACTAATGAGCGTGCTTCTGCAAAAATATACACGAGATCACAGACGATATTTGTCTGTGTTCCACCTTCAAATCTGCCAATATTCGCTGTTGTTTCAGAATCGATTCGTCCAAGCTGCATTTTTGCAATTGCTTTTGCTGCCATTGTAATCGCGGACACACCTTTTTCCGGAGCAACACCGGCATGGGCTGTTTTACCAACAATTTTTGCATTCACTTTCGCTTGTGTCGGTGCAGCAACGATAATATTCCCGACTTCCCCGTCACTATCTAACGCATATCCGTATTTAGCCGTCATTAGTTTAGGATCAAGTGCCTTTGCCCCGACAAGACCCGATTCTTCCCCCACTGTAATAATAAATTCAACTTTTCCATGTGACAGATTATTTTCCTTTATTACTTTAATCGCTTCAAACATAGCCGATAGACCGGTTTTATCATCCGCACCGAGAATAGTCGTCCCATCCGTTACAATATATCCATCTTTAATCGAAGGTTTCACTTTCTTACCTGGTACAACTGTATCCATATGGGATGTAAAATAAATTGGATCTGCATCTTCTTTTGTTCCTTCAAGCGTACAAATTAAATTGCCTGCACCGTGACCAGTTATCCCTGTCGTATCATCCTCGTAGACATGTAACCCGAGTTCAGTAAATTTCGCCTTTAAAACTTGGGCAATTTCTGCTTCATGCTTCGTTTCCGAATCTATTTGAACTAATTGTAAAAATTCCTCAAGCAATCTCTCTTTGTTTATCATTTCGTAGCCTCCAGTCAAAATTATTACAATGGCATATTTCCGTGTTTTCTAGCCGGTCTGATTTCCTTTTTTGTCTGCAGCATTTCAAGTGCCTGGATTAATTTTATCCGCGTTTCCCTTGGGTCAATGACATCATCAACTATTCCCTGGCTCGCCGCTACATATGGGTTAGCGAATTTCCTTCTATATTCCTCAATTTTATCTGCTCTTGTCTTTTCCTTGTCAGGGCTTGCTTCAATTTCTTTAGCAAAAATAATATTTGCTGCTCCTTCAGGCCCCATTACTGCTATTTCAGCATTCGGCCATGCATAAACAAGATCAGCACCTATTGATTTGCTGTTTAAGGCGACATATGCCCCACCATATGCTTTCCGCAAAATAACGGTAATCTTCGGTACAGTTGCTTCAGAATAGGCATATAAAATTTTCGCACCATGGCGAATAATTCCACCATGCTCCTGCTTTATACCGGGGAAAAATCCAGTAACATCCTCAAAAGTAATGATTGGAATTTGAAATGAGTCACAAAAGCGGATAAATCTCGCTGCTTTATCAGACGAATCAATATCAAGCCCGCCTGCCATATATTTCGGCTGATTGCATACAAGTCCAACTACTTCCCCTTTTATTCTTGCAAAACCGATGACAATATTTTTAGCGAAATCTTCCTGCACTTCGAAGAAGGAGTCTTTATCAACAATCTCAGTAATAACAATTCTTACATCATAAGGACGAACTGTATCAAAAGGAATAAGCTCTGTTAAATCTGCACGATAATCATCGTTATTATCATGAATTAGGCAGGGGGGTTTCTCTTCATTATTTTGTGGCAAATAACTTAAAAGCTTTCGCACCTGCGAAAGAACCTCTTCCTCTGTCTCACTTGAGAAATGAGCATTCCCGCTAATTTTATTATGTACAGCCGCACCACCTAAATCTTCTGAACTGATCTTCTCTCCTGTCACTGTTTCGATTACCTTCGGACCTGTAATGAACATCTGGCTCGTCTTTTCCACCATAAAAACAAAATCTGTTATTGCCGGTGAATAAACAGCACCGCCTGCACAAGGTCCTAAAATAACAGAAATTTGCGGGATAACACCCGAATAAATCGCATTGCGATAAAAAACATGGCCATACCCGTCTAATGATACGACACCTTCTTGAATTCTGGCACCGCCGGAGTCATTTAAACCGATAAATGGTGTCCCATTTTTCGCAGCTAAATCCATGACAGCAGCAATTTTCTTAGCATGCATTTCTCCCAATGCACCGCCAAAAACAGTGAAATCCTGTGAAAATAAATAAACGGGGCGTCCATTAATTTTCCCATATCCTGTTACAACACCGTCAGCTTGCCCCTTTTTCTCATCAAGGCCAAAATCAGTGCATCGATGCTCCACGAACGCATGAAGCTCAACGAAAGAATCTTTATCAACTAACAGATTGATTCTCTCCCTTGCTGTCAGTTTCCCTTTCTCATGCTGCTTTTCAATTTTATCATCCCCGCCGCCCAGTTCAATATCACGCCTCTTATCATATAACTCGTCTATCTTTTTATAAATATCCATCGACATTTATGCCTCACCTCACCGTTTTTTCACAAAGCTCAATAAGCACACCATTGGCTTCACTCGGATGAAGAAAAGCAATATTTGCTCCGGCAGCGCCAATTCTTGGTGTTTTATCGATTAAATTGATCCCTTTTTCCTGTAATTCATCTAATCTTTGCTCAATACTCTCTACGCCCAATGCAATATGATGAATTCCCTCTCCCCTTTTTTCAATAAACTTTGCAACTGTACTATTTGCCGATGTAGGTTCAAGCAATTCTATTTTTATATTACCGGCGGAAATAAAAGCAACTTTCACATGCTGTGTGGCAACTTCTTCTATTTGCTCCAGCTCAAGTTTTAATACTTCTGTATAAAATGGCAAAGCATTTTCAATTGATTTGACAGCAATGCCGATATGATCGACCTTTTTAATCATATCTTCTCCTTTCAGCCTAAAACATTACGGTAAATCTTCTCTTTTTAAAAGGGATATTCCTGCTTTTAAGGCTTGTCCAATTAAATAAATCACGTTAGAATAAAGAAAGTAGTTTATAGGAGTGATGAATATGCCGCGTAAAACTCAAAAAGTTGTTATTTATTTAATGCTTACAATTATGGTCTTATCGACATTATTAGCAGGCGCATCCATGTGGTTCTAACAATAGGAACTAACCTCTCTATTTACATTATGACTTCTCTAGAGAGGTTAGATATTTACTCTATTGCTCCTTTTTGTTTGGCAATCGTCTGAAAGCTTTCATTTGATTTTAAGATCAATACTTTCGTTCCAACAGGTATATGTTCAAATAGTTCTTCTACTTCCTCATTAAACATTCTTACACAGCCTTGTGTCACATAGCCCCCTATCGAGCTTTCATTATTTGTCCCATGAATACCGTAAATACGTCCTTCTGTATTTTCTGCATCAAAGCCGATCCATCTCGTGCCTAATGGATTTTCCGAACTGCCTCCGGGGATATTTTTCTTCCGGTAATAGGGATTGACTGCCTTTACAGTAATATTAAATTCCCCTTCAGGTGTCAGTTGCGCTGTTTTTCCAGTCGCAATTTTATATGTTTTTAAAATCTCGCCATCATCTATAAATGCAAGCTCATTCGTCTGTTTATTAATAATAATATATGGATCACCGATGGCCGGATTATTACCGAGCGGCCAAAACGGGGACGTAATAAAAAAGAAAATAGTGAACATTATTTTCATATGATCAGCATCCTTTTCTTTTTATCATGTCCTAAGAAAAAGAAAAAGATGACCGCAGCGGATCATCTTTTCATCTCTTTACACTTCTTCACAATATTCATCAAATGCACTTTGTAATTTTGCAACGACAGATGATGGATCATGTCCTTCAATTTCATGTCTTTCAACCATTGTAAGAATTTCACCGTCTTTTAATAATGCAAAGGATGGAGAAGAAGGCGGATAACCAACGAAAAATTCACGTGCACGTGCTGTTGCGTCCTTATCTTGACCTGCAAAAACTGTTAATAAGCGGTCTGGACGCTTGTCATAATGTACAGCATGGAAAGCAGCTGGTCTTGCGATACCGCCTGCGCAGCCGCAAACAGAGTTAACCATCACAAGAGCCGTTCCCTTTGCATTTAATACTTCTTCTACTTCTTCCGCTGTCGTTAATTCTGTATATCCGGCAGCAACGATTTCTTTACGAGCCTGTTTCACGACATCATTCATAAATAAATTAAAATCCATACCCAATTACATACATCTCCCTTATCTTTCTTTTCGCCTAATAGTTATATTTAACAACAAACAGAGGAAATGAGCAACTTTCGATACTTATTCTTTCTTATTTAAAAAAAGACTAATTAGTTCATTCACACTATTTCCAACTGTTTTCTCCCCATCTATAATTAACTTTTCATATTGTAATAATGACTCTTTCATTTTCTCATCATAAAAAAACTGTGCATAAAGCTTATCTTTTAAAGAAGAATCAAACCATTCTTTTAGCTGCTCTGTTCGTCTTTTCTCAAAAATCCCATTATTTCTCGTCATATGAATAAATTGTTCAATCTCTTTATAAATCTCAATAAGTCCCGTTTCTTCTAATGCAGAAGCCGTGACAGCTTTCGTCGTCCACCCTTCTGTATACGGTCTTAAAAAGTGAAGAATAGTATTATATTCTCTCATTGCCTGCTTTGCTTTTGAAACATTATCCCCATCTGCTTTGTTTACAACAACAAGATCCGGCAGCTCCATAATTCCTTTTTTCATCGTTTGCAGTTCATCACCTGCACCTGTTAAAACAAGTAAGAGGAAAAAGTCAACCATACTTCGAACGACGAACTCACCTTGTCCGACTCCAACTGTTTCAATAAGGATAATATTAAAGCCCGCAGCTTCACATAAGAAAATTGTTTCCCTCGTCTTCCGGTTTACTCCGCCAAGTGTCCCGCTTGACGGAGACGGGCGAATAAATGCGCGCGGGTTATTAGAGAGCCGCTCCATTCTCGTTTTATCTCCTAAAATACTCCCCTTCGATACTTCACTGCTCGGATCAACAGCTAACACTGCGACACGATACCCCAGCTCACATAAATAGGTGCCAAACGAATCAATGAATGTACTTTTCCCAGCTCCTGGAACACCGGTAATGCCGATACGAATGGAATTTGTCTTTACACTTCCTAATTGTTCAATTACTTGCTGTGCAACCGTGAAATGGCGGTTTGTATGACTCTCAACAAGAGTAATTGCTCTTGCAAGCATCGTTCGATCACCACTTTTAATCCCTGAAACATAATCTTCAACTGTTATTTCTTTCTTTTTGCGACTATACTTCCTCATTCTTCTGCTTCCTCATAGCCTAACCGCTCATACACTTTATCCAGTACTTTCACCGCTGCAGCAGGGATAACAGTTCCAGGTCCAAAAATTTCTGCAGCCCCGTTTTCCTTTAAAAACTCATAATCTTCATACGGAATAACACCGCCAATAATAACGACAATATCATCTCTTCCCAGTTTTTCTAATTCAGATATCAGCTTCGGTAAAAGTGTTTTATGCCCCGCAGCTAAAGAGCTTATGCCGATAACATGAACATCATTTTCAACAGCTTGTACAGCCGTCTCCTTCGGTGTTTGAAAGAGCGGCCCAATATCAACATCAAATCCTAAATCTGCAAAAGCAGTCGCAATTACTTTTGCCCCGCGGTCATGGCCGTCCTGCCCCATTTTTGCAATTAAGATCCTTGGCCTTCTCCCTTCAAGCTCATAAAATTCATCTGTTTCCTTCCGCACCTGTTCAATCGTCTCTTCATCTGAAAATTCTTTACTGTATACCCCGCTTACTGAGCGAATAACAGCTTGATGACGCTTTGCCGCAAGTTCAATCGCATTTGAAATTTCCCCCAACGTCGCCCTTGCTCTCGCTGCTTCTACTGCAAGCTCAAGTAGATTTCCTTCTTTACTTGCCGTTGCCTCTGTTAATGCACCTAACTTCTCTTTTACTTCTTCCTCATTCCTGTTTGCTCTTAAGCTTTCAAGCCTCATCAGCTGTTTTTTACGGACTTCCGTATTATCAATATTTAATATATCAATAGGGTCTTCCTTTTCTAATCTGAATTTATTTACCCCAATAATTATTTCTTTTCCTGAATCTATTTTTGCCTGCCTTCTCGCCGCTGCTTCTTCAATTTTCATTTTTGGGAGACCTGTTTCAATCGCTTTCGTCATCCCGCCGAGCTTCTCAATTTCTTCTATATGCTCCCATGCCCTATCCATCAGCTGTTTCGTTAATGTTTCTACGTAATAAGAACCACCCCATGGGTCAATGACATTGCAAACCCCTGTTTCCTTTTGTAAAAAGAGCTGGGTATTACGAGCAATTCTTGCTGAGAAATCCGTCGGAAGTGCAATAGCCTCATCAAGTGCATTTGTATGAAGCGATTGTGTATGTCCCATTGCTGCCGCATGTGCTTCCACACAAGTACGAACAACATTATTAAAAGGGTCCTGCTCCGTTAAACTCCACCCAGACGTCTGGGAATGTGTTCTAAGCATGAGCGACTTCGGATTTTTCGGATGAAACTCCTTCATCATTTCTGTCCACATATATCTCGCTGCTCTCATTTTCGCAACTTCCATAAAGTAATTCATTCCGATCGCCCAGAAAAATGAAAGACGCGGTGCAAAATCATCAATAGAAAGTCCCGCCTTTATTCCAGTACGCACATATTCCAACCCGTCCGCAAGCGTATATGCAAGTTCAATATCGGCCGGTGCACCGGCCTCTTGCATATGATAGCCCGAAATACTAATACTGTTGAACTTAGGCATATATTTCGCTGTATATTCAAAAATATCACCGATAATTCTCATCGATGTTACTGGTGGATAAATATATGTATTCCTTACCATATATTCTTTTAAAATATCATTTTGAATCGTTCCTGACAGTTTTTCTTTTGGAACACCCTGTTCCTCAGCCGTCACAATATAAAATGCCATAATCGGCAATACTGCACCGTTCATCGTCATAGAGACACTCATTTCATCAAGTGGAATTCCATCAAATAATATTTTCATGTCAAGAATCGAATCAATCGCAACACCCGCTTTCCCAACATCTCCTTCCACTCTCTCATGGTCAGAATCATAGCCCCGATGTGTCGCAAGGTCAAAGGCAACAGATAATCCTTTTTGCCCCATCGCTAAATTTCTTCTGTAAAAAGAATTGCTCTCTTCTGCTGTGGAAAAACCTGCGTATTGTCTTATTGTCCAAGGCCGGTTTACATACATCGTTGCATAAGGACCGCGTAAATACGGCGGCAGGCCCGGATAAGTATTTAAATGTTCGATATCATCCATATCTTTTTCTGTATAAAATGATTTTAATTTTATACGTTCATTCGTTTCATATACTGCTTCTTCCTCTATGTTTTGGAGCTGTTCATAGGAAATAAGCTCGGAGTTTTCTAAACTTCTACGCTTCATTTTCCTTCCCCTCCTATTTTTAAATGGAGCTCTTTTAAAAACTTGTACATATTCATTCCGTAGTAAATACATTCATCGATGCCATAAGTACTTAACAGCTCAGGGGACTGTTTTCCTGTAATATAGAGATGCTTTACATCGAGCTGTTCTTTTATATTTGACAAGTTTTTATACTCATCATCTGTTCCACATAAAACAGCTGTCTCTTTATTTTTTAATTGCTCAAGCTCGGATATATCGGTAACAGCAAGCTCAAACCCTCCTGCTGCAAAAAAATTACTCAAAAAATCAAGTCTCGGTTTATAATCTTTCAGTTCACCAATAACGATTACGTTAATCTTCGGTAAATAACCGGTTTTATTCCGGTATTTTTCAGCCTGCTGCCTCAAGCTTTCAAAATGTTCTGTAAGTCTTCTCCTCTCTAATGGCTTAATGGTGAATAAACTTTCCTTTGAATACAGTAAACTCGTCAATTGTTTAAGTGTTTTTCCTTTTTTCGCTGAATTGAGAAGCTCTGTAAAGCTAGTATTTTCATCTTTTAATGGAATAACTTTTTCGACCTTTTCTTTATTTTCCTTCATATGTATTTCATCTTTTATATTAGCAAATGCATTCGTTCCAATTATTTCACTTTTTCCTGTATTTATCTTATCTATCCGTTCTTCCATCATTAATTTCAATTCATTTTGAACTGTCCCATTTGCTAGAGCCTTTTTAAATCCTCCATCAGAATCAAGCTGTTTTATTTGATCCCAGGCTTCCTTCGCTAATTCTGCTGTTAAAGCCTCTATATAGTGGGAACCGCCGGCGGGATCCTTCACTTTCGCTAATAAACTTTCTTCCTTTAATATAAAATGAATATTTCGCGCCACCCGTTCACCGAGTTCACTTGATTCCCCCAACATATGATCAAACGGTGTGATCGTTAAATGATTCACTCCCCCGATAATAGCGGAAAAAGCTTCTGTCGTCGTTCTTAATAAATTAACATGGACATCATATGCCGCTTTATTAAATAATGAGGTAACCGCATGAACATTAATTTTCTGTCCTTCTTCACTGCCGTCCAATGCATGAACAATAGATGCCCAAATTTGTTTAGCTGCACGGAATTTCGCTATTTCCATAAAATAATTCGAGCCGATTGAAAAAGCAAATGTTATTTTTCGAACAATCGTATCAATAGCTAAACCTCGGTTTAAAAGCTCATTCACCGTATCAATTGCATTCGAAAAAGTATATACAAGTTCTTGAACAGCATTTGCACCTGCATCATGATAAAGCGTTCCGTTTATATAAATAAAGCGAAGGTCGGGAGCATACTGTTCCCCCCACTCAACTGTCTCTTTTAAATAATTAAAACGGGTTGAAAGAGAAATATTATCATTGCCGTTTACGAGAAAACTTTCAAATGGATCGAAGCCGACTGTACCATCGAGTTTACCAACTTCTCTTTCAGCTATACTTGCAATAAAAAGCGGTAAAAAACCAAGCTGGGCTCCCATATTGATAATCAACTTATCCTCGCTAAAATTAAGGAATTGAACGATCGCTTTTACATCTGAGCAATGTTCAATAAATGAGAAATCTGAAAAATAAAAAGAGTCTTGTCCCCGCTCTTTCGCTCTTTGTATCTTATTTGCCGCTTGATCAGCTGCTTCCACTTGTATTTGCTGACTTATTTTCCACGCTGTTTGACTATTAGGAACTATTTGTCGCTTGCTTTTATCCATATATAAAGGTTTTAATGTAATTCCTTCATAAGTATGCTTCATTAACGAAGACATTTTCCTGCCTTTAAGCACTTTTTCCACTTCTTGTTCCCACTGTTCCAAATGAACGGTATCCTCACGTTTGCCTTTCTCCCCCATATGATGCTTCCTCCATCTCCTATACGTTTTCATGCTCATATTATGTTTATTTTAGTACACGAAAAATAGATGAGCAATGAAAGTTTATTTCTATATAAAACAGGAAAAGATACTGAGCTGGTAATACTCAATATCTTATATGAATTGCTTACATTACTAATCAGCAATTGGATAACTATTTAAATAGGAAAAAGAATGAGAAATTTTCCGTGCAAAGTTTAGAGGAGGTTCAACTGATTGGAGATGCAAATACATAATCATCGGTTCCATATACATCCAGTGATTATGCAGTGCGCTGACGATTAAGTCTTGCTGAACAACGAAATGCATATATTTAGGAATTTCCTCTTGTAAGATTGCTAACTCTAATAAGTTTAAAGCATTGCCATTTTCATCTAATGACTCGAAAGAAACTCCTGCCGGAACGACTGATCTCGCCAGCTTTCCTTGAACAAAAACATTTATTTTCCTGTGAAATGATACGGAACAGCCGCCTTTTTCCCTTTTGCCTTTTCCATTAAGGATCCTTGCAAATTCATTACAAATAGAATCATAATGAGACATATGCACAACCTCCTCTCTAAACTGATATGTATGAGTTTTGATATACATTTATGTAATTCTCATTTCTCTTATCATGAAAAAAAGGCTAACATTCGTTAGCCTTGTACATTTAATATATTTTTGTTGTTTCTTCTGATGTGTTTTCTAAAATTTCTTTCACTCTTGCTAAAAAGCGTCCGCAAATGAGACCGTCGAGAATACGATGGTCAAGAGATAAGCATAGATTAACCATGTCGCGGACAGCGATCATATTATTAATAATAACAGGTCGCTTTACAATTGTTTCTACTTGTAAAATAGCCGCTTGCGGATAATTAATAATCCCCATTGATTGGACAGAGCCGAACGATCCTGTATTATTCACTGTAAATGTTCCGCCAGTCATTTCATCTATCGTTAATTTTCCTGATCGGACTTTCTTTGCTAAATCAACAATTTCCCGAGCAATTCCTTTTACCGTTTTTTCATCTGCTGCTTTTATAACAGGAACGAAAAGAGCATCATCTGTTGCAACAGCAATCGATAAATTGATATCTTTCTTCTGAATAATTTTATCGCCGGCCCATACAGAATTAATTTGCGGGAACTCTTTCAATGCTTGAGCAACAGCTTTGATAAAAAATGCGAAAAATGTTAAGTTAAATCCTTCTTTCTTCTTAAACTCATCTTTTGCAGCATTTCTATAGTTTACAAGATTGGTTACATCAACCTCAACCATCATCCAAGCATGCGGGATTTCCTGCTTGCTTTTCAGCATGTTCGAAACGATTGCTTTTCTTACACCGGTTACGGGAATCTCTATATCGCCAGCTTGTGCGGAAATATTAGGCGATACTTTAACTTCTACCGTCGGCTGAACTTCTCTATTTACTTGAACCGAAGCTTCAGGAGATGGAACTGCTTCCTTCTCTGCTGGAACATTACCGCTTTCGATTAACTGTAAAATATCTTTTCTTGTTATTCTTCCGCCTGCACCTGTTCCATTTACTCCTTCAAGATCAATATTATGCTCCTGTGACAGACGAAGCACGGCCGGAGAATAACGTTTTTTATTTGTTCCATCCTCTTTTTTAGGCTCTGCTGCTTTTTCTGTCACTTCTTTTTTCACATCTGCTGCCGGCTTGTTTCCGTCTTGTACGTCCATCTTACAAATAACTTTTCCAACAGCTAATGTTTCACCTTCTTCTGCTACTAGCTCCGTAATAACTCCTGTAAAAGAAGATGGTATTTCTGCATTTACTTTATCTGTCATCACTTCTGCAATCGGGTCGTACTTATTAATCTTGTCACCGACAGAAACAAGCCATTTACTAAGCGTACCTTCTGTCACACTTTCGCCGAGCCGAGGCATAGTAATTTGCTCTAAAGCCATCGTTCAACCTCCTTAAAATTCAGCTAATTTCCTCATCGCCGCTTCAATTTTCTCAGGATTCATCATAAAGAATTTCTCCATCGTCTGCGCATATGGCATCGCAGGCACTTCTGGTGCTGCCAGACGCATAATCGGCGCATCTAAATCAAATAAACAGTTTTCTGCGATGATCGCTGCTACTTCACTTATAACGCTTCCTTCTTTATTATCCTCTGTTATGAGCAGTACTTTACCTGTTTTAGAAGCTGCTTCAATAATTGCTTCCTGATCAAGCGGGTACACTGTTCTTAAATCTAAAATATGTGCAGATATACCGTCTTCTGCTAATTTTTCAGCAGCTTGCAGGGCATAATGAACACATAGTCCGTAGGTAATAACAGTAATATCATCACCTTCACGCTTTACATCAGCTTTACCGATTGGCACAATATAATCGTCTTCCGGCACTTCGCCTTTCAGAAGACGATATGCTCGTTTATGCTCAAAATATAAAACAGGATCATTATCACGAATAGCCGCCTTTAAAAGTCCTTTTGCATCATACGGTGTGGAAGGAATAACGATCTTTAAACCAGGCTGGTTGGCAAAAACCGCCTCCACTGATTGAGAGTGATATAATCCACCGCGTCCAGCACCGCCAAAAGGGGCACGAATTGTGATCGGACACGTCCAATCATTATTAGAACGATATCGGATTTTTGCTGCTTCTGAAATAATTTGATTTACTGCCGGGAAAATAAAATCAGCAAACTGCATTTCTGCAATTGGTCTCATCCCATACATTGCTGCACCGATACCAACACCTGCAATAGCAGATTCTGCAAGCGGTGTATCAATTACTCTTTCTTCACCGAATTTATCATATAAACCGACTGTCGCTTTATATACTCCGCCCTTTACTCCAACGTCTTCTCCGAGGATAAATACTTTTTCATCACGTTCCATCTCTTCATGTATTGCTAAATTGATCGCTTCTATATAAGACATGACTGGCATCACTTTTCCCCCTTACTCTTCATAAACGTATTTTAAAGCATGCTCTGGTTCAGCAAATGGAGCATTTTCTGCATATTCAGTCGCTTCATCTATAAGCTGCATCATTTTAGAAAGCATTTCTTTTTCTTTTTCCTCTGTAAGTATGCCAAGCTGTTGCAAATACTCTTTAAATGTAATGAGAGAGTCGCTCTTTTTCCCTTCTTCGACCTCGCCCTCCTTACGATAAGCCCTGTCATCATCATCACTGGAATGTGCGGTTAAACGACATGTAACTGCTTCAATTAATGTTGGTCCTTCCCCTCGAAGTCCACGCTCTCTCGCTTCTTTAACAACACGGTACACTTCTAGCGGATCATTCCCGTCTACTGTATATCCAGGCATACCATAGCCTATTGCCCGGTCAGATATATTTTCGCATGCCACTTGTTTATCATATGGAACAGAGATTGCATATTTATTATTTTCACACATCAGAATAACCGGTAATTTATGAACAGCTGCAAAATTTGCCCCTTCATGAAAATCACCTTGGTTTGATGAGCCTTCGCCAAATGTAACAAAAGTAACGATATCCTTCTTCTCCATTTTTGCAGCTAAAGCAATCCCGACTGCATGCGGCACCTGTGTAGTTACCGGAGATGAATTCGTAACAATTCTATTTTTCTTTTGACCGAAGTGATTTGGCATTTGGCGGCCGCCTGAGTTCGGATCTTCCGCCTTTGCAAAGTTTGCTAACATTAAGTCTTTTGCTGTCATACCGAATGCCAATACGACACCAAGATCACGGTAATATGGTAATATATAATCTCTTTCTCTATCCAGTGCAAAAGCCGCCCCGACTTGTGCTCCTTCCTGGCCTTGACAAGAAACAACGAACGGGATTTTACCTGAACGATTTAACAGCCACAGCCTTTCATCTACTTTTCTGGCGAGCAGCATCATTTCATACATATCTAATACATCTTGATCAGATAATCCTAAAGATTGATGGCGATTTTCTACCATTCCAAACCCTCCTGACTTATTTTCACTTTATAAATGAATACTTTTTCCATTGACCGCTAATGCAGCCTCACTCATTGCTTCTGATAGTGTTGGATGGGGGTGAATCGTGTTTCCGATTTCCCATGGTGTTGCATCAAGCACTTTAGCAAGCGCCGCTTCAGAAATCATTTCTGTGACATTCGGTCCAATCATATGAATTCCTAATATGTCATCATTTTCTGCATTGGCGATAAGCTTCACAAAACCATCTGTTTCTCCGAAAACGAGCGCTTTTCCAATCGCATTAAAAGAAAATTTCCCAACTTTCAGTTCGAATCCCTGCTCCTTCGCCTCGTCCTCTGTTAAACCGATCGAAGCGGCTTGAGGATTGCTATACACACATTTTGGAACAAATGATTGATTAATTGGACTTGGATTTTTACCCGCTATATGTTCGACAGCAGCTATTCCTTCATGTGAAGCTACATGTGCAAGCTGAAGACCGCCAATCACATCTCCAATCGCATAAATATGAGACTCTTTCGTCTGGTAAAATTCATTAACGGCAATATAGCCATTTTCTATTTTTATTTCTGTATTTTCTAATCCAATATTCTCCACGTTCGCCTTTCTTCCGACAGAAAGAAGCAGTTTATCAGCTGAAAAAGAGACCGTTTCATTTTTATGCTCCACGTCTATTGTGACGATGCCGTTTTCCTTTTTTAAAGAGTCTGGCAATGCCTTGGCATTTGTAACAATGTGAATGCCTTTCCGCTTCAGTAAACGTTCCATTTCTTTTGAAATTTCTTTATCTTCCGTTGGTAAGATCCGGTCTGCATATTCTAAAATAGTAATCTCAACATCGAAATCGGCCAACATGGAGGCCCATTCTACTCCGATCACACCACCACCGATAATAATCATGGATTTAGGCAGATTCGCGAGTGCCAGCGCTTCATCAGAAGTAAGAACATATTCCCCATCTATCTCTAAGCCTTGTAAACTACTCGGTCTTGATCCTGTTGCAATGATGAGATTTGCCGGAAGAAGCATTTCATTTTCCGATCCATCATTCATTTCAACAGATACTGTCCCTGGCAGCGGTGAAAAAATAGACGGCCCTAAAATACGTCCTATTCCTTCATAAACGTCGATTTTCCCTTGTGCCATTAAATACTTTACACCTTTATAAAGCTGAGCGACAATATTTTCTTTTCGTTCTTGTACTTTCATAAAATCAATGGCGACATCATTTATTACGACTCCATATTGTTCACTTGATTTCGCTTGCGCAAAAACTTCCGCACTTCTTAACAATGCTTTACTCGGTATGCAGCCTTTATGTAAACATGTGCCACCAAGCTTTGCTTTTTCCACAATGGCAGTTTTTAAACCAAGCTGGGAAGCACGAATCGCTGCAACATAACCGCCGGTTCCACCGCCAAGGATGACTAGATCATATTCAATTGCCATCTAATAAGCCCCTTTCCACTAATTAAACACCTTTGCTTCAGCTATCACTTTTGGATAATGCTTTACTGTTTCTTCCCCTCGTAAAACTCTTGTTGCACCTTCAGCTAAAGCCTGAAGCTCATTTTCTCCCGGGTGGACAATTGTATCTGCAATCCAATCTGTATAAGAAGCAATTTCTTTTACAAACTGTTTACTAAAAGCAAGTCTCCCCGTTAAGACAATCGCATCGACCATTCCTCTTAACACGGTACTCGCTGCTCCAATTTCTTTCCCAATCTGATATGCCATCGCAGAATAAACAAGCTTTGCTTTTTCATCACCGGCATCAATCATTTTTTCTACTTCTCCTAAATCATTCGTTTCCAGGTAACCGATAAGACCAGCCCGCTCTACTAATTTCTTCACCATTTCTTCTTTATAAAACTGGCCTGAAAAACATAATGAAACGAGATCTCCTGCAGGGACACCCCCTGATCGCTCAGGGCTAAAAGGACCATCGCCATGAAGACCGTTATTTACATCAATAACTCTTCCATTTTTATGAACACCGACGGTAATCCCGCCGCCCATATGAACGATAATTAAATTGACATCTTCATAATTTTTTTTAAAGCCCGATGCCACTTTCCTTGCTACAGATTTTTGGTTTAATGCATGAAAAATACTTTTTCTTTCAATAGACGGAAAACCCGATATTTTAGCAATGGGCTCCATCTCATCTACAACAACAGGATCGACAATATAAGCTGGTATATTCAAATTACTAGCAATTTCGAATGCAATAATACCGCCTAAATTTGACGCGTGCTCACCTGCATATCCTATCCGTAAATCTTCCAGCATCTGATCATTCACTAAATAAGTTCCGCCTTCAATTGGACGAAGCAGTCCGCCTCTAGCACAAACAGCATTGAATTTAGAAAGATTAATCCCTTCTCTGTCAAGAGTTTCTAAAATTATTTGTTTTCTAAATTCATATTGGTCCGTTATATGAGCGTATATATTTAACTCAACTGCATCATGTCTTATCGTCTTTTCAAAGATGGAGCGCTCATTATCAAAAACACCGATTTTAGTTGAGATAGATCCCGGATTAATAACAAGAATTCGCGATTTTGAATTTTGCAATAGTTGAACCTCCTATTTAAATGCCGGAAGTTGAAAATTATTTAAAACGGCGGCTTAATATGTGATGACTATTTTGCAAAAATTGGCTGCGTGATTTCCTCATTCTTTCTATTCTTTCTTCGGCAAGGCGGTCAGCTGCAACATATGTCGGTATATTATCACGTTTTGCAATTTCAATAACACGCTCGATACTACTGTAGATTCCTTCTACTTTTTTAAGAGCGCGTTCGCTATTATAGCCATACAGCTCATCAGCAACATTGATAACACCGCCAGCATTAATAACGTAATCAGGAGCATAGATAATACCCATTTCATGGATTTTATCGCCATGATAGGCTTCTTTTAGCTGATTATTTGCAGCTCCAGCGATTACTTTTGCCTTTATCTTTGGAATTGTTTCATCATTAATCGTTGCACCAAGTGCACAAGGTGCATAGACATGACAGCTGACTTCGTAAATATCCTTCGGGTCTACCGCCTTTGCACCGAATTCATCAACAGCACGGCGGACAGCTTCTTCATTAATGTCTGTCACGACCAATTCTACTCCCTCAGCATGTAGATGTTTACATAAATTGTAAGCGACATTACCAACACCTTGAACAGCGACCACTTTTCCCTCTAAGCTGTCTGTTCCAAAGGCTTCTTTACAAGCTGCCTTCATTCCTTTATAAACACCGTACGCAGTAACAGGTGATGGATTTCCAGATGAGCCAAAAGCAGGTGAAATCCCGGTAACATAATCTGTTTCCTCATGGATAATATCCATATCTTCCACAGTTGTACCGACATCCTCTGCTGTAATATACCGACCGTTTAATCCTTGTATATACCGACCAAATGCCCTGAACATTTCTTCATTTTTATCTTTTTTCGGATCACCGATAATAACCGTTTTTCCGCCGCCAAGATTTAAACCTGCCGCTGCATTCTTATATGTCATCCCTCTTGCTAAGCGGAGTGCATCTTCAATTGCCGCAGCCTCTGAATCGTATGTCCACATTCTTGTTCCGCCAAGTGCTGGTCCCAGTGTCGTATCATGTATTGCGATAATTGCTTTTAGCCCTGACTGTTTATCCTGGCAAAAAAGCAGCTGTTCATAATCGTACTGCTCCATGTAAGAAAATATCTCCATACTAATCCTCCTTAGGACTTGCTGTTATTTCTGATGTACAAATAGCTAGAGCTAATGAATATAATTTGCTTTTAGCATGATCAGCACGGCTCGTTAACACAATGGGTGCTTTTGCACCTGCAATAATTCCGCCTACATCTGCTTTTGCAAAGTAAACAAGTGATTTATATAAAATATTGCCCGCCTCAATCGATGGAACTAACAATATATTCGCCTTGCCTGCAACATCACTTTCAATATTTTTCTGTTTTGCCGCTTCCCAGGAAATTGCATTATCAAGAGCAAGAGGTCCATCAATAATACAGCCTTTTATTTGACCGCGGCGATTCATTTGCGTAAGCAGCGCTGCATCCATTGTTGCTTGCATCGACGGATTAACTGTTTCCACTGCTGCAAGCGGAGCAACAGTCGGCATCTTAATTCCAATTGCATTCGCCACTTCTACAGCATTTAAAATGATCTGTTTTTTCTGTTCCAGATCCGGATTAATATTCATCCCTGCATCTGTCACGATTTTACAGTATTCAAATCCATCTATATCAAAGACAGCAACATGTGATAATACCCTGCCTGTTCGGAGTCCATACTCTTTATTTAATACTGCTTTTAAAATAATAGAGGTTGCTATATTCCCCTTCATCAACACATCTGCTTCGTTATGATGTACAGATCTTACAGCTAATTCCGCTGCTTGCTCCTTCGTCCTCGCTTGAATAATTTTATAATTTCCGACAGGCTCTTCTTTCTCTAAAAGAGCTTCAATTTCATCCCTCGGACCGAATAATAAAAATGTGGCAAGTTTTCTTTTCACAGCTTCAATAACAGCAGCAATCACTTCCCTATCATTCGCTCCGGCAACAGCAACGATCTTCCCTTCCAAATTTGCAGCCTGATGAAGCAGATCAACAAGTTTCATTATATTCTTAATCCTCCTGTGATTTTTTCGCTTCATTTACCAAGTATTTATAAGCAAAAATGATGCCAATATTAAAGCAATTCCATATCCTTTATCCATGACTGAAATAAGTATTTTTACACATGCAATGTTTTTCATAACCTGGAAATTTATTGCATGCTGTTATTTGCAAGATTATATTTTTCCATTTTATAATAAAGATTGCGGAGAGAAACGCCTAATACTTGTGCTGTTTTCGTCCGATTATACTCCTGCTGTTCCAGCGTACTGCTTATAATTTCTGCTTCGATTCTTTCAATTGTATCCGCAAGCTTTTCTTCCTTATTACGCATATTCAATTGTTTATAATGACTGGCAGCCTGTATATCCAAAGGAGGAATATGATTCTCTCCTATCTCGGCTTCATGATATCCCATAAAGATAATGGCTCGTCCTAATATATTTTCAAGCTCTCTTACATTTCCCGGCCAATCATACTGTTTTAAAACCGCTAATGCCTGAACGGAAATACCATTAATATTTCGTCCATATTCTTGATTAAACTTCCTTATAATATGTGCCGAAAGTAAATCAATATCTCCCTTCCTGTCGCGAAGAGGCGGAATAGAAATAGGATAACGATTTAAGCGATAATATAAATCTTCTCTGAAATATCCCTCTGACATCGCTTTTTCTATATTGACATTCGTTGCAGCAATGACCCGGACATTAATTGGAATCGGAGTCGTTCCGCCAACACGTATAATTTCACGCTCTTGCAAAACACGAAGCAGCTTTACTTGCATTTGCGGGGAAAGCTCACCAATTTCATCCAAAAAGATACTTCCATTATTCGCTTCTTCAAAAAAGCCCCGTTTCCCTCCGCGCTTTGCACCTGAAAAAGCGCCGTCTTCATAGCCAAACAATTCACTTTCTAATAAGTTTTCAGAAATTGCTGCACAGTTCACACGAACAAATTTATTAAACTTTCGGTCACTATCGCTATGTATAGCATGTGCAAATAATTCTTTCCCAGTTCCGGATTCACCTCGGAGCAGCACAGTCGCAGGTGTTTTTGCCCCTAATTTCGCCTGATCAATAGCAAGCTTCATCTCTTCACTATTTCCAATAATATCTGTAAAAGTATATTTTGCTTCAAGTGTACGAATAATCTGCCTTGCTCTATCAAGTTCATTCGTAAGAGTACGGATTTCAGACATATCCTGAATCACCCCGACACTTCCTTTTAAAATGCCGTCAACGATAACAGGTGCCACATTCACGATAACATCTTTTTTATTAGGGCCGACCTTCATGCTTACACCCCGCACCGGCCTCCTCGTTTCCAACACTTGCATATGCACGCTTTCTCCTTCTGAAATATCAGCAGTCGCAGGTTTTCCGATCACTTGTCCTTCTGTCAAACCAGTCATTTTCGTATATGCTTTATTAATTAAAATACCGCAGCCTTCTTCATCAACAACCGATATTGCCTCTTCTGATGATTGAATAATTGCTTCAAACATGGTTTTTATTTCTTTTAAATCAGTTACTTCCTCAGCTAAACTGACAACATCGGTAATATCTTTAAATATTGACATTGCCCCTAATAATCTTCCTGAGTCATCTACAATAGGAATTCGTGATGTAATAATTTTTAAACCATTATCAAGTATTTGTTCTTGATTTATTTCCACTTCACGGGTTTTTAATGTATTCGGAAGCAAGCTCGAAGGAATAATTGTATCTATTCTTTCTCCTAATGCTTTCTTTCTTTCAAACCCAGTAATTTTTTCTGCTGTTTTATTAAAAAGGATAATATTCTCCTCAACATCGATGCCGATCATACCATCGTTTGTTGAATTAAAGATTGTTTCCTGTTTATATGTTTCTTCTTTCAATTTTAAAATTAATGCTTCCTTTTCATTAATTAAATCTGACATAATATGAGCAATTGTCCCAGGGATAACGATCGTATGTTCATTTTTCTCTTTCATTATTTCTTGAAAAACATTTTGATTATTTGTAGCTTCTATAACAATATCGATTTCCTCGCATAAAATATGCTTCCAATCTGTACTGGTATGAATTCCAAGCTCTTTCGCCAAAGCAATCCCAGGTGCTTTTTCACTAATGTCAACAACTGCAATAATGTTCATCATTTTTGTTTTATATAACATTCTCAACAGTGCTACTCCACCATTACCAGCACCGACAACCATTACCCTTTGCATACTTTATTTCCCCTTTTTATGACCAATTCTTCATATTAAGCGAGATATCCCTTGCAAATAATTGCACACATCAATCATAACCTAATCAGACATACTTGACAAATAATAATAGTAATCAGACAATGAGGTCATGAATGTATTTTAAAGCAATACTAATGAAAGGATACTCCCTATGGCTAGATTAATCGCTCTTATCATTATGCTTATTCCAGGCGTAATAGCAGCACTTGGAATAAAATTAATGCGGGATATATTTTTCGGCGTTCTGCACTCCCCCATTCCATCCCTAAGTTTGCAGTTTTTACTCGGTTTTATTTTTTTCATTGCCGGTCTTGGCTTTATTGCTGGTTTCATTTTCAGGCGGGATCGCAAAAATAATAAAGTACAACAAAGATTTATGAAATAAAGTGAAACTTCCATCAG
>NZ_BCVG01000059.1 GCF_001591625.1 Metabacillus fastidiosus NBRC 101226
CTGCTGAGAACAGACCCTACTTGTAGGGTCTGTTTTTTTATTTTCTTAAACAACTTTTTATTTGGTTTTAAGAGACAGTAAGACTCCGGTTTTAAGTCGATGTGTGGAAGAAGAGGTTTAGTGGGATAGTGACTTTCCTGAAATTCTGAATGGTTCTATTTATGCTTGTTAGAGCATGAAGAACCCCGCATTGAGTAAAGAATGTTTCATTTAATAGGAAATAAAGAAAAAGAGCCCTATTCATTTCTTGAATAGGGCTTATGCAACAAATATGAAACACAATTAGTAATAGTATAAATGGTAGACTAAGTATAGCACAGTGAAGTAGTAATCCCTAACTTAATTTTTTTATAAATTAAGTTTAATAAAATTAGAAAGAAAAAACTGTACATAAAAGAAGAAGATGGTATAATAGTACTATATTTACTTTTTAACTTTACTTCACCTATGCAGGAGAAGAATTTTTCTTTTTTGTTATCTTACTTTATGTAAGTTTTTTTGCGTTTTAATATACTTATTGTATTTAAATATATTTTTTATTTTAATAACTAATGCCCATAAGGGAAGTGACGGTTTTATTGAATCGACACTACCTTTATGGGCTTTTTTAATGACTAAAACTTACTTTTTTAGGAGGATTATATTATGACAGGTGTAGATGCAATAATAATTTATCTCGTTGCACTAGGATTTATAGGATTAGCACCAGTTGCTTGGGATCTTTTCGTTGTAAACAGACCATCAAAATGGGTGCCTAAACAAGAATGGAATATACATACTCCATTACAAAAACATATTATTCAGCCTCAAGAAGAAGTGCATGATTGGGATGAATTAGAAAACATTGTTAACGAAAAGGAAGAGAATAAAAATCAACATGAATTATTGGTAACATCGGATATTCCAGTATTTTCAGCTGATACTATTTCATCTCAAGAACCGCTGCATAGTATTCCAACAGAGGATATGATGCAAAACGTGAATATGTTATTAGACAAAATAACAACCCCTATTGTAGAAGATACTACATTTTCACTACATTCTGAATCAGATATGCAACCAGAAATGACTATTCCTGATAACAATTACTTTCACTTTGAGGAAGAAAACATTTCAAATAGTCTGCTTCCAATAAATGAATATAACATGATTGAGAAAAAATATGGATCTGAAGTGGCGAATATGATTACGGCTACGCCGAATTTTACCCAAGTTGAGGGATTTGTTACTATGATAGGCAAAATATCAGAGAAAAATGATCAATATTTTCTTGAATTTAATAGTGAAAGACTAAGACTTATAGGGAATTTACCTAACTATAAGGGAGATATCCATATTGGAGAAGTATTCTTAGTGAATGGACACTATATTGATTTTGAAACTTTTAATATAGAAAGTTGGGTTGATCCAGAAATGATCCAGTATGGATATGAGGATAACTCTAATTCTAGAGTAATGTAAATGGGAACAAGGAATGGGTATATATATCTATTCCTCTTCCTTTACTGTTAATTAATTGACGGTAAAGGAAGAGGAATAGAAATGAAAAAATGAATAAATATGGGAGTGGTATTATAGGAAAAAAGTCCAATTTTACTTAAAGTATCTTACTTTTATGGAGAATCTTGTTGAATTATATAATATATTTGTACTATAATTAGATGAAATTTCAGAAAAATTCAATACTTTTTTCACATGAAATATGAAAAAACAGTATTTTAATAGTATAAAAGTAGTTTAAAAATAAAGGAGAGAAGATGCGAAATGAACACAAAAATTAATCAAAACGTAAATTTAGCTTATCAAATTAGAGAAGGGATGTATTCTGACAGTCAAATTGTAAATGCATGTCTGAAGAATTCAACTGGGACGATAGAATTTTTTATTAGAGATAATAATTTGCAAAAAATTAAATTTTCTAATAGTTTTCAAATAATGGACAACAGTGAACTGTTAGAAAAAAATCAACCGGATGAGGACGCAATGGCTGATTCTGGCTTCAAGCAGCTTGTTGGTCTCCTAGCAAATTTTATCAAAAGAAGCATAGATACATATCAATATAGTACTATCGTAGTCCGTTATCAAGTTAACGAAGATGGGCAAAGTTTAAAAGACCTTCGTTTTGATAATATTAAAGAAACACATTTTAAAAGAAGATAAATAATTAAATAAAGTATCAAAATAAATGATTACATAAAAAGCAATTTGGACTATTATATATTTTTTAAAACGGTGTTAATAATAAATTGTTTGACACAAAAAGTCAATTTATAGATAATAGAGGTAAGTTAATCAATTAATTTTTCATGAAAGCGGAAGGACCGCAATCAAGGATCATGATCCTTGTTTGCGGTCCTTTTTTTTGTGTTTTTAAGGAGGTGAGAAATATGTTTTTAAAATTAGGTACTAAATTAGCTCTCAATGATTTTGCTTTAGGTTCAACAAAGATAACACAAGATATTTACACGGGTGGTAATACTAAGATCAATGAGGCCATTACTAAAGTTATTAAATTAGTTGGTGGAATCGGAGGAGGAGCATTTACATTAGCTATTCTGATAATCGCTCTTGTAATCATTTTTGGTTCGATTAGTGCAGCTAAAATGAGAACTGTGTGGATGGCTTTAATCAGTTGTACTGCGGGAGCACTAGTATTTTATGCAGCATGGTATTTAGCCCCAGCTATTGGTGACATTATGAAATAGTCTTGGTATTTCTATGATCTACTCATTGTGAAAATTGTGTAAAACGTTTATGGAGAAATTTAAAAAGAGTGGATCATTATGTCCACTCTTCTTTTTATAAGCAACATGGAATGAGTAGAAAGTTTATTAAGAGGGAGGAGAAAACATGGATATTATCGTTCCAGTCGACTTAACAGAAGAGGAGAAGGAAGTATTAGCTATATTTTCAAAAAGACAGTTTATGATCGTATTTCCAACAATGGGGATATCGTTAGGAGTCTTAATATTTGGAAATATACCTTTTATTGCTGGGATTGCTGATGTTGGTATTCGCTTCTTTTTCTCTATTTTCGCTATTGGAACAGCAATTGCTATGGCTTTTGTTCATTTGGATAAATATGAACAATACTTATCAGAATTTATTGTTACCAAAATAAAATATCATCTATCTCAGAAAAAATATCATCCTTAAGGAAGGAGAAACATAATTGTATGGGTATTTTTGATATATTTGTCTTTTTTTCAATAGGTCTAACTGGACTTGTTTTAGTTTTGGCTGTTATTGCAAAAAAACGACAAGATAATAATGAACCGGTGTTCGGATGGAAAAGAAAACAATTTCTTGAAGAACAGCAAGGTGGAGGCAATGAGGATATTACTGAACAAAAGAAAGTGAAAAGTAAGAAGGTAAAGAGAAATAAGGATGAAGTATCGCTAAAGGATTTGATAGAAGTTCAAGATATTAAATATGGGATTTTTGAAAAATCTAGAAATGAATACTCTCTGGCAATTGCAACAGATTTTGTTAACTTTGATCTACTCAATGCAAGTGAAAGGCAGAGTATTATTCTAGGTTACCAATCACTTTTTCGTGTAATTAATTTCCCAGTTCATCTCGTTGGACAAGCTGTTCGTCAAGATTTAAGAAAAGAAAAAGTCCGATTTAAGGAAAATTTAGAAAGTGTTAATCCTCAAACTAGAGCATACAACAATGAAGTTATTGAGTACATTTCAAAGCGGGCTACAGATGATTTTCGGTTAACAAGAAGAGTTTACTATATTGTGAGCTATATATATGAGCCTTCCAAGATGGGCAAGTTAACA
The DNA here is from genome assembly GCF_001591625.1 of Metabacillus fastidiosus NBRC 101226. Taxonomy (GTDB): domain Bacteria; phylum Bacillota; class Bacilli; order Bacillales; family Bacillaceae; genus Metabacillus; species Metabacillus fastidiosus. The sequence continues at coordinate 3,789 of NZ_BCVG01000059.1, forward strand.
CAAGATCAAAAGGAAAGACGTATTGCTGAAATATTGTATCAGCAGGCCACAATTGTTCAAAAAATGTTAGCTCGTGCCAAGATAGAATCCGAAATATTAGATTCATTACAAGCTATGGAAATTGTTAAACGTGCTCTTAATAGAGAGAGAATGATTTTACATCCGATTGAGGGTGTAGTGGAAGCAGGGAGAGAAAAGATTTCAAACTACATTACAGTAGATCCAGAGACACTTCCAGGATTCGAAGATTTAGTACAAAACTTAGCGGAGGTTATGGAAGATTATGAAGAATATATTCCGGAAGAAGAAGAAGAAAGTCAAGTCTCTTGAACCAGTCAGAGATGAAAAAGAATTAATTTTTCCGACCTTAATCGATAATGCATTAAATGATGGTATCACGTTTTATGATGATTATTTTAAAATTCAAACTGGACTTGGGATGATAAAGTATGGGCGAACTTTTTTTATTAAACCATCTGGTTATCCTAGAACGGTCCGAATTAACTGGTTAGAAGGGTTATTCTCTGGTGATGATATGGACGTATCTGTACATATTGAACCTTTTCATAGGACGGAAGCCCAACGTAAGTTAAAGAAGAAAATTGATCAGCTAGAGACTGTATTTTATTCAGCTAGCCGAGGGGATAACACAGCAAGAATTGAGGAAACACTTCAAAAATTACAAGATACTAAGGGATTAAGAGACCAGATTCGTAATAATCAAAATGGTCTTTATTATGTTAGTATCCAAGCTACTGTTTTTGCTGATAGTTTAACAGAATTAAATCAAAAGTGTGTGGATGTAGAGACAAATGTTGCTGGAGAATCTATTGAATTAATTAATGCATATGGAAGACAAAAAGAAGGTTTTCTATCCAATGTCCCTTTAGGAAGAAATTATTTATCAAGAGCATCAAGAAATTTAGATCAACTATCTTTAACAGCGATTTTCCCTCATACATCAAGTAAGTTGAATCATACGGGCGGCATGCCGATTGGTGTATATGGAAATGAATATGTTTATTACAATAACTTTGATGAAAAATTAAACAATTATAATGTTGGAGTTTTTGGAGAGAGTGGTGCCGGTAAAGGTGTTTTTATTAAGCAAATTATCGGACGCGGTTTTATGGATGGAATTAATAAAGTAGTGATCTTTGACGTAGAACCGGAGTATACGGATTTAACAATGGCATTAGGTGGAGCAGTTATCGTTTTACGCTCAGATTCATATAAAGGGAAAACTAGTCGTATTAATCCGCTCGATGTGTATGTAGAGAAAGAAATATTCAATAAAAACAAGCCGGATGAGTTTGTTGTCGAAAGAGTAAATCTAAATGAAAAAGTAAAAGAAGTTATTGAGTTTTTTAAAGTCATGAAAGAATCAGCTTCTGGACAAATTGGTGCAGCACTTACACCAACTGAACTAGGTATTTTAGATGAAACTTTAAACAAGTTATATAGTGAAAAAGGTATAACGGAAGATCCAAACTCCATTTATCAAAAATTCGAAGAAATAGATGAAGATGGACAATTGACTTGGCAGAGGAAATATACAGAAATGCCAACGATTTCTGATGTTTATGAAGAGTTAGTAAAACAGAAAGAAAATAATGTACCTGGTTTAGAAGAATTATTAAGTGTTATCAGCCTTTTCAGAAGAGGAAGAGCATTTGGAATGTTTGATGGTCAAACAGAGCTAATCTCGGATTTTGACATGGACTTAGAAACAGCTCCGATTATTAATTTTGATATTTCTCGTTTATCTTCTAATGGTATTGAACGTCCACTGGCTCAACACGTGCTAATGACATGGACTTGGAATCGTTTTATTAAAAATGATCCAAAATCAAAGAAAAGAATTGTACAAGATGAAGCATGGATGATGCTTAAATACCCAAGCATGATGGAATTCTTTAAGTTATTGTCTGCGCGTGGCCGTAAATGGAATGTAAGCTTAACTCTTGTATCTCAACGTTATGAAATGTTTCATCGAACGGAAGAAGCACAGGATGTTATCGCTCAGCTTAATACAGTAGCCTTTTTAAAACAATCAGATCAAGATATCGAACCGATTTTAGAAACTTTCCGTTTTTCAGATGAGGTTGGACAGATGATCCGTACTGCCGATACAGGAGATGTCATTCTTAAAGCTGGAAAAGAAATTGTTGCTTTCAGAAGTGAACCAACTCCAAGTGAATGGACGTACTTAAATACGAACCAAAACATTAAGATGAGCGGTTAAAGAGAGGTGATTCACTTGAAACGAATAGTAATAGGTATCACTCTATTAGTTACTGTGTTTCTAGGATCTATTCAAACATTTGCAAATACTCTGGATGACGAAACAAGGAGTAGCCAGACAATAACAGATATTTTAGGTCCGAAGCCTCCAGTTGGGCCAGTGAAAAATCCATCTACTTCTACAACTCCAAATACAGGAGGAACAACAATAACAGATATTTTAGGTCCGAAACCTCCAGTGGGACCGGTCAATCCAAACCATGTAGAGCCTGTAAAAGGGAAAGAGACTCCTAATATTACATGGTCTTGTGGAACTCCTCTGATAAGTGATGATGTGAATAAAAGCATCGATGAATATAAAGAGAATGATGCTAATATGGCTGAAAAATTTATTGCCAGCCAGGTTCAAAATGTATTTAATGTTGGAAAAGTAGCCGGATTAAACACACTGGTATATGGTAATCCCTACTGCTTATGGTTAGACAAGGATGACAATTTATCCTCGGATGGAATTTTTACTGAAAAAGAGAGAACAACCATTGTAGATCCTATGATGAAAATGTTGAGTGGTGTTTATGTTACATTACTGGTCCTTGCGTTGTTGATTTCTTCTTTGAAATTAGGAGTCATTAATGTCCTAAGCCCTCAATCTAGAGCAGATTTTTGGGAAGATGTAAGAATGTGGCTATTTTCTATGTTATTTATGGTTGCATTTATTCCAATAACGGACATTATCTTCAATTTAAATACTGCTTTCACTCAATCAATACGTGCCTTACTTGGAGATAAAGTTGATGGAGTCTCTATTATTGCAGATTTCATGCAAGACTATGCTGAAGGCGGAGATCCTGTAACTGGAATGATGCCAATTATTATCACATTCCTTGGAGAATGGATTTTAGCGATTATTTTAAACTTTGTATATATTGCAAGGAAAATAATTATCCTTGTCCTTCTCGTAATGGGACCAATTGCTGCTTACTCCATGCTATTCGCGAAAACACGTTCATTTTTAGGTGTTTGGTTTAGGGAATTAATCGGGAATGTTGCTTTGCAATCAGTTCATGCGATTATTCTTTATGTGTTTGTGTTGCTAGCCGATTTAGGAGCAGGAGTCATTATGAAACTAGGATTAATGATGATGTTTATTCCTGTAACTGGAATGATTTCGCGCTGGTTAAATTCAGGTGATAATGCAACCAAAATGGGTACCATGATGGCAGCGGCTGGATTAGGCGGAATTATGAGTACCATTATGGTTTCTCAACAGGCCGGGAATATATTACGGGGCGGTAATATGTTTTCCAATAACTCGAGTTCAAGTTCAGCAAATAATGGTTTTAACAGTTCCTCTAGTTCAGCAGAAAATGCGCTTATTTCAGCGGGAGGTGGCTCCGATAGTGCCATAACTAGTATTAGCTCTTCGGCATTAGGAATGAATTCTCATAGCTGGCAAAATACAAAAAAAGGGGCAGGAGCGCTTGGTGCCTTTCTTGGAGCGAGTGCTGCTTCTGTAACTGGTAATCCTAATGCAATCATGGCAGGAGCGAAAGCTGGACAAGCTGTTTCCGAAGGAGTTTTACAAACTTCTAGAAACGTAGCTTACGGTTTTAGTAATGCTGCTAAAAATCTTATTACTCCATTTACATACAATGGAGCTAATGGTCAAGGTATTAAGGCATTTATGGGTAACCTTGAAGCTAGACGAAATTTTGCTGGGAATATGGGTGAATCTGTAGGCAGTATGGTAGGTCTTGGTTCTCTAGGTAGGAATGTTGGACACGGCTTAAGTGGTGTTTCTCGTAATCGATTAGTTAACACTCCTCAAGAAAAAGGCGGTTTAGCCATTAGAGGGAAAGATGGAAATTACGAGGCTCCTTCTTTAAAAGGTTTAGCACAACTATATCCAGGAGCTAGGGCTTTACATATGCAAACGAATCAGGGATCTGCTTTAATGATGCAAACACCAGACGGTCAATGGACTCGTATGGGGCTTATGGGACAAGCTGATCCAACATTAAAAAATGGTTCTGTTCGAGCGACACCTTTCCAATTTGCTAATGCTGCTAACGGAAGGTTGGAGTTGCAAGAAAATGGTTCATATAGACAAGTATCATCACCGGTGATTAATGCTGCAATTAATCCAACAACACAAACTATTACACCTGGATCAGGTGCTTCTACTCCTCATTTAATGAGAACAGGAAATTCACCTGTCGTAGGTGGTTTTAATCCTGCAGGAGCAATTAACTCAAATATTGCTCCAGTAAATAGTATGAGTAATCAGTCTATCAATGGAAATTCTAATGTTCACTTAAGTCATAATCCAGGTTCACAGAGTGTGAATATTAGTTCTCCGAGCAGTATAAACTCGCAACATGTTACAGCTGGCTCTAATGTTAATTTAACCCGCAGTCCGAGTCCGCAACAAGTATCAGCTGGCCCTAATTTTAATTTAACTCGTAGTTCGGGACCACAACAAGTTGTAGCTGGTTCACCTGTCAATTTAACTGGTAATCCGGGTCTACCACCGAATATGAGTAATCAGAATATTAGTTCATCCGGTAATATTTCAACATCACCTGTGACTGTTGGAATGTCAGGATCTACCCCTGATTTAATGAGGACAGGTAACTCCTACATTGTTGGCGGAGGTAATAATAATGGAAGAATTGATGCACAAACAATTACAGCTGCAACTACTCACAGTCGTATAGCTGATCCAAGTTTTGATGCATCACAAATTAACCCAGATGCGTATTTTGCAAATGTGGCATTGGGTAAGAAAGCAAACACAGTCGGAGAACATGTAGCTGATGGGATTTATACTTCAGGTCGAACTATGAAGGCAGCATCTAGTTGGGTTTCTTCCAATGCAGCTAAATCAAAGAAAAGAAGAAGTGAAATAATCTAAGGGTCGATTGACCCTTAGAGCTGTAATGAGGTGAGACTTTGAAAAAGATAACCCTATTGTTATTTGTTTTTCTACTGCTATTTCCTCATCAAACGACTTATGCTGAAGAAAAAGAAGAGAAAGAAGAACAATCATCTTCTTGTGAAGCTGTTTTTAGTGAAACAGCAAAGGCTGGTATTGAAAAATACCATAAAGAAGAGGCTTCCATACAAGAGGGATATGCAATTGATTTAATCACTAGCTTGGTGAATTTCGCAGGGGTTAATTCGATTGCTAATTTAGTATTTGGCAATCCTTATTGTATTTGGAGTGATGAGGAACCTGAGTTAGTTTACGGTATTTTTACTACTGATGAGCAGACCAAAATCATTGATCCTATGATCACTATGTTAAAAGGAACATTTTCATTTTTACTTACCTTGACCATGATGTTAGCTGCTTTAAAGCTAACATTTACTGGACTATCTGGGGCAAGAAAATCAGAGTTTTGGCAAGAAGTGAAAATGTGGTTTGTAGTTCTTATCTTTCTCATGACATTTGATCTCTTTATTGAAGCTCTACTTATTATGAATCAAGAGATTGTACAAGGATTTCGAAGTTATATGGAAGCGGATGGACTAGATTATAAGAGTTTAAGTTTTACATCAACAAGTAAAGAATACATGTTCACAGACATTATTGTTTTCTTAGCTGAATGGTTGTTAGCACTTTACTTAAATTTCTTATACATTTTCAGAAAGGTAATAATCCTTTTATTAATTTTATTGGCTCCAATAGCTGGATTTTCACTCCTATATCCGGCTTCGAGACATTTTTTTGGAACTTGGGTACGGGAACTATGTGGCATGATTTTTATTCAAAGTTTCCATGGTATTATCTTGACTCTATTTTTGATGTTATCCACTTTAGTCAGTGGTGCATCTGGAACTGTATTCAAAATGATTCTACTAATCTTATTTATTCCGTTAACAGGAATGATTATGTCTTGGCTTAAATTATCTCAGAGTAATAATGCTATGCATAGAGTTGGAATGATGGGCGTATCCTCCGCTGCACAAGTTGCAAGAGCGTCGAAAATGGTAATGTCGAGAAGAAATCCTTTTAGAGAAAAGAATATTAATCTTGCAAATCAATCTAAAACTAAAATTAGTTCACTAGCAGATGGAAAACATTCTAAGCTTTGGAATGGAGTTAAATCTGGTGTAGGTACGACCGGAGCGCTTATAGGTGGAACTGCAGGTATGGTTTTAGGACCACAAGGTTCACAACTTGGTGCTAGTCTTGGGAAAGGTTTTTCCTTGGCAGCTTTACAAGGATCGCGGAATATAGGTGCTTTTGGAGGTAATATTCATCGTTCTTTTAAAGAATTAAAAGGATCTGGAAGTTTTAAAGAAGGATTTAGGGATATTTCAAAACGTCGAGAGTTTTTTGGGAATTTAGGTGAATCGACAGGTGCTTTAGTTGGTTTTGGAGGTGCTGGGCGACAAATTGGACATGCCTTCAGTGGTGTTTCAAGACAAAGACTATTAAATTCCAATGAGTTAGGTGGTCTAGGTGGAGCTAATCTTGATCAATTTAGTCAAATGTATCCTGGTCAAGATGTTAAATGGCTACAAAATAATCAGGGTAGTGCTTTTTATTTAGATCGCGGTAATGACAATTTGGAAAGAATCAGTCCAATTGGTCGTGCTGATCCGTTACTTAGCGATGGAATTAATAGAGAAATAGGTTATCAGTTTTCCAATGTGCAGCCAAATCTAAAAATGAATGAAGATGGAGCTTATTCTTCACTCGTAAAATCACCATTAAGTGGTTCAACAGAACATTTACATAGAACATCAGACGTTTTCTTAAAAGGGATGGGAGGAAGCACAATGGATACAACTTTCAATCCTAGACATCTTAATCCTGCTGATTATTACAAACCAGGCTTACAGGGTGCTGAAATGAGAAATACAGGTGATCGTGTAGCTGATGCAATTCATGGAGTAGGTAATAGATTAACAAGCCAACAAGCACCAAGGCATAGGGGATTCGTATAAAGGAAGGAAGATAAAATTGAGTAAAAATCCCAATAGTCAAGATATAGCAAAACAGACTACCGATCAATTGGGACAAATCGCTAAATCTGCTGTTAAAAATAAAAGATCTAGACGATTAGCGGCGAAAGGGTTTAAAGCCGCAGCGAAATTTTTGAAATTTTTCATGCAAAAATTTATTCCTATGATCATTAAAACTGTAGGTTCCTATATAGGATCATATGCTTTGATTATCATATTGCTAATGGTTCTATTATTTATAGTTATGGATAGTGTTGCTGATTTTGATTTCTTTGGTAAGGGTGGAGAAAGGAATAAAGCGGAAGTTTTATTCGATAATACGATTAAAGAAGTTGTGGTAGATAGAACACAACAATTGGCCGATCCTTTAGTTGATCAGTTACAAAGTCAACAAAGTTCTCATCCTTACCCACCAGTAAACGAAGTATTTTTAGAGGAAATACGAACTAAGCTTGTACCTAGTTGGGCCTTAACCGCCACCCTATATAACTATAAAAATCTCAAAAGAAAAAGTTATAAGGCATGGCATGAGGAATATAGGGATACACCAATGGATACTGAAGACGATCGAGATAAAGCTCAAGAAAAGTTTTATAACGTTATAAATGAAGCATATGATTATTATTTCACCCATACTTCCGTTAATTTAAAAATCAACATGGGGAAATCGAGTGGTGAAAAAAAGGATGTGCGTGAAGAAATTAGTTGTACCTATGAGAGTACTTCCACTGATCCTGATACAGGAGAAGAAACAAGCTCTAGCTACACAGAGACTTCTACAAACGAATTTACTGAAGATTTACCAGCACGGGATGTCGTTACTGATGCGAGTGTTGTTTATTCCAGTGTCGCATTTACATATTCGTTAGTAACTGGGGAATATGAACATGTAGGATCAAGGTCAGAGGGGAATTGTACGATTGAAGTATATCACAAATATACGTTGTATCTCTTAGATGATCAAGGAACAGTACCTATTACTTATAGTGCGGAAGCATTGTTATATTTTCTAATGGTTGATAATCCTCAAGGAGAATTAGCACGCCTCGTAAAGGCAAGGGATGTCGAATATGTAGTGGAGACTGCTAGTCATATTGATGATAATTTCCCTAAAGTAGGTGTGAATTATGAAAAACTTATAGCCTGTGCCATTTATAAACCGGATGTTTCCAGTTGTATTAGTAGCAGTATAACCAGTGGATTATTTAGTGGTTCAGGTCTAGCTGGCTGGTATCCTGAAAGTTTAAAAGAGTTATATGAGATGGCAGGAGAAGCTTTTGGAGTAGACTGGTGGATATTAGCGAGTGTGCATGCTGAAGAAACGACATTTAGTGCAAATCCCGCTGCTTCTGATCCTAGCAAGGGATCACCTGTTGGAGCAAAAGGCCACTTCCAGTTTATGCTCAGAACATGGATTGGTTGGGGATTTGAAGGTAGTCCAACTATGAGAGTAACATCCAACGGACATATTATAGGCCCTCTTGATGGAATTATAGCATTTGTTACAAATCCTGCCACAATTTCGAAATACGGAGGATATGGCGTTGATGCAAATGCAAATGGTGCCGCGTCTCCATGGGAAATAGAAGACGCAGTTTTCTCAGCAGCAAATTATTTAAAAGCTAGTGGCTATGTGATTGGAAATGAAGCTCAAATAAAAAAAGCGCTTCGTGCTTATAACAAGTCAACAGTTTATGTGAATTCAGTCTATAATCGTGGACTCTCATTTAAAAATGGTGCCGCTATAGGTGGAGGTCATTTAGTTATTGGTGGTGGTTCAGGTGGAGGAAATACTAGCGTAGTAGAAGTAGGGAATAGATGGATTGGTAACTCTGTATATGTTTTTGGTGGAGGACGAAATCAAAATGATATCAAAAACGGAAGATTTGATTGTTCAAGTTTTGTGCATTGGGCTTTTAAACAGGTTGGTATTGATTTAGGTCCTTTAACCGGTACAAGCACTGAGACCTTAAAAAATAAAGGAAAGGCTGTAAATTCAAGTGAAATGCAACCTGGAGATCTCGTATTCTTCAATACTTATAAAAGAGATGGACATGTAGGGATCTATGTTGGAAATGGGAAATTCATCGGTGCTCAGGGTTCTACAGGTGTAGCAATTGCTGATATGTCACAAGGATATTGGAGAGAGAAATTTAATGGCCGTGTGAGAAGGATTTAATGAATATTCAATAATTTTAAAGGAAGGATGAAGGGGAGTGAATGTAAATAAATACGTCATTGGTATTATCTTCACAATCAATTTGGGTGTCTTTCTCAATGTGCCAGTTACCTATGCTGAAGAAAACAATCAGTCTCCCCTTATCCAAGCTCAGGATAAGGTGGAGCTTTATAAGCTACAAAATGATTACAATGTTTTATTAGAACAGATTAATAGTCTGGATTCAGCTATAAAGAATAATGTGAAAAATTATGATCAGATGAAGAAGAAAGTAACCGATTTACATACTTCTTCTATTAAAAAAGAAAAAGAAGTTGAAAAGTTGAGAGAAGAAATTGAAAGACAAATGAAGAGGGCTAACAAGATCCAAGAAAAAAGTAAAGTGAGTCGATATTTCGGTTTCGTTTTTGGAACTTCTGAAGATCCTTTTTATAAAAGAATTGGGGCTGGCTTTGGAGAAATTGGGAAAGATGAACAGTTCCTTAAAGAACATGAAAAAAAGAAAGAGAAAATTGATGAAAATATCATTTCCTTAGATGAGGCGAAAAAATCAATAGGAGCTCTAAAGGTAGAAATGCTAGGGAATTTAGATATTATTAATCAGCAAAAAGAACAAAAAATCTACCTTATGAAAGATTTGGAGATAAAAGAGAAAGAGCTTCAGAATGTTGACAATATAGCCGTAGAGAAAACTTCTTCTAAAAAAGAAACGAAAGACAACTCTGTAGGAGATTTTACAAATGGCCGTTCTAAGGCTGCCGAGATACCCATTAGTAATGAAGGATTTACCTTTCCTACTATTGGTACAATCGCTACAACCTATGGATACCGTCACGGAGTATGGGAAAACGGAATTGCTATAAGAAAAAATAGTGAAGGTGTTGTACCAGTGATATCTGTTGCAGATGGTATCGTAACGAAATCACTTTTCTCTAATTCAGAAGGAAACGTGATTCATATCCAACATACTGTTTATGGTAAGGAGTTTGAATCTGTTTATTCCCATTTAGATACTCGTGTCGTTCAAGTAGGTGAAACTGTTGATAAAGGTACATATATAGGGACAATGGGGACTACAGGAGAGTCTGATGAAATTCATCTACACTTGGAGCTTCTGAAAAACATAGGAGATGAGATGAAGACAGTCAATCCGTTACTTTATATCCCGTTACCAAAGGATTGATTTTATGTTTATGAAACGATATTTAAAGATGAAGTGATGGGGGAAGGAGACCTTGCAAAAAATCATAATAATTGCGGGAATGTTAATGATTGTTTTTTCAGGTATTGCTGTTTATGTCAAACTGTCTGTACTTGAAATATCATCCCCAGTAAAAAAAGAATTAATTAATCTAGAAGAAGATTTAAAAAAAGAAATGGAAGCTTCTCGTAGCCCTGATATTAAGGGTGATGAATTTATTAAAAGTCTCGAACAGAGATATTCAAAACCTGAAGCGGCCCTTGAGTATTTATTTGCTCTTTCTCTTTTAGAGGAAACAGATTTATATCCGGATGCTTTTACAATAGAACAGTATATGAATGATGTTTTTACTAAAGTAGGAGAAAATAAAGAGCAAAAAGTGAAGGATATTATGGAGCGTCTCACACGAGATGGGAAGTTAACATCTGTTCAATTTGTTAAAAGTAAAATGGTTTTTGATAAAAAGAGTTTACGAGTTGTAGCTGATCTCTACTACAATGATCTGAAAAATCCTATTAGAGTGAATGTAAAATTAAAAGAAGTGGAGCATGATTATATCGGTCATGCAACAGATAATGTCATTAGTAGAAGTCAGTTTTATTATATTGATTCTTCCGTGTGGGACATCATAGATAAGATTGAGAGGAATATATAGAAAGGAATTCATGAATATGATACCAGCTGTTCAAGAAATAATGGGACAAGGGATACGTTTTGTTCAAATTCTGTTTTTCCCCTTATTTGGATTTATTATATTAATAGGATTTTTCTTTTATTTATTTGCATCTAAGAACCCTTATAGAAGAAGGAAGGCTTATTTATTCTCCATTTTTGGTGCGTTTGGTGCACTCCTTACTCTTTATTTGCCATTAATAATTTCATACTTTAGTAGTAAAAATAAGCCACATGAAGCAACTGGTGAAGAATCTGTCAGAGGTTTAGTTGATCTAACTATTCCTTGGGGAGAACAAGTTTATAATCTACTAAAAGTTTTATTTGAACCATTTATCTTTTTTGGTGGATACTTAGGAATTGCTATTTGGTTAATGGCAGCTAAAAATCCCCCAAGAAAGAGAATTGGTTTTGGAATGGTTATAGGTGCACCATTATTATGGATATTACTTCAATACATTCCAGACATATATTATTTCTTTATCCCGGCAAATCCTCAATAAAAGAGGATTTTTTTTTTATTAGTAATTGTTGATTTGAAACAAAGTTTTACTGTTTATAAGAAAGTCATACCGTTTTGAAAAAAGTTTAACCGTTTATAAAAAAGATCAACCGAAATTAAAAATTTCGGTTTTTTCTTATTGAAGAAAAGAAGCAGTTTTGTGGAAGAAGAACACATATTTTTTGTCTTGAAGTACAAATTTATTTTCAACTAAAAAACACTATGTAAAAGAGCAATACATTAGTAAAATAACATATAAAAAGGTTTAGTTGAAATGATGCTTCATATTGTTGGGAGGAAAAGATGAAACTTAATAATTTGTATAATTTTAAAAATGCGGTTAAGCATTTTCTGGATGTTGATGCACTTAAAATGCCAGAAGATATAACTTCATTCGATATTAGCAATTTGATCTGGGTTGATCCTTTTAATTTTAGAGTTAAAAAACAAGAAGATAGGTATCGCACCCTGAAAATGCCAAATATCTTAAATTTTGTAGTCGCTTATGAACATTTTAAGGATTTATCAAATTTTGAGACCATTCAAAAATTAGATCCTTTACATAAACGCTTATCTGCAAACATTGAGACTGGGGATTTTGTATCAGGAGAATACGATAAACAATTAGAAGAAGATTTTAACAGACTATGTGTATATGACCAGCTGCTTAAGATGGATATAAAGGAATACTATGGAAGGGTATATACGCATTTAATAGACTTTGAAGAACATGAAGAACGATTCCTATCTAATATGAATCAAGGAAAAACAAATGGATTAATAATGGGGAATTACTTGTCATTATATTTCGCAGAAAGTAACTTGAAGAATATCAGCAATGACATTCAAGAAGAAATTAGAAGATCAGGGATTGACTGTGAGTTTTCCTATTTCTCTGATGATTTTTACTTTTTCTGCAATAAAAATGATACTGATGAAGTAACAAAGATCTTTGATAAGGTTTTAGAGAAATATGAATTAGAAAGAAATGATAATAAAAAAGAAGTTTGGACATATGAATCTTTCAATAATAACAACTTAGTTGCAAGGTATTGGAAAAAATTAATTGCTCATTGTAATGTTAGATTCGACAAGGAAAGAGATGATAACAAGCTATATTTTATTAACCAACTTGTTTTTAGAGTGTCAAAATTGAAAGGTGATAAACTTAAAAAAGTCTTTATAAATAATTTCTTTAAGACAAAATATTTTAGAGAGTTAGACCTTGAGAAATATCAAGTTAAGGATTATGATTATCACCAATTATGTTTTCTCCTTAACTTATCTCCTGAAACTATGTTGTATACAATTGATAAATTTAATGATATGAGTAATTTTGACAACAACAAACTCCATAAATTTTTCCAAGTAAGATATAGAGAAGCCCTTAAAACACCGTTTAATGAAGAGCAATTATATTTTTATTACGCAATAAAAATTTTGGATTTCACGGATATATTAAAAGAAAATAAAAGTAGCGTACTCGAAACAAATAATCAAATCTTAATTTCATATTACCTACAAAAGGGGTACTTCGAAAAAGAGGAAATTGACAAATTAAAAGAAAATGTCGATGAACAATACTGGTTTCAAAATTATCATCTAATATTGTATTCTGATGATTTACTAGCAGAATTAGATAACAGTATTAATAAATATTTAATTCCAAAAAGAGTAAAAAAGGAGAAACAAAAGAACTCTTATATGGATTTTTACAAAGAGAATATATTATTAGATATTCCTATAGTAAGAGATATTCCAGAAGTTCTTAATGAAATTGAAGATTACTTAGCATTAAGAATAGAGGAAAGTGAAGAAAACTTCGAAGATGAAGATATGGATATGTAAATATAATTTTGTCGATTGTGAAATAAGATCATTGAAATGATTAAACTTTTTTATAAAATCAAAACTTGAAACTGCTAGATAAGAATCCATTCTGATCACTCTTTTTCAAAATGGATTCTTTTAATTTGCCATCAAAAGCAACTTCATTCGATATTTTTAATCAAACTTTATTTAAAATCAACAAAAAAACAAAAACGCCAAACCCTTGATAAGGAATTGGTGTTTTTACATACTTCCTAAAGTTACAAACAATATTATAGAAAAAACACTATATATTCAATGCTGGTTTAATATTTTACACAATTTATATAGATAGAATATCCCCTTAAGCTGTTTTTGGTTACGTTTATTTATATTTTTTTGAATATCATGTATTACTTTTCTTACTTCTTCGAGATCATGTTGGTTTAATTCTTTAATCTCCTTTTTTATTTGAATAACCTCATATGAATAAACTGCATTCTGAGTTATTTTCATTAATAAGACTTTTATGAGCTGAAATGTGTCAAATAAGCGATAGTTATTTAGTTCTTCTCTTTTGGACGTAATAAATCCTTCCTTTTCCCAATATCGAAGAGTTGATGGAGGTATATTTGTCTGAAGCGACAATTCTCCAGTAGTCATAGAGTGTTCGTGAGTCATGTTTTCAAGGTGTTTATTCACTCGTTCAATAATAATTTTGTCTTCATAATTTGCTACTTGTGCATTATTTATTATCCAAAGAGCAGCGTCTAGTTCTTTTCGTTGCAATTTTTTTAGAACAGCTGATGTTATATCCATTCCAAATCCGGAAGACATCGCTACAATACATTCAAAATAGGCTACATGTTCCTCTGTATATATTCTATAACCAGTAGATGACCGTTCAGGTTTCGGCACAATTCCTCTTTCTTCATAGCTCCTTAAAGAGCTTGTACTAATATTTAATTTTTTTGCAATATCTATAGGTCTTATTTTTTTCAATGAGCACACCCCTATATTTGAAAGCTGTTCCATAATGTAAAGTTTATCAAATCAAGTATTATAAATTCAGCCATTTTTTTAAAAAACTTTAGAATTGGCTTTAATGTTGTAAGCTTGATTTGTAAGATGAAAAATATGGAGGGATTCATATGGCAACAGTAAATATTCAACCACAGATGACAATCTATGAGTTAGGAGAAGTGCTATCCACTTATATAAAAGAACAATGGAAGGAAGTACTGAACAGGAATATTAAAGAGCTTGAACAGCTATTTCCGAAATATGAAGACGCAACATACGGCATATATTTAGATAAACTTATTCCACCAATTTGGAAACTAATAAAAGAAAATGGTTTTCGATCTGCAGAAAAAACGAAAGAAGATGACTTTGTTATTGGAGGGTGTCTCCACTTTAGAAATTCAATGGAAAAGGCTAAGTGGGGCACACCTCATCATGAAAAACGCGTTTTTTGGATTGTGATTGAAAATCAATATAAAGATGAGATAGGAACTCTACTGTTTGAGCTACCTCATTCACATATTGAGTTTAACTTGCCAGCGCCCCCAAAGTCCCTTCCTTTAAAAGAAATTAAACGAGAAGAAATCATAAAAAAAATAATTCAACTAGAAGAGAACTTATCATGATTAAATAGACCACATGGCTAATTAGTTAAGGGACCTATATAATGAATGTGTAGATTTAAAATAAAGTTTGATCATTTAAAACAAAGTTCGATTACTTAAAATAAAGATTGATAATTTGTAATAAAGAATGATAAAAGATCCTGTGTTGATATGCAGGATTTTTTCCTTTGCGGCTTTATAAAAAAGCCTAATTCCAAACTACATTATGAACTAAAATTGATGAATGGAGAAATATTCGAACCACATATATCAACAAATTTTATTCCAAAGAGGCTATATGCTGCTTTATAGATAGGACATTATCATAGATTATATTTTTTAACATAGCAGGACGAATTGAAATAATTGTTTTTTCAAACCTTAAAAAGTAGTTTGCGATAAAGTCTATTTCAGTTCTGTTAAAATAGCCAGTTATAACATAATTCTCATTCTCTTTTTTAATTTTCATAGAAGGATAGTTTTCTTTATCAAAAATATCTTTTCCATTTTTATTAACAAGGACAGTGAAATCAATAGCATCAGGCTTTCTATGAAAAGTATCAAGATAACTTAGTAATACTTCCAACTTTTTAGGGTTAGTCTTTTTTGTTTCTGTAATGGAAAGAATTTTGTCACATCTAAGTATTTTAATGCTCTCTGTCTTAAAATTAAAGATCTTAGCATACCACTGGCCAAACTTAGATTCTATTCGAATGAATTGGGACACTATTCTCTCCTTCTTCCCTTTTTTTAAATAGACTAAATGGTATACTTTTTCAGCAAAAATACCTTGTAAAATCTCTTTTAAATATGGACTAAAGTTACTGTGATTCGTTACCTCAAAGGAAAGAGTTTTTTCCATAGTGGAAATATTTGCACGTACATTTTCAGGTAATACATTTCTGAATTTATTTTCTAGGGTAATACTTTCTATATTAAATGGTTTTGTTTTGTATCCATTTAGCGTAAGTAGTGAAAAGTATAAAGCGTACATTTCATCTACATTAAAAAAAATAGGAGATAAAATATTATTTTCTAAGATTTTATAGCTTCCATTTCTACCTAATTCGGAAAATATAGGTACCCCAATTTCTTCTAATGATTGAATATCTCGTAGTGCTGTACTTTTAGAAATATCGTATTTATCCATTAAGTCTTTTAAATTAAAATTCCTTTTGTTGTTAAGAAAAATAAGCATATCATTTATTCGTTCAGATTTTTTCATATTTCCCTCTAATAAAGGTGTCAGATATTGATACCTTTTTAGTCTATATTATAGTTATCAACTAGAAAAGGAGTAAGATATGTATGACATTAGAAATTGCTATTTTTTTATCAATGAATGGAAAAGCAAAGGAGGCAATAGACTTTTATATACGTACTTTAAGCGCCAAAAAGTTAATGATTGTTACGTATGAAGATATGGCCAAAAGAGATAATTCTTTTGAAATCACTAGCGAAAATAAAAATCATATTTCTCATTCCGTTTTACAAATTGGAAAAACAAAGCTAATGATAGCAGAAGATACAATGAACCCAAGCGAAAGTTATAACATTGGAAATAATACGTCACTTTGCATACAAAGCGCCAACTTAGAAGAAATACAAAGATTTTATAGTAATTTGATTTCTGATGAGAGAGTGAAAATAATCATTCCATTAGAAAAAAATGTTTTTAGTGAAGCGTATGGTATTATAGAAGATCCTTTTGGGATACAAATTCAATTAATGTATGATGAACGATTAAAATAATAGGGTACTACCTTGTCCGATTAAATGCACGCTTTAAAGGAAGTACTACAAAAATGATCCAACATTTTTATAAAAAAATAATTCAATTGAATATATTAAAGGTTTGTTTTGATCAATCTTTTTTCAAAACAAGCCTTTTCTTTTTGTTCATTTATCAAGGGTATTAGTATCAATTTAATCAATCTTTATTTTAAAGCAACAGTAATTGTTTACTTGATTTGACAAAATATATAATATATAATCAAACCGAGGAATTTATATGTATTATTTGGTATTTTATGAAATACAAGGTTTAGAGGTGGTTATATGAATTTACAAGAAATGAAAGATATGCAGGAAATTTATAATGAAATAAAGGATGAATTAACAGCACCTTTTCCGAAGGGAACTGTTCAATTAAATGAAAGTAAGGATATTGCTAGCATTCCTGTTCAAGCATATA
Source organism: Metabacillus fastidiosus NBRC 101226 (assembly GCF_001591625.1). Classification (GTDB taxonomy): domain Bacteria; phylum Bacillota; class Bacilli; order Bacillales; family Bacillaceae; genus Metabacillus; species Metabacillus fastidiosus. The sequence goes on from NZ_BCVG01000059.1 coordinate 21,192, forward strand.
TTAAAAGATTGGAAAAGGTTGCGGGTGTATTTTGGTCATGGAAACTAGTTGGAGATCCAGTCATCTATGAAAAGGAATCTCAGGTCCAAGTTAAAGGTGTATTAAAAATCTTAGGTGCTGAGCGGGAAGGTATTGGATTTGCAAATTTTCAGGTGTATGAAGATACTTTGAAAATAAAGAACTTGAAAAATGCTGTTCTCTCTGCAGAAAGTGATGCTTTAAGAAAAGCATGTGATAAATTTCAAATGGGATGGAAAGATTTAGCGCCTTATCGAAAATGGGGCGATAACCCTGCAGTTAATCTATCTACTCATCAGGAACGTCCTCAAAATGTTCAAGATGTTTCCCCAGAAAAGTGTGCGAAGTGCAGTAAGTATCTTACTCAAGAAGAATTACAATTTCTAAATGATCATCAAATCAAAATTAAATACTGTAAAAATGATATACCGCCACATTTATTAAAAAAGAGGAGTTAATTACTATGAAAAAAATTCATGCAACATGTAGTTTATGCCAACATTTTGATTCACAAAGAAGTACTTGTACATTAAATAATCAGAGAGTAGATCCACTAAATGATTATGACACGCCGGCCGTTTGTCAAAGGGAAGGACGTTTCATGCGGAATATGAATGTCATTCCTGATAATTATCATTATTTTAAAAATCCGGAAGATGTACCTTTTGCCTGGTCTCCAGATTTTAGCCGCTTACCTAAAGATAGTAAGGGAGTACCTTTATTTGTGGAAACAAAACGAGGCTATGAAAGGGCATTGCCAGCAGATAATACAGTTCCTCTAGAAGGATGTTTGTTAGTTGGTGTTAATAAAATTTTAACTTATCAAGGACAGAGAGATATTATTTTTGATTTAGGTGTTGAAATTGCACTGGAGCTTGCTACTGAAGCGGGAGTAACCTTGACAATTTTACCGGAAGAAGAGAATTGGCCGGGAGATCCTAAAGCAAAACAGCAGTATAAACGAAAACAAGGAAAGAATCGTGATCCTAGATCCCAATGGATGAGTGATAAACCAATTGAAAGATGGTGAAATCATGATCGAATGTAGGAATGATATACGCACCAACATGATGTATGTGTTATATAAGATATATAAAGGTTGTAAAGATATAAAAAATCCAAAGGAATGGCAGCAAGAGAATTATGTATTATGTTGGGATGGTAGTAACACTTTAAAGCTTTTAGGTACTCCTTATAAGTTTGAAGTGATAAATAGCGAAGTTTATTTAGATGATCGGGTTTCTCATTTTTATCAGGTACCTTATGATTGGTTAAGAATGATTAAAGACCAGTTGCTTGAGTGATGTAGATCTTTATCCAGATACCAATATTGACCTAAATAATAGACAAAGTACCACCGATATAGCTATTAATGAAAGATATAATTTTCTTTTTAGCAACTGCATCATATCCACAAGAATATAGTCTGAACTACTATATGATTTATTTAAAAATGTGAATAGATCATATTCAACATATTAATGTATTGAATAGGTGTTTAATTATGAATGAAGAAAAAGGAATTCTTATACCACTGTCTTTACCAGAAAGTTTTCATAATGATCTACAACAAATAAAGGAAGCAAGCAGCTCCTGGGCAAAAATGATCTTTGAGGGATTTGAATACTATCTTCAGAATTCGCGCCCTCTAGTGAAGGATAGAAATCCGGAGAAAAACAAAGAAAAATTTAGAGATAAGTATCAGTTTAGAAACACCTCTGTTTATATTGGGCCCTCTGTTTATAAGAAAATTGAAGCGGCTTTTCCAGAATATAAAATAAATACAGTCTTTCTGAATTTATTATATTTTTATTGTCGAAAGCGTTCTCCAGAATATAACCATTCTTATTTTAGTAATGATTTATTTGAAAAAGAATTCAAATATAATCGGGATGATTATTTAAATGCGTATCGTTACTGCTTTTCAAAAATAAAAGATCCCGTTTTAACTCAACGTGATTATGATAAAGAAAGGCTGCCTAATCATCCAACTCTCTATACTATTAGAAAGAACTTTAAAAGTTTTTCAAATTTCATCATTGAAATGACAAGTTCAGTGAATGATTAAAAATTGAATTTTTGAATAAATTATGTTAATATTAAGTCAATTAAAAACTTGAATTTTCTTTTTTGCAAATTTTATTGAGTGGAAGTACCGCCAATATCCGTCTTGGATATTGGCTTTTTTATTTGGGAATATCCGATGTTACTATAAATATCATAATGAAAGGGGAAATTAATATGGAAGATCAAAAAATCCGCCGCTTTTTATTCGGAGATCCATCTGAATTTAAAATTGTTGGTTGTCTTGTAGGGATACCAGATATTGATCTGTTTACTGGAGAATCCAGTTTTTCTATTGATTGTAGACTTGGTAATGAAGAATATCCAATTGATATAACACCTTTTTTAGAAAATGTTACAGTAGTTTATTAAGATAAGGAGAGTCTTGAGCAATGTATATGTTGGTTCGCCCGATTTGGTCTAGTAGTGTTTTATTGATACTTATATATGCATTCTATTTGTTTAAAGTTAACTTGATCTTAAGCTCGATTATAGTAGTACTTTCAAGTTACTTTATTTCTAGCATTTTAGTGTCTAAAAGAAAATATCAAATAGCAAATAGAGAAAATGTGAAACAGTTAGCGGAGCTGGACAAAAAAGTTAAACAAGGGATCTACATGTTGGCATTGTTTGAGACTCTCGCAATATCAGTCCTTATAAATATACATTTTTTCACTTCGAAATCATTTATTTCAAATATATTATTCTTTTTAGGTGCTGTTATGTTAATTTTCTCTCACTTTGTTAAAAATAGAGAAGAATATAAGTTTTATGACATTTAAAGCCATTGAACTATTTTAAAAATCATAATTCATTTTATAAAGGGGTTTTCTTATGAAAAAAGCTGTGGAATTTATGGTGTTAGTACTTGTTAGTGCTGCCATTGCAACAAGTGCTTATGTATAAAATAAACTTGATTTTTGCGATCAGTAAGAAATTTTAATTGTTGATAAAGAGAAGGATGAACCGAAATAACTTATCTTAATGAGGATGATATTTCGGTTTTTATTTTTATATATTTAGCAGTCCTTGCTGCTTTAGATAGTGGAGGATACAGTGCTAAACAGTACGAAATCTATTATTACAGGGAAAATAGGAGAATATAAGTTGAAGAAAAGTATATTTGCCAGTATAGGATTAAGTTGTTTGCTTATTTTATGGCCCACTAATGTATATGGAGAAGGAGTAAATGACCTGGAGAATAAGCAATTAGATATTATAGAGAAGACTAAATCCAATCAACAGGATATTCATCTTGTAAGAAATAAAGTAGAGAATATCAAACAAGAAAAGGATAAGATTGACCAGGAAATTAAAAGATTAGATGAAACTGTTTTTAATATTAATAAGGAAATTAAAGAGAAAGAAGCTGCCATGAGTATCATGGAAAAAAATATTTACTCTCATGAGAAAAAGCTAAATGAAGTAGATTTACGTATCGATATGCGTACAGAATTATTGAAAAAGAGAGCTCGTTCTTTACAAGAGAATGGTAGCATTACGAATTATTTAAATGTAATGCTAGATTCTCAAAGTATCGGTAATTTAGTTAATAGAATTAATGCCATTGCTACTATTTTAAAAGCTGATAAAGAATTGCTGCAGGATTACAAGGAAGATAGAGAATTAAAAGAGCAAATAGAAGAACAATTAAGAGATAGAATGGATTTTAATAAAGAGAACTTGATGGAGTTAAGAAAGCTGCAACAGGAGCTGCAGCTAAACTTGACTGAGAAGAGTACACTAATGAAAACCATGAGTGAAGAAGAGGTACAACTAGTCAAGGAATTTCAAGATTTAGAAGATGAATCTTTGCTTCTTAAAGCCCAGGAAGGAGCTATAAAACAAGAAATAGAGAATGCTCAAAGGGAAGCAGAGGAGCCTCTACATAATGAAATTCAATCTGCCCCTATAGAAAAACAGGAGATACATTTATAAGGCCCACGGCCGGCAGAGTGACCTCAGAATACGGTGCACGTTGGAATAAACTTCATGCCGGAATTGACATTGCTAATCGAGAAGCTAATGTTCCAGTAGTTGCGATCACCGACGGAAATGTGATCCGCTCTTATTATTCTAGTTCTTATGGAAATGTCGTATTCATTACTCATAATATAGATGGACAGATTTTTACCACTGTCTCCGCTCATTTAGAAGAAAATACGGTACGAGATGGAGATTCGGTTACAAAAGGACAAACAATAGGATATATGGGGAATACAGGCCGCTCCTTTGGAAAGCATCTTCATTTTGAAATTCATAAAGGCAGCTGGAATCTCTCAAAATCTAATTCTGTTGATCCTAGAATCTATATTGAATTCTAATTTAAGAAGGGGAAGAATACAATTGGTGGAATTCTTAATGAATAATACAAAAATTAATCTTATAATGAGCTTATTTTTAGCTGTAATTGGAGTAATCATCATCCAATATCATGGAATCGGTTATATTTTTTTAATCCTTTCTTACATGCTATTTTCATTTATACCTGCTCATTTATTAGGAAAATTTTTAAAGAGTGCAGATGGAGATTAAGTGACACTTATATTTATGAAAAGGATCTTTGGTTGT
>NZ_BCVG01000060.1 GCF_001591625.1 Metabacillus fastidiosus NBRC 101226
AAAACTTATTAGGGACTTATTAGACAGCCCTATCTTTGTTCTAATAATTCTACATCGTCCATTTGAAAAATCTTTTCACTAAGTTCCGGGAATCTTTCCAGAAGCTGTTTTTCAAGATTTTCTCTTTCAAGTTCATTTAGGAAATATTTTTTTAATAATTTAGTAGTCAATTTTACTCACCTCTATAAATAATAACTAGGAAAATAATAGTATTATGAAGTATTTTATCGAAAAATGTCGGATTTTTCAACAACTTTATGTAATTTTTGTAAAGAATTTAATATTTATGAAATAATGTCAAAAAAACAGAGCTTTATTAACAGCTCTGTTCTAAGTAAGAAGGTTTAAGCAGTACGCTTTCTTCCGAAGCCTGTTGCTTTCCAAACAGCATGATAGATTTTTGGAGCCAGCAGGGCACCAATGATTGTAAAGGCAGCGTCTTTAACGATAAACCATGACATAATGAGCCAAGCACTGCTATATGAAAGAGGAACCTCAAGCCATAAATTTGAAGCTAACCACATATAAGATGTTCCGATAATATAAATGAGTGCAATTCCTATAAAGGATGCTAATAAAAAAGAAGAGAGTTTTGGCTCAGTTTTTCTTTCGATAATTAGACCTGCAATGAATGCTGCAATAATATAAGATAAGACAAATCCGCCGGTGCTTTTAAAAATAATTCCTATACCGGCACTAAATTGAGCAAATACAGGAGCACCTGCAATACCAATAAGGGCATAAACAACCATAGATAAGGCTCCAAGTCTACTACCTAATAGAAGACCTGCGAGAATACAGAAAAATGGCTGCATAGATAGCGGAACGCCTGCAATTTGCAAAAATGGTGCCCATGATGTTATATTTGCGCCAATAGCCATTAGTGCAGCAAACATGCTAACAAGTATTAAATCATATGTTCGAAAACTTTTTTTCATTTTAAATTCTCCTTTAGGTAAAGTGAAACTTCTGTAAGTTTTATATCTTTTGTCTGTTTGATATGAAAATATTAATGTAAACATAAATATATGTCAACAAATTTTATATTACAGTTAACAAAAGGGGTGGGATAAATGTATTTTGGAAAACAAAAAAGAAAAGACAGTTCGGGAAGGATACCGCCGAATCAAAATGTAACAACAACATTTCCAGTGTTACATGCGGGAAATATTCCTTATTATGATGATTTATCAAAATGGAACTTACAAATTTACGGTCTAGTAGAAAATCCACAGCTTTTGGACTTTGCAACTTTAATGAAGCTGCCGCAAACGAAATTGAGAAATGATATTCATTGTGTAACAGGATGGTCAAAATTAGATATGGATTGGGAAGGAATACAAACGGCTGAAATTGCTAAACTGGCAGGGATAATGCCAAATGCCAAATTTGTTATCTTATATGCTGAAGAAGGATGGACAACAAATCTATCCATTGAAGATTTCTTAAAGGAATCTAGTATTCTGGCTCATTCCTACAATGATGAACCTTTAACACCGGAACATGGTTATCCTCTGAGAGCTGTATTTCCTCATCTTTATTTTTGGAAAAGTGCAAAATGGCTTCGAGGCATTCAATTTACTGAACATAATCATCCAGGATTTTGGGAAAGAAATGGATACCATATGGTCGGTAACCCATGGTTATCAGAGAGGTTTTCTTGGGATTAAAATCTAGTTATGAAGAAGTAAAGGAGAGGTCTCTTACTTTCTTTTATAATTTAAATTAGAGCGATTAATCAAATATTCATTATTTTTCAAAGAAAAAGTTCGCAAAATTTGTCAAACGATGTAATAATATGTTTATAGATTCAGAATGAGAGGTGACTGAATATTAAAATTAGAAGAGGGAAAAAGTTGATAGTCATCGTCTCCGTAATTGCTTTTCTCCTCCTGTTGACATCTCTTAATTTGTATGTAACTTATTATAATACTGTAGAAACAGTAGAAATGACAGTTGCTAATAAAGGGAAAGAAGTGGCTTCTTCGATTTTAACAAGATTTGATACAGCAGCATATGAAGAGTTTATGGAAAATAGGCATCCTTCCGATACTTATTATAAAATTAGAAGCGAGTTTAATGATGCACGGGAATATTATAATGTTCTGCATGTATATACATTAGTCGCTGATGAAGAAAATAAAGCCCGTGTTATGATTTCAGGATTTTCGGCAAAAGGGGAGGAAATCTCTATTGGAGAATATTGCATCATTCCAAGTAAGTATATACCAGCTCTAATAGAAGGCCGGCCTTTTTATACGGATATAATTGATGATAAAAAATATGGGGCTTATATAACAGCAGGAGTACCGATTTATAATAAAAACAATGACTATCTTGGTATATTAGCAGTAGATATTAGCACTAATAATGTTAATGATATTACAGAAGAAGTTCTTTCTAAAAGTATACCGGTTTTTATTTTTAACGGCCTATTTGTTGTTCTATCGTTTGGATTATTTGTGTTTATTCAAAAATGGGTACGAAAAGAAATAAATATACAGGTAGATGATACAGAGGTTACATATCAAGTTGAGTTTAACGCTATGCTTCATACATTAAGAAGTATACGTCATGATTTTATTAACCATATTCAGGTTATTCAGGGTCTATTAAAAATCGGAAGACAAGAACGGGCATTTGAGTACGTCACCTCTTTAACGAGTGAAATTGAAACAATTGAATTACCAGTGAAAGTGAATAACCCAGCACTTTTTATTCTCCTTCAAGCAAAATGGGTAAGAGCGCAAAACGAAAAGGTGGATATACATTTATTTGTTGATGAAAGTGACTTTAATAAGGTAAAATCTAAAGATTTAATTAAGATTTTATCTAATTTAATTGATAATGCGTTTGATGCTACATTAAATTTTCCGGAAAAAGAACGTTTTATTAAAATTGAAATCCATTCTTCGCCATCCAGCTATACTTTCATAGTCGAAAATATCGGTCCAATTATTCCGCCCGATCTGCAGATGAAAATCTTTGAGAGCGGCTTTTCTACGAAGGAAGAGAGAGTCGGAAATCCGAGAGGGGAAGGATTATTTATTATTAAGCAAGTTGTTGAAAGCTACGGTGGAACAATCCATTTGAAGTCAGAGAAAATGTCTACGAAATTTAGTGTGTTTATTCCATTTTAAAAAATATAAAAAAACTGCCTAAGAGAAAATGTCAGCCAACGTTCATTTAAAGCATATAATGAACAGAAGGGGATTCATTATTCTCTTAAAAGGCAGTTTTTTATTATAAGAAAAGACAAAGGTATTGAGTATTTAAATAAAATATGGTAAGTTAATCAGAATATATTTAATCGGGAGGGATAGCGATGCGGAATGTCACATTGATTGATCTTTTTACTCATCCGATTACACAAAAGTATTTGAAACGCTCAGGCATGTCACATGCTATTTCAGTTGCCAATTATGCATATTCCTTAGCATTAAAAAGCGGCGTAAATCCAGATTTAGCAGCAAAAGCGGGATTACTGCATGATATTGGGCATTATGAATGGTATAAAAATGGGGAATGGGATTACGAACAATATAGAGAAAACGATATTCACGCGATTAAAGGGGCAGAAAGAGCGCATAAATTGCTCATTAGGCTGGGAGAAGATCCCCGTGATGCTAAGAAAATCGCACTTGCAATTTTACTTCATACAGATTCCTATTTACCTGAAGCAACAATTAAGCAAAATCCACTCCAAAGAGTTGTTAAACAAGCTGATGAGCTGGATGAGGAACCAGGTGGAAGACATCATTACAGGAAAATAAATAAAGAGCTGGCATTTCAGAAAATTTGTATTTTGGACAAGAAGATCGAGGATGATTTGCTGGATTTTAAAAAAACGGTTTAAAATAATCAGGGCAGTTTAACATGTTGCTTTCAGCCATATGTTAAACTGCCTTTTTAAACTGTCAAACCATCACGTTTGACTGTACGGTTTAAAAAATATAAAATAAGGATATAAAAAAAGACGGGGTGATAAAATGGGGCATCGTTATATAAAATTGGCGAGCTAGCAAGAAAAGCAGAGGTTTCTAAGCGTACAATTGATTATTATACAAAAATAGGCTTACTGCTTGTAGCGGAAACGTCAGCATCCAATTACCGTCTTTATTCAGAAGAAGCTTTTAGAGATATACAGTTCATAGAAAAATGTAAAAAATTGAATATGTGCTTAGTTGATATAAAAGAGCGACTAGAATTGCGCAGACGTGAAGATGCTATAACTAATGAAGAAGAAATTTGTTTTAAGCAGGCAGAACTATTGAGAAAACATATGGAGCGGCTTGAAGTTGAAATTAAAGATCTTAAACCAATTTTTGAACAATTAAATGAGCATTCAAAGCTTGAAATTTCAAAGCAAATATCGCCGCAATCAATGGCACTGATTCAGTCGCTTATGATTCTTATTAATTAAAGGAGGAATGGAAAAGTGTTTTTCCATCCAATGGACTTTTTAATTTTTGCTGCTTTCGGTTTATCACTCTGGGCGCAGTTTAAAGTGAAAGGTAATTTTAATAAATGGTCTGAAGTGGAGGCATCCTCCCATAAGACAGGGGCAGAAGTAGCAAGACAAATTTTAGACGGAAATGGATTGTATGATATACCTGTTGAGGCTGTCAGAGGGACATTGACAGATCATTATGATCCTGTTTCAAGAGTAGTCCGGTTGTCAGAGCCAGTATATTATGGACATTCTATTGCTTCTATTTCAGTAGCTGCTCACGAGGTCGGGCATGCAATTCAGCATAAGGAGTCTTACGGAGCATTAGTACTCAGACATAAAATGTTTCCGGTTGTTAATTTAACATCTGGTATTGCGCCATTTATGCTAATTGGCGGTTTATTACTCGGACAATTGAATTTAATTGGACTAGGAATTATTTTATTCTCATTTGCTGTAGCATTCCAGCTCATTACATTGCCGGTTGAATTTAACGCAAGCTCTCGTGCGAAGCGTCTTATTGTCGCAGAAGGAATCATCCGTAATGATGAAGAGCGTGGGGTGAATAAAGTTTTAGGTGCAGCAGCATTAACATATGTTGCAGCAGCGCTGATGGCATTATTTGAATTATTAAAGTTTGTAATGATTTTCTTCCAAGGAAGAAATGATGAATAGATTTTCATTTTAATTTATTAGGAGGTGACTGAGGCTGATTCAATTGTAGTGGTTGAAAAGGGGCCGCAGATGGGTCAGTCTCATATTTTGGACATAGCCATAAATTTAATACTAGTTGCTTTATTAATTGCTTTAACAGCATTTTTCGTAGCAACTGAATTCGCGATCATTAGAGTAAGAAGTTCAAGGATTGATCAACTTATCGTAGAAGGAAAGAAATCAGCTTTAGCTGCGAAAACAGTAACAACGAATTTAGATGAATATTTATCTGCTTGTCAGCTTGGAATTACAATAACAGCTTTAGGATTAGGGTGGCTTGGAGAACCAACAGTCGGAAAGATTCTTCATCCGGTTTTTGAGGGACTCCATTTAAATAGTTCACTTACACATATTCTATCCATTGCAATAGCTTTTAGTGTTGTTACATTCCTACATGTTGTTGTCGGGGAATTAGCACCTAAAACATTGGCAATTCAAAAAGCAGAAACAATTGCTTTGCTGTTTTCTAAACCAATTATTCTATTCTATAAAGTTCTGTTCCCGTTTATTTGGGTGTTAAACGGATCTTCAAGAGTGCTTATTCGAATGTTTGGGTTAAAGCCAGCATCGGAACATGAGCTGGCACATACAGAAGAAGAGCTTAGAATTATTCTTTCAGAAAGCTATAAAAGTGGAGAAATTAATCAATCGGAGTTCAAGTATGTTGATCGAATTTTTGAATTTGATGATCGAATTGCGAAAGAAATTATGGTACCGAGAACAGAAATTGCTACCGTATCGATTGAAAAATCATTTCAAGAAAATTTAGATTTAATGAGCAATGAAAAGTATACACGTTATCCTGTTGTTAATGGAGATAAAGACCATGTAATGGGTATGATTAATGTTAAGGAAGTTTTTACTGATTTATATGATTTATCAGAAGAAGAGCGGAAGAACGCAACGCTTGAAAAGTATATCCGTCCAATCATTCAAGTAATCGAATCTATTCCTATTCATGATTTATTAATTAAAATGCAAAAGGAAAGAGTTCATATTGCTATTCTTGTCGATGAATATGGCGGAACTGCCGGACTTGTGACAGTGGAAGATATTATCGAGGAAATAGTAGGGGAAATTCGTGATGAATTTGATCATGATGAAGTACCTGATATTCAAAGAAAAAGTGATGAGCATTATATTGTCGATGGAAAAGTATTAATTTCTGAGATTAATAATTTACTAACCCTTGATATAGATGATACAGATATTGATACGATCGGCGGCTGGGTATTAACTCAGGATATTGATGTCCAAAAAGGCGATGTACTCAATTATGCTGGATACACATTTAAGGTTACAGACATTGAAGGCCATCTTATTCGCTCCATTGAAATTATTAGAGCGGAAGAGATACTGGAACAATCAAAAATTGATTAGAAAATGAATAGAGAGCTGTCTCAAAATATAAAACGAGACAGCTCTCTTATTTGACTTAATTTATAAAAAATTAGTATGATTGTTATGGAAATATACACATAAATCTCAAATGTTTACATTTTACATAGAAGATTTGCAAACAGAGCTATTTATATAGTTATAATCAGGAGGAAATTACGTGCTCAAATCAAAAGTTCATTTTTGGACATTACAAATCTTGCTAATGCTGCTTATTGTGTTCGTTGGAACTAAAGTTTCATTTTTATTTGAACCAATCATTGTATTCGTTTCTACTTTGTTTCTTCCCATTTTAATAGCGGGTATTTTATTCTTTATTTTTAAACCTGTTGTTAAACTATTGGAAAGAGGTAAAGTGCCCCGTACATTGGCGATTTTAATTCCATACCTTATATTTATCGGTATTGTTTCGGCCGTTATTGGTTTTTTAGGTCCGATTATTTCGAGTCAGGTGACAGATTTATTTAATAACTTTCCTAGATATGTAAGGGAAATAAGTCAATATATAATGGGTCTTTCAGAAACTACATGGTTCCGTTGGGTGATGGAACAAGACTATGTATCTTTTGAAAAAATTGAGGAAAATTTAACTGGTTTTGCAACAAGTTTACCAGAGCATATTACATCAAGTTTATCAGCGGTTTTAGGAGTTGTTACAAACATTACATTAACAGCTATAACTGTGCCCTTTATTTTATTTTATATGTTAAAAGATGGAGAAAGATTTCCTCAGCTAACTGTAAAAATATTACCTGTAGCATATAGAAAAGAAGGTTTGAAAGTTTTAAAGGATTTAAATGATACATTGTCTGCATATATTCAAGGTCAACTTATCGTTTGTTCAGCAGTGGGGCTTGGCTGCTTTATCGGCTATACAATTATTGGCCTCAAATATGCTCTTATACTTGGAATTGTCGTTGCAGTTGCAAATATTATTCCTTATTTAGGTCCATTTATTGGTGCGGCACCGGCTGTTATTATTGGTTTATTAGATTCGCCGACAAAGGCTTTATTGGCGGCATTAGTAGTGACTATTGTACAGCAAATTGACGGAAATTTTTTATCTCCATTAATTATCGGGAAACGATTAAATACACACCCATTAACAATTATTTTACTGCTTATCGGTGCAGGAAGCTTCGGTGGAATTTTTGGAATGATATTAGCTGTACCTACTTATGCAATGTTAAAAGCTGTTGTATTAAATGTTATCCGCTTAATAAGTTTAAGAAAGAGATATAAAGAAGATTTAACTGAAGAAACGGTTGAATAATAGTTATTAACCTATACTTTATTACTTGCATATTCTAAAGAAGATGACGGTAGTATAACTGTAAATGAGGAATGAGCACATAGTTTTTTATTACAAAAATAAGCTCCTTCCTTTTTCAGTGAGAAAAGTACAGGAGGAAAACAAATGCCAGCTTTTGTCGGTGGAGTAGAATTTACAAATCTTTCTGATGGAATTTTTAGTGTTGGAGATACCTTTATTCTAGCACCTAAAAGTGTTGATAAGAGTACATTTGGTGCAGGTGTTTTAAATACTGGTGATTTTTTATATGAAGAAAGTTTATTCAGCATTTCAAATTTTTACGATAATGATGTAATCGATCAAAATCAAATAATAAATAAATAGAAAATATTGTACCTGATTGTCCTCATGAAATAGAGGATGGTCAGGTATTTAATATGGAAATGGAGCAGATAAAGTGAAAATTCGTAAAGCAAATATGAATGTACATAATCAATTGTTATCAAATGTCTATATTTATGAGAATAAAAAGGAGGAGTACAGCCTAGTTGCTATTCCTGAACTTGAATGGTCGATGACAGTTAAATATGAGGAAGAAAGAAGTAGTTTAAGATCTCGTCTTACTCAATCTTTTGAAAAAAAGATCGATAAAGAAGATGCAGAACAGCTTGCAGAAAAGATTGTGCAATGGACTGCGGAAATGTAAGTAAAGTGAGTCTGGCTTTCCAGTAAGAAATGGATAGTCAGATTTTTTGTTTGAAATAAAAAATATCAGGAAATTTTACTTGTATTTTATGAAATTACATATTAAAATTATGTAAACGTTTTCTTAGTGACGGATATTAAGGATTTTTGCGGTTTTTGCGGTTTCGCGCAATGATTCTCTTATTTTATTTTCGGCGAAATTCTCCTTATATTAAGTTACAATTTTGAATAGGACAATTTAATTTGTCTGGCTTGATTAAGGAGCGTGGGAACGGTGAATCTTCAACAAATAGAAGAAATGACCGAAAAACTGGCAAAACTTGAAAAGGAAATAAAAGAAACAAAAGAATTACTTCAAAAGATTAACAAAAGTATTGATAAGTATGATAAATATACATTTATAAATATATCTTAAAAAGACTTAATCTCTATATGATAAGTCTTTTTTTGTTTGAAAAGTTTTAAATATAGAGAACATTATACATATTTTATAATGTTCTGCTTTTTAATGATTTCACCATTATATGTAAAATATCTTGTTTGTTTACTACTAAACATTGATTAGTTATAGTAATATAAATATAAAGAGATAAAGAAGAGTTATTAATTGAAGCTTTACTTTACTGAGGTAGTCATTTTTATTTTTAAAATGGCTATTTATACATTTATCATATAAAGGTGTCAACATGATATTAAAATTTAATCGCATTTATTTACTGACTGTACTTATTAGTATTATTTTAGCTGTATACTTTATTGTTTCTACATCAATGAATCAATACATTGGTGTTATAGTAACAATTGATTCTGAACATAAGATAATTATTTCAGAGATTGATGAAAATGCTTTTGGTGCCTCTATTGATTTACAGGAAGGGGACCAAATCATAAGTATTAATGGCCGCTCCCCTTTGGAACATAAACAGGTTGTAAAACATAGAAGACTTGAGCAAGCTGAAAGTTTTGTTATCGAGAGGAAAGGTATAATAAAGGAATTTGAAATTAGAGAATTTAGTGGGCTTGACAGCCAATCTCTTTTTCAGTTAGTTATTCCGACAGTAGTTTTTATACTTTGTTTGTTTTGCAGCCATTTAATTTATAGGACGTATAAAATAAATAAAAATTTACAATTGAAATCTGCTTTTCTGCTCAATTGTTTTCTGCTGGCACTAGCATTAGCTTATTTAAGCGGAGGAATGTCTGCCCGTGGAGATGAATTTGGCAGATATGTTAATTTATCTTTATTTTTAATAGCTCCGGTTCTTTATCTTCATTTTATTTATCAATATTTTAAGGAAGTAGAAAAGCTTTGGTTTAGTAAAAGTTATCTTTCCTTTTCTTATTTTATTGCTTGTTCCAATATTCTTATAGAGTTCATACGTGATTTATTATTTATATCAATTGTATTTATAAAAACATATAATCTATTTTCCTTTTTCCTATTAATTATCGTTATAATTTATTTAAAGCTGAAAGGATTAAGAAAAGTTAATTATAGTGAACAAAGATATATGATTCGAATATTGCTTATTTCGAATATTGCAGCATTTCTGCCATTCACTATTTTTTTTGTAGTGCCTTATATATTTTGGGGGGAGTATGTATTCCCACCAATAGTATTAGCTGCTTTTCTTTTATTAATTCCTCTTTCTTTAATTCACCAATTTATATCAACTAAAATATATGATATTGAATTTTTATTAGGAAGATTAAAATATTATTCATTATTAGCGGTTATTCCAACCTTCATCATTGTTGCTGTGCTGCATTTTATGAAAAATTCGAATTCTGCTTTTTTAATAATTAAACAATTTTTATTTATCTTTTTCTTTCTGCTCGTTATTTTTTATATTAAGGAAATATTAGATTTTAGATTCCGTCTAAAGAGGTTTTCTGAGAAATATAATTATCAGGGAAGTGTTTTGAAATATACGCAAAGTATTAGAAAAGCAAGTAATCTCGAACAGGTAATCTCTGAGTTGAAAAGAGTTATAACGGACGTTCTTTTAGTCAGCAGAGCTTATTTTATTGAGATTGATAAAGAGAAAAATATAGTATCTTTAGATGTCAATGCGGTGCAAAGTGATTACATTCCTTATGAGGAGAAAATGAAGGAAACAGCTTCAGTGATCGGTAAGATTGTGGAATTAGACAGGGGATTTATTATTAATATTGGAGAAACAAAGGAGCGTACATATATTCTTCTTTGCTTATCAATATTAAATACACCAAGATTAACAAGAGATGAGATTTCATGGCTGCAGACATTATCATTTTATACGAATGTTTCACTTGAAAATTTCCTTAAAATAGAGGAGTTAATGGTACACTTGCAAAAAATAGAAAAGGAGGGTACAAATCCATCCTGGTTAACGAAGCTTTTATTTTCTCTTGAAGAGAAACAACGTTCAAATTTAGCTAAAGATTTACATGATTCCGTTCTGCAGGATCTTGTTTCTCTCAAAAGGCAGTGTGAGTGCGCGCTGGCAGCTCAAGAAGATATTCCTTTAGCTATTACACAAAGACTTGAGGAAATGAATAGCAAAATGACAGATATAATAAAGACGACAAGAGAAACATGCCAAGAGCTGCGTCCCCAATTACTCTATGATTTAGGTTTAATTAAAGCTTTAAATAAGCTTGTGGGACAATATCAGGAATTTGTCAGCTTTGATATTCGTTTAAATACAGGTAATTTCCAAGTTAATCTTGATCTTGATGTCCAGTTAAATATTTATCGGATAATCCAGGAGCTTCTTACAAATGCGCATAAGTACTCATATGCAGAGAATGTATTAATTATGTTAGTATGTATAAAAGGGAAAATTATCCTCCATTATGAAGATGATGGAGATGGTGTTAATGAAGAAGAGCTCTACCTTAACACAAAGGGTATGGGTTTATCAGGTATCAGTGAAAGAGTGAAAGCACTGAATGGTGTAATGAAGATTGAAACGTCTGAAGATAAAGGTTTTAAAGTAGATATAGAGATTTAGTTGAAGATGTCCCCAAAGGGTAAAAAAATAACCCTTTGGGGACATCCTGCTTAAAGACCCTGTTATGGAATTTCGGTAAAATTAAAGGATTTGATGATGGGCCTTCCAGCCGAAGTTATTTTATATGATTTATTTAGAGAATTATCGGACATCCTTTTTTCAACATATTTATACGTGATCTTTGTTGGAGGTATATTTATATGATATGTATTTTGATTGTTGATGATCACCCTTCCGTTCGTGAGGGAACAAAAGCAATATTAGAAACAGATAAGGAGATTAAAGTTGAATGTTTGAATCCTCCTTACACAATAGAGCAGATCGAAAAGATTGATTTGAAACAATTTGATATTATTTTAATGGATTTAAATTTAGGTGAAATGAATGGTATAGAGCTTTCAAAGACAATTATAAATCAAAACAAAGAGTGCAAAATTATTCTATATACAGGCTATGATGTAGAAGACTATTGGGAAGAGGCAATCAGGATTGGAATCTACGGAATTATTAGCAAAACAGAACCGTCAAAGAGACTCCTTTCCTATATAAAATGTGTAATGGAAGGAGAAGTTATTATTCCCTTTGATTATTTGCATGAATTAATTTCACATAAAAAATTGGAGACAGGGAAATCAAAGAGGAAAACAGAATTACTAAATGAACGGGAAAAAGTTGTCTTGCAGGAAGTGGAGAAAGGAATGACAAATCAGGAGATTGCAGATTACTTACATTTAAGTAAACGGTCAATTGAGTATAGCTTAACATCCATTTATACAAAATTAAATGTCCGTTCCCGCATGGAGGCTGTCCTTATTGCGAAATCAGAAGGATTTATTGATTAAATGCAGTACGATAAATTAAAATGAGGTGTTTTAATTTGTATAAAATAATCTGTCCTATTCTCATATTCATTCTGTTAATTGGCTGTTCGGTAAATAAAGAAGAAACTCCGTCTTCACTTGAAGTCCAAACGGGAAAGACAAATAGTGAAAGCATGCTCCAGCAACTGAACATTCCTTGGTCAATCGCAAAAACAGATAATACTTTCTTTATAAGTGAGAGAGAAGGAAAAATCGTCCAATGGGATATGACCAGTGGGAAAAGAAATGAACAAAGCTTGTATTTGAAAGAGCAAATTCATATCGAAGGTGAAGGGGGATTATTAGGAATAGCTTTATTACCTAATTTTTCTGTGAATAATGAGATGGCCGTTTATCATACATATTTGAATAATGGAAGGATTAAAAATCGCCTCATTAAAATAAAATTAGAAGATAATAAATGGATTGAGGAAGAGGTACTTCTTGATAATATTCCAGGGGCTCGCTTTCATAATGGAGGCAGAGTGAAAATTGGTCCTGATAAAAAGCTTTACATAACAACTGGTGATGCGTTAGAACCAGAGCTCGCTCAAAATAAAAATTCTCTTGCTGGAAAAATATTAAGGATGGAGCTTGATGGGAGTATTCCTAAAGATAATCCTTTCATAGACTCTTATGTTTATTCATATGGACATCGTAACCCGCAAGGATTAGTCTGGGATGAGAGCGGCCGCTTATTCAGTACAGAGCATGGACAAAGTGCACATGATGAAATTAACTATATTAAAAAGGGTAAAAATTATGGATGGCCGATTATTGAAGGAGATGAACAAAAAATGGGAATGGAAACTCCTTATTACCATACAGATAATCAAACATGGGCACCTTCTGGAATAGGTTACGATAAAGGGAGATTATATATTGCAGCACTGGCAGGAAGTGCTGTTATGTCCTTTGATATTGAAACTGGTGAAAGCAGGAAGCTGATATCGGGATATGGAAGAATGAGAGATGTTCTTATTGAAGATGGAATTCTTTATGCTATTACAAGTAATCTTGACGGTAGAGGCAAGCCGTCTCCTAATGATGATCAGCTCATAAAGTTTAACATACAGGAGGGAGAAAATGGATATTAATTCAAAAGATACATTACTTGAGGCATTAGGTATTCAAATTTTAAAAATGGATGATGAAGGAGTTATAGCGACAATGCCTGTTGACTCCAGAACACATCAGCCGTTCGGAATATTACATGGCGGTGCATCTGTTGCATTAGCGGAAACTGCTGCAAGTGTAGGGTCTTTTCATTTTATTGATCAGGAAAACGAGATTTGTGTTGGATTAGAAATAAATGCAAACCATATTCGCTCTAAAAAAGAGGGTATTGTTACAGCACATGCAAAACCAGTTCATGTTGGAAAAACGACAATGGTTTGGGAAATAAAAATAGTCGATGAACAAGAGGATTTAATTTGTATTTCGAGATGTACGATAGCTGTTTTGAAAAAGAAGTTATAGAATGAATAGAAGCACAGACATTTATCTAGTCTGTGCTTCTATTTTCGATTTTTCCCTCTTTAGCTTCTTTTAAATCATCCTGCACACTATTCTTCCATAGAGGCACTCCTGAATTATATGCCGCTCTGCTAATTAAATGTCCAGCAACCGGGGCTGTAATGAAAATAAAGAGAATAGCAAGTAAAATTCTTGAATTTACTTCACCATGAATGAAATAAAAGTAGAGAAATACGCCTATCAATATACTCATAATTCCGAGTGTGGCATTTTTTGATGCCGCATGATTCCGAGTGTAAGGATCAGGTAATTTAATAACACCAATTGCAGCAATTAAGCTGAGTATTGCTCCTTGGAGAATGAGATAACCGACGATAAATTTACTGATCTCGATCATTTTCAACAATTTCTCCTTTCTCCAAAAATTTCGCAAATGCTACTGTGCCGATGAAAGCTAATATACTAATTAATAAGATAACCTCAACAAAAGCGTTTGTATTAAGGACGATTAATGTAACAGCTGTTATTCCGATTAAATTTATGCCGATTGCATCTAAAGCGATGACACGGTCAGGTGTGGAAGGACCTTTTATTAATCGGTACAGATACAGTGCTGTAGATACGGCAATGATGAACAGAGATAGAGTCATAATGAAGGTGAACATCAATGACTCACCTCCTTAATCGCTTTTTCAAACGTATTTTTAATATCCTGCTTTGTCTGTTCTACATTCTCAATATTAATCGCATGAATATACAATGTTTTATTATCATCTGATATATCAATAACGAGTGTACCAGGTGTCAATGTAATTAGATTGGATAATAATGTGATTTCCCATCCTTCTGTTAAGCTTGTTTCCAATGAAAAAATACCAGGTTTCACTTTTGATGTAGGAGAAAAAATTACTTTTAAAACATCTATATTTGCTTTTATTAGCTCAATAAAAAAGATCCATAGAAGTTTCAAAATTGCAATGATACTTAAAATGTAAATTCTCTTATGAAAAAATCGTCTTAAAACAAAGATAATAAGCAATCCAAAGAAATAACCTTTGAAAAATGCAATAGTTGAATAATCACTTGATAAGAACATCCAAATCCATGCTAAAATTACATTTAATAAAATTTGAAATGCCATATACACTACTCCTTCAATACGGCTTCTATATATATTGATGGATTAAGCAGACCCTCTGCAGCTTGAGAAACATAAGGGGAAATGCTTTCGACACCTAATCCATAAACGATCGAAAGGACAATTAAAATAACAGTCGGAAATAATAGTCTATTAATTGGAATCTTTCTTAATTCCTGTTCTTTCCTTTGTTCTCCCCAAAAACCATTAATAAATATTTTCATAACCGAATATAAGACGAGCAAGCTCGATAAGAGGACGATGACTGCAATTGTAAACTGTCCTGCTTCAAAGCCGCCTTGAACGATTTTTAATTTACCGATAAATCCGCTTAATGGAGGAATTCCAGCAAGAGAAATAGCAGCGACAAAGAATAGCCAGCCAAGCAGCGGATAAGGTTTTATGAGTCCACTGAACTTACGTAAATGACTTGTTCCGGTAATGGCAATAACAGTGCCAACAAGGAAAAATAATGCGGCTTTAATAATCATATCATGAATTAAATAGTAAATTGATCCTTCCACAGAAGCTTCTGTAAATGCTGCAACACCGAATAAAATAACACCTACAGCTGTAATGATATTGTAAATAATAATTTTTGTTATATTAGAATAGGCAATTGCCCCGATTGCACCAAAAATAATTGTAAGTGCTGAGAGCCATGCTAAAATTTCATGAGTAAAACCAGTATCATGATAGAATAGAAGTGTATATACCCTCGTAATAGAGTAAACTCCTACTTTTGTTAATAATGCCCCAAAAAGAGCTTTTATAGCGGCCGGCGGTGCTTCATATGAACCGGGAAGCCAAAAGAATAAAGGGAAAATTGCTCCTTTTAGACCGAATACGATTAAGAAAAGAATCGCAATAACTGTCAGTAAGCCAGTCTGTCCCGTAGCTGCTATCTTTTCGCTTAAGTCAGCCATATTTAATGTGCCAGTTACAGCATATAAATAAGCAACTGTAATAACGAAAAGTGCTGATGAGATAATATTTACTAAAATATATTTGATTGATTCCCTCAGTTGAGCTTTCTCACTTCCAAGGACAATTAAGACATAGGAAGACATGAGCATTACTTCAAAGAACACAAATAAATTGAAAATATCTCCAGTTAAAAATGCCCCAGTTACCCCGGCTAATAAAAATTGAATACTTGGATAAAAATAAAAGTTTCCCCTTTTTGCTGTTGTCGTAGAGAAAGCAAATAGAAGGGAGGTAAGACCGATAATACTCGTTGTGAGTACGAGTAAGCTTGAGTACATATCAGCAACAAATATAATCCCGTATGGTGCTCTCCAGCTTCCTATTTCAAGTGTCTGGATACCATTCAAATGTACATTTTGTACAACCGCTGATGCGATAATGATAAAAAGAACCGAGGCAATGAAGCTGATTATTTTCTGAGCTTTAATCTTTTTATGAAAGAAAATTAATATGATCCCGGCAAGCAATGGTATGACGAGCGGTAAGATAATTAAGTTATTCATAGTGATCTTTGCCCCTTAATTGATCCATATCATCTGTACGAAGTTCCTGATAAGCACGATAAGCTAATACAAGGAAAAAAGATGTAACCCCAAAGCTTATAACGATAGCTGTTAAAATAAGTGCCTGCGGTAATGGATCTGTATAAAATTTTGCATGTTCACCAAGTAGCGGCGCCGCCCCAGTTTTTAGTCCGCCCATCGTTAAAATAAGAAGATGGGCACCATGACTTAGTAAACCGGTTCCGAGAATAATTCTAAGTAAACTGCGTGAGAGCATCAAATAGACAGCAGCCATAAATAATATTCCAACGAGAATTGACATTAATACTTCCATTATTCCGTCTCCCCAATCGTTTGGATAATCGTCATAGTTACACCAATGACAACTAAATATACAGCTAAGTCAAATAGTACAGCAGTAGCTAATGAAGTCTCGCCTAATAATGGAAGGTCCACGTACTTAAAGCTGTGCGTGAGAAAAGGAACTTTAAAAAATAAAGAGCCCAGTCCCGTAAGAACTGCGATGAGCAGGCCGGATGCTGCAATATTTATATAATTAAAAGGTAAAATATTCTTCACTGTTTTTACATCGTATGCCAGTAAAAGAAGAACAAGAGCCGATGAAGTCATAAGTCCTCCGACAAAGCCTCCTCCGGGTGTATAATGTCCGGAAAAGAACAAATGTAATGAGTAAAGGATAATAATGAACACAACGATCTTTGTAACAGTCTGGAAAATGAGATCATTTACTTTTATATTTTTTTTGTTCATTTTTCTTCCTCCTTTACACGAAGTTTAATCATGCTGTATATTCCAAGTGCTGCAATACCGAGAACCGTAATTTCAAATAATGTATCAAATCCTCTAAAATCGACGAGAATGACATTAACCATATTTTTGCCGCCTGCTAATGTATAGCTGTTTTCAATGAAGAAAGCGGATATCGTTTGTGATGCTCGCTCACTATTAGCTGACAAAGCAATTAATGTTACAATCGTTCCGACCCCAAGTGCGATGATGAAGTTTGTCAATTTAAATGATACTTTCTTATCTTTTTTCTTTAATTCAGGTAAGAAGTAGAAGCAGAGCAAGTATAGAGCGACAGAAACTGTTTCTACAATTAATTGTGTCAGCGCAAGGTCCGGAGCCCGGAATAAGACGAAAAATAATGCGAGCGAGTAGCCGACAGAACCGAGTGCAATAATTGCTGTCAGCCTTGATTTTGCAAATATTGTTGTAATCGTACCAATTGCCATAACAGCCGCCAATATTACTTCATATAGTCCAATTGGTGCTGCTCCTTTCAGCGAGAAGGAAAAGGCGTCCTTTATAATTATTGTTGTTCCTAAAATGATGATGAAAAAAGCAAAAATATAAATGAGATAGTCCCTAATAAAGCCAGTCATATAAAATTTCGTGAAGCGCGAAGAAGACCGGTCAAGAGCAATAAGAGATGTATCATATGCTTTGTTTAATGTCAGTTTTTTAGGATGGAGATTATAAATTTTTCTCCACTTCGCTAATGATAAAAATCCGATTGTACCGATAATTACAACACCAATTGTCATAAATAATTCCGGTGACCATCCATGCCAGTGGCTTATCTCAATGTCAAAATATCCATTTTCACCAATGAGTGAAGGGATGATTGACTGCATCGCTGGGTCAATAATAGACAGCGATAATATGTTAGGGAAAAAGAAGAAAATAATGACGAGTGAAGCTAAAATGATTGGTGAAATTAACATTCCAATCGGTGCTTCATGCGGTTTTTTTTCTAATTTTTCAGGCTGGTATTTTCCCGTAAATGTTTTGAATACAAGAACCATACTGTAAATGAAAGTGAAAATACTTCCGACCCATGCGAATATCAGGAATAATATTCCCAAAGTTTCTAAATTGAAAATATTCATTTCAGCAACACGCAGTACTCCAGTAAAAAACATTTCCTTACTCAAAAATCCGTTAAATGGCGGCAGCCCTGCCATTGAAAATGCCCCGATAATGGAAATCGTGAAAGTAATCGGCATAAAGCTCATCAGTCCACCGAGCTTTCTAATATCACGTGTCCCGGTTTCATGATCTACAATACCGGCAACCATAAAGAGGCTTCCTTTAAATGTTGCATGATTAATTAAATGAAAAATAGCTGCAAGTGTCGCAATTGTAAAATAGCTGTCATTCATTGAATCAATATGTAATGCGGCAGCACCGATACCGAGCAGTGACATAATCATTCCGAGCTGACTCACAGTAGAAAAAGCTAAAATCGCTTTTAAATCAGTCTGTTTCACAGCGTTGAAAGATCCCCAAAACATCGTAAATATTCCAAATAAGGATACTAGCCAAAACCACTCAGGAGAAATGGCGAATACAGGACTTAGTCTCGCAACTAAATATATACCTGCTTTTACCATCGTGGCAGAGTGTAAATAAGCACTTACAGGTGTCGGAGCTTCCATTGCATCAGGCAGCCAAATATAAAATGGGAATTGTGCTGATTTTGTAAATGCTCCGAGCAGAATAAAAATTAATGCGGGAACGAAAAGTCCATCGGTTGAAATTTCAGCAACAGCCGTAATAATTTCCCTCACGCTGTAAGATCCCGTCATCATATACAGCATGATGAATCCACCAAGCATCGCAAGCCCGCCGAAAATTGTAATTAACATAGATTTTTGTGCACCATAACGTGATTTTTCACGTGTATACCAATAACCGATTAGTAAAAAGGAGGACAAGGATGTTAATTCCCAAAATGTATAAAGAACAATTAAATTATCCGATAAAACAACTCCGAGCATTGCGCCCATAAACAGGAGTAAATATACATAGAAATGATTTAATTTTTCTTTTTCTTTTGATAAATAATAAATGGAATAAAGAATCACTAGAGACCCTATTCCAGTAATAAGCAATGCGAATAATAAACTTAGTCCATCTATATAAGCGGTAAAGTTAATACCTAAAGATGGAATCCAGTTCATTGTTTCTATAACTGTTTTGCCACTCATTGTCGTTTTAATAAATTGACTGAAGTATGTAAATAAAGCAATGGGCAAAATGAGGACAAACCATCCTGTATGGATGTTACGGAAATATTTATACAGGAATGGAATGAAGATAGCGAATAAGAAAGGGAACAAAATCGCCAAGTGCAGCAATGTCATACAAGAACCTCCTAAAAAGCTTTTCATATCATATCCGATTATTATTCTTCTCACATTAGATTTTATGAAAAAGATAGTTAAAAATGAACGTTTCAAGTTCATATGAACATAAAAAGCATAACAAATTTTTTAATAATTGTATATTTTAAATTTCAAAAGAGCATGTTTATGAATGAGGTGATTTCTATCAAAATAAGAAAAAGCATTATTGGGGGAGCGATATTTCTCACTTTATTTGGAAGCGCCATGTTCTTAGACCTTCAAATAAAGCAAGCAGATGAAGAAAAGATAGTTGCTGAAACTATTTCAACTGTTTTTCAAAAGGAACCTTTTCAGCCAAGGGAATATATTCGAATTGTGAAAAATCGTTAGCATAATGTTTTGACTCTGCTACTGTCATTAAAATAAGAGGTATAAATGATTAATTTGTAGGGTCGGTCTGATTATTTGAATTCAAAAATAAGGACCTAAAATAAGTATTTCGGCTTAAATTTCCATTTACTTCTTGTCAAATACATCATTGTCATTCATAATGGTGGAGAATTAAGTTGAAAAGGAAATAAAATAAATGAAAAATACATACTTGACGAGTTATTTTCCGCTTATATCAATTATTCTGTTCAGTACGTCACTGTCCATTTCAACAGTTATTATCGTTATTGATTATTTAAAAATGTTTGGAATGTATAGTGGAATGTTAGAGTTTTTCTCAGAGAATGGAATAAAAGCAGCAATATTTTCTTTATTTGCATTATTATACTTCATGGTGTTTTCAGCTCTTAAATTAATTGCAAATACGATAACAGAACTCTCTTTGCTGTTTTTTTCAAAAGATGTAGCAGGGGAGAATTTAACGAAAATAAGAAGTGGTTCAACAATCTATCTTATCGGCGGATTAGTATCTTTTCTATCGATCCAGTATCAATTAGGAATTGTTGCACTATTTCTGCTTGCAACTGTTAGTTATTTTATCTTTATCGTTTACAAGTTCAATTCATCATTAACATCTCTTTCATTAATTGGATTAGTACTGCTTCATGTATTATTTTGGTTTAGCTTTATGCTTGGAACGCTTTATTTATTCTTTAGATTGTATAATAGTCTCATAGCAAGTTTACCAGTTTAATTGAAGAACTATATAAACCCAAATTAATATTCCGACATATGTTCAATAAAACTTAGTATAGTGCTCGATTTTTGGCTCATCTCGCTCAAATTTCTAAAAAGGGAGAGAAAAGCGAGCTTTTCTTCTCCTTTTTAGAAATTTGAGCACTTTTCAGCTCCCGCTGAAAAGCATTAGCAAGCTCTGCTTGCAAATGGATAAGCCAAAAATCAACAAAGTCTTGCTGTAAAGCCCTGTCGGAAATAATAAACTGCCTCAACTTCTTATGTTGAAAAAAATAAGTAGGATCTATATATAAATGCTTTATACATAGTTGTAAAGGCAGCCTCAAATCATTGTGAGGCTTCCTTTTTTACTTTAAAAAACGTTTTCTAATTTCAGGAGAGGGGATAGTGCATTCTTCTTTCTTGCCAAACCATTTATACCTGTTTTTAGCGATAAATTGATACAAAATATCACGCAGTGGTCGTGGAATAATAATAAGATAATAAAGAATACGGAATTGTTTTCCAAGACCTTTGGAAACGAGTAGAGCCGCTGTTGATTTTGTATAATATGATTCCTTATTTACATAAACAAAGCTTGAGAAATCATCTGTCGGCAGACCGAATTTCTTTAATAGCTTTTGACCGGCAGATGATTGGAGTGAAGCAAAACGAAAATATGCCCGTTTGTCGTACTTAATAATGAAGTTGGCAGTACGGTCACAAAATTGGCATTCGCCATCAAATAAAATAATAGGATGCTCTGATTCATTCATTATGCTCACTCCCCGTGCCTGCTTCAGTTATTAATAACTTGTTTCCAAAGTTGCAGATGTATTCCTGAACTGTAAATACCTCTCACTGATCCTTTTTTATCTTTACCTACCCAGACACCTGCAGTATATTTATCAGTTAAACCAACGAACCAAAGATCATTGTAGTCATTGGAAGTTCCTGTTTTTCCACCAATATAAGGAGCTGAAAATGCAGCTCTTTTACCAGTTCCGCTGGATACAACGGAAGCTAATAAATGACGCATTTGGTCATTTGTTGATTCTTTCCACACTCTTACCGGTTTTTCTTCCCATTCGTATAATGTATTACCTTGTAAATCAGTTACTTTTATAATTGCATGGTTATCGTAAAAGTTTCCGCCATTTGCAAATGCCGTATATGCACTTGTTAATTCCAGTGGTGACATTCCATAAGTGAAGCCGCCGATTGCAGCTGGTAACCCATAATCAGCTTTTACGGTTTTATCGAAATTGAACGGTTTTAAATAAGAAAAGGCTTTTTCAATTCCTACGTTATTTAACATTCGAACGGCAGGAGTATTATAAGAATTTTTCAATGCTGTTTCTAATGTGACATGTCCATAGTTTTTTCCAGAGTAGTTTTTCGGACAATATATCCCTTTACAGAACTTTCCGGCATCAATCATGCTGTTAACAGTTGCTCCTGTCGTATCGATATATGGGGCGTAATCAAGCAGTGGCTTTATAGCCGATCCTGGCTGATGATAGGATTGATAGGCACGGTTAAAATCAAATTTTTTGTAATTTTTCCCGCCTGATAAAGCTACAATTTTATGAGACTTGTGATCTATAACGATCGCTGAACCTTGAAGACTTTCATAGGGCAGTCTTGAATTAATTGCTTTTGTTACTTTTTGCTGGATGGAAGGATCTAGGGCAGTATGAATAATAATTCCATTGCGGGTTATTTGATTTATTCTCTCATTCAGCTGTTTTTTGATTGCGGGTCTATTTTCTTCATTTGCTTCATTTATTTTTTTAGAATAGCCTTCCTTTTGTGCGATGAGCTCGTTTAATTCATCATGGACATATGTTACATAATCAGGATAATGGTCGATTTGCCCACGAACATTAAGTTTAATTGGAGCTTTTATTTCTTTCTCATAGTCTTCTTTAGAAAGAAGCTCATTTTCATGTAATTTTAAAAGCAATAATTCCTGACGGGATTTAGTATTTTCAAAGTGCTGCAAAGGATTATAAACTGTTGGATTATTTGGAATAGAGCTTATAAAGGCCATTTCAGCTAAATTAAGTTCTTTTAATTCCTTGCCAAAATAATATGTTGCTGCTGTTGCAATACCATATACCCCATTGCTGTAGTAAATAGAGTTCAGATATGTTTCGAAAATTTCTTCTTTCGTCCATGTTCTCTCTAATTGATAGGAATATAGCAATTCACTAAGCTTCCGGTTATATGTCTGCTCATGAGATAAAAAAACATTTCTTGCTAATTGTTGAGTAATTGTGCTTCCGCCTTGTTCAATAGACTGGTGTTTAATATTTGTAAAAACTGCTCTCAACATCCCGGCTGCATCAAATCCAATATGTTCAAAAAAATGCTGATCTTCCGAAACGAGATAAAGCTGTTTTATCTCTTCCGGTACATTGTCATATGAGACAACGATTCTATTTTCCTGCTCTGAAATAACTTCTGAGATTAAATTTCCCTTTTGATCATAAATATAACTATTTCTTGCTAATTGAATTTTACTAATTGGGATTTTTTCATCTAATACTGTATCAAGAGCTTTGACATTATTAGCTTCTTCTCCGGCAATCATACCTATGTAAATAAGAACTGGAGCTAAAATAATTATAAAAAACCATCCGAAAAATGGCCTCAAAAGCGATCACCTTCTTTCATTTATAACATGGTATCTTTTTAACTAATAGTAACATGGTATTCTTAAATTTGTAAGCATTGGAAAATGATAATTATATTCAAATGATATTATAAAAAATGGACATGAGATAAATCCCTATTTTTCATAAAATGAAGCTAATTTAAGCGCTGCGATGATATAATAATAGTAAAAAAAATAATAAAGGAGGGATGAAAATTGAATAAGGACGATCATCTATTATTTCTTGACTTTGAATTCACAATGCCAGAAGGAAAAAACAATCCAAAAGGGTTTTACCCAGAGATAATAGAAGTAGGGATAGTTTCTGTTATTAATAAAGAAATTGAAAGTGAGTTTTCGTCTTTTATTAAACCGATACAGTTTCCTATATTAAGTGACAGATGTAAGAAGTTTCTTCATATTTCACAAGAAAAGGTGGATGAGGGGATGGACTTTCATGAGTTAATTGATTTATTAAAAAAATATGATAAAGGGATGCCAAATACAGTTATTACATGGGGAAATATGGATATGAAAGTACTGAGGCATAATTGCCAAAAGCAAAATGTTCCTTTTCCGCTGACTGGGAAATTCCGTGACTTATCAATGGAGTATAAAAAGTTTTTCGGTGATAGTAATCAAACTGGGTTATGGAAGGCTGTTGAGGAGTATGGAAAGAAGGGAACTGGAAAACATCATCGGGCGCTAGACGATGCTTTAACAACATATAATCTTTTTAAGCTTGTTGAAAAAGATAAACAATATTTAGAAAAGCCAACACCAACGACAATTGGAGATAGAATCGATTTGAATAAAATATTTAAAAAATATGCAACGTAAAAAGACTGTTCCGCTTAATTGGACAGTCTTTATTATACTTTTAATTTTTCAGCGATTATACTCGATTTCTAATTGTTTTAAGTTCTCTAATGAGCGATTGGACCATGTATCACCGTTTCTTTGAAGCTCCTCTCTAAGAGTGCCAAGTGAATCGGTAAGGGAGTCCTTATAATTTGGTATTGCTCCAGCATAAGGCTTCACCATTTGTTTAACAATATTCGCCCGCTCATTAAATGCTAATGCCCGTCTTTCATGAAAGAATGGTACATCTACCTCTTTTGGCGAATGTAAATCACCTTGCTCCGGATGTTTTAAAACAGCCTTTATTTGAACGACATAATGAGCTGGATTTACTGCTGTAACCTCTCCTATATATTTCCCCGTCCGGTAATGCGCAGTTACAATATCCCCAATTTGCTGCTCTTCCATTGTATTCATCCCTTCTTAAAGTGTGAATTAAATACTATTACAATAGTTTACCATGAATATTATGTTTAAAACTGGTCGAATGTATCAAAAATTGTTATAGTATGAGTGGAAGAAAGGTTGTGAATAACCATGAATGAGTTAATCAATACACTTGGGTTATTTTTGTACTTTCCACAGGATAAATCAGAATACATTCCTGCTGGAATTATGATGCTTATCTGTGGGATTGCCGCATATGTAACTTTCCGTCTAATTATTAGATTGTCAAAAAAAGAACAACAGAAAACAGATGAGCTTATAAGACGTATGGAAGCAGAAAATAAATCAAATCAAAAATGAATTTCGTTCAACTAACCATTAAGAGAGATACTTGAAAACCTTATTTAATGGTTAGTTTTATTTTATATGTAAAATTCCGTAGAATCCTTTTTCTACTTGTGAAGGAATATTTTGTGTTTAAACTATATGTTTGATTGTGAATAACACTATTTTCAAACAAAATTTATCTTTTTGAAACAGAAGTCTTACTTTCTGTTATTTGTGATAAATAGGTTAAATAAGAATTTAATTCAAAGCGGTCCTTATTAATAAAATCAGATAAAGTTAATTTTTTTTCTTTTAACACTGTATTATCCTCCTGTAATTTTTTCTTATATTTCTTATTTCCAAACTATCAAACTGTTAAACATGTAAATTTTGTATTGGCCCCACCTACGCCAAATACATTGACAGCCACGCATGCCGTCCACCCGTTTATTATTATAATAAAAACCTTTTTACTAATTCAAAGGTTAATGAGGCACAAGTTTCGACATAGACGAGAGGAACTTTGTCATATAATAAATTGTATTTAAATTACAATTTAAAATAATAACCCCATTTTTTCATATGCATCATAATTTTTCGTCGTTTAGAAAACGCAGTTATTTTTATGGAATGATAATGAAAATCATGACTATTTATGTCTATAACTTTTTGTTCTATTTTATGAAAAACGAGGATATGTGCAGGAAGCCAGGAGGATAAAATATAAAAAACCTCTCTGCTGCCAGTTTTGCAACGGAGAGGTTACTATAAAAAATTACTATTTATCCCAGCCTTAACGGGCAGTAA
>NZ_BCVG01000061.1 GCF_001591625.1 Metabacillus fastidiosus NBRC 101226
AGTTCTAGCAATTCGAGGAAGTGAAGTGGAACATCCAACTGCCCGTAAAGGCCTGATTGGTTCAACTAACTATCAGTGGGGATGAGGAAAACCCTCACTGATAGAGTTTCACGTTATGAAGCCAGTTCCTCTTCATCAGGACGTATGTGAACGATTATATATGCAATTACAATACAAATAAAGCCGACGATCCAGCCGATCAATGTACTATAATAATAGAATTCAATTAATGACATCGCAATTAAAGGCGATAAAAAAGCAACGATACATAAAATCGCTACAATTTGGCGGCTAATCCAATTTAACAAAGAACAACAACTCCTTAAGAAGCGAACACAAATATATGTATAATTTCTATTATACTTGAGAAAGTGTAAATGTGATATGAAGGCAGTGTAAAAATAATGTATATTTATGATATAGACATATAACTTGAAATTCTAACATGTAATACTTGAAAAATTTAGTACAGTGTATAATTTTATAGGATAAGCAGGAATGAGAACAGGAATTTTATTTAATTAATCAATATGAGAAATATCTTTTTGGATTATATGGAATAAAGTACAATTTAAGAAAGTTGGACAGTGATTATTCTTTTAAGAAACAACCAAGAAAGTGAGGGTGGCCGGATGAATATAGATTCTATTTGGAATAATAGATTTCAGCAGTTTTATTTGAAAATGGTGAGGTATTTTTCTGTTATAGGAATGAGTGTTTTCTATTCTATCCTGCTTGTCGGTGCTGTTTTTATTTACTGGTATTTAAAGCTGCTTCCAATAATTCCTTCTTCATTTTATATGGATATATTTTTATCTTTTTTTATGTCATTACTTTTTTTACAGACGAGAGTACGAACATTTGCAAAAAAGGCGGATCTTGTTTTTCTGCGTCCAATGGAGGGAAAACTAGAGTCTTATTTTAAGAAATCCATGGTATACAGCGGGTTGTTAGACGCAGTGAAGTGGGGCATTGTTATTATCATTATTAACCCGCTTTTGAAAATCTCCTTTTATATCCCATTTCTTTTTCTATTTTTATGTCTGATTGTATTAAATATTCGTTTAACATGGGTAATGCAATGGCTGCACGGTACATATGAGAAATTACTGCATCAGCTTATTAGAATTCTCTCATTTAGTGTCATTCTTTTTCTATTTTTAATGGACTGTTATTTCTTTTCTTTTCTTATACTATTCATTCAGTTTCTCCTATTTCCTTTTATATTTGGAAAAAGACAAAGAGGAATAAATTGGAGTTATTTAATTGAGGAAGAAGAAAAAGCGTTAGCGGCTATATATAAATTTATTCAGCTTTATATAGATGTTCCTCATTTAAAGCGCTCATTTAAACGGAGAACAGTTCTTTCTTGGATAATAAAGAGAGTAATAAAGCACAGGCAGTCTTCTACTTTTAATTATTTATTTCTTCATTTATTCACTAGGTATAATGAGTTCTACTATCTATATATAAGATTGACGTTAATAGGCTGTACGATTATTTATTTTTCCCCTTTACACAGCTGGGCTGTCATTTTGTTTACTTTATTTATAACCGGATATCAGCTATTACCTTTACAACTGTGTATCAATGATATTATTCAGCTATATCCAGTTTCTTTTGAAGAGAGAAAAAAGTCTTTTTTGAAAATAGTAAAATTTCTTTTATTTGTACAGCTTTTTCTACTAAACTTAGTTAATTTTATTCAGACAGATTTTATCGAGGCGAGTTTGTTTATTGTCCTGGAAATTATATTTATTTATGTATTGTTTCATTTCTTTTTGGCAAAGAAGGTTCAATAAGTTAGTAGAAATTATAATGAATAAACGACTAAAAAGACAGAAAATTAAGAGAGAAAAAAGTACCGTGTCGAAAAGAAATTTGGTAAGATAGTATGGTTCATAAAGAGAATGGAGAGGGAAAAATGAATAAAAATAGGAAATTACTCACGGTATTGACGATGTTAATCGTAATGATGCTATTAGTTCCAGTGACTGCCCTGGCAAACGGGACGAGCAAGCAAAATGTTATTCAATATGTTTCGCTTGGAGACTCATTGGCAGCAGGTCAAACACCGTATAAAGATCCAAACGGTATGCCGCAATATGATCAGGGCTATGTCGATACGATAGCTGGACTTATGACGAGTCACAATTATGAAGTAACAATTACTAAGAAGGGAAAATCAGGATTAGTATCAGATGAATTAAAGGCGATGGTTATTGATCCTAATTTCCAAGAAACAGTTATTAAAGATGCGGATATTATTACAATTACAATCGGTGCAAATGATATTCTTAGAGCACTTGATATTAGTACTTTTCAATTAAAAGAAGGTGCAAATCCTACAATTATTTTAGGTAATTTACATACGAACTTAAATACTATCCTTGATGAAATTAAAAAAGAGAATAGTGATGTAAAAGTATATGTTATGGGTTATTACAATCCATTTGCACAGGCTATATCTCAACTGCCGACAGATAAGCAGCAAATGCTTCTTTCATTACTGCAAAATTTAAATCAAAGTATACAAGGTTCTGTCGCTTTACATGCTGGAGCGGGACAAAATGTAACATTCGTTCCAACTTCTGATGTAATTAATGCTAATCCTTTTAGCTTTGTGCCTAATCCGGCAGATATTCATTTAAGCGTAGACGGCTATCAAGCAGTTGGTAAGGAATTTTGGAAAGTGATGAACTTACCGAAATTCGAATCAGATTCAATTAAAATCCCGAATATTGAATTACCGGCGAATCATAATAATCCGATTGCCCGTCTGTATGCCCGTCAAGAGCTGGAATTATTGAAAAAAGATAGTGATGGACAATTCACTTTCTATAAAAGCTTGGAAAAAGGCGGATCTTATCACGTATATGGTACAGAAGGAATGTATTATAACGTAGGCGGTTCTTACTATGTTAAACATGATGAAAAACTTTTGAGTATTTATATCGGCAAAGTTTTAGTGAAAGAAAATACCCCGCTTTATGATAAAAATGGTCATGTTTCCCGTACATTAAAAAAGGGAGAAGCAATTAAAGTATATTCATATGATAATGAAAAATATGAAGTAGGCGGCGGCTATTATGTGAAAAATAATAGTAAGGTCACATATTTTACTGGTTATGTGAAGCTTAAAGAAGATGCTGTACTTTATAATGCGAATGGACAAAAGCATTCTGTATTGAAAAAAGGCAATCTATACTTTGTGAAACATATTGATGGAGAGAACATTGATCTGGGTGGCGGTTATACAGTTAAAGATGATAAATCAAAACTATCATTTATTAAAAATTAACTCCTCCTTCAATGAGCATCTGCAGTATTTTGTCTAATAGAAATAAATATAAGTAGAAAACGAGGGTTGATCAAATTATGATTGACCCTCTTTCTGTTTCTTTCCCTTTTATGATGAAAGGAATGTTATGATAGGAAAGGAAAATAAACGGAAGGTGATATAAAATGAAAGTAAAATGGATGCTTCTGCCCGTTGTACTTTTTTCATTATTGACAGGCTGTGCATTAAGTGAAGAAACGGCTAATAAAGATGTAACGAATGAAAATGCTGTAAGTGAAAGTAATTTTATTGATGCTGAGGTAACGAGAGTTGTCGATGGTGACACGATGAAAATTTTAGTCGATGGAAAAGAAGAAACAATTCGTCTTTTACTCGTTGATACACCTGAAACAGTCCATCCAAATAAAGAGGTTCAGCCATTTGGACCTGAGGCAAGCAAGTTTGCAAAAGGTATGCTGAACGGTAAAAAAGTACAGATTGAGCTTGATGTAAGTGAGCGTGATAAATATGGAAGATTGCTCGCTTATTTATATATTGATGGAAAAATGTTCAATGAACTTCTTCTTGAAAAAGGATTGGCAAGAGTAGCTTATATTTATGCTCCAAATACGAAGTATGTTGATCGATTTTATGAAATTCAAAAGAAGGCACAACGAAAAGAAGAAGGAATTTGGAGCATCGAAAACTATGTAACAGAGGATAAGGGTTATAATGAGCAAATTTCTGAAAAAGCTTCATCCGAACATGAAAAACAGAGTTGTACAATTAAAGGAAATATTAGCTCAACAGGTGAAAAAATATATCACACAGACTCATCTCCTTGGTATGAAAAGACGAAACCAGAAGAAATGTTCTGTACAGAGAAAGAAGCGGTAGCTGCTGGTTATCGTTCAGCGAAAAGATGAAAAAACACTCAAGATTGGGTGTTTTTTTTATATTTTGTACGGAAGGAAAGAATAATTGCACGAACTAAAAAACCGATTGAAATTCCGGGAATAAGTGCAATCATTGGTAAGAAAATAGGTCCAGGAAATATTTTGGAAATTTTCACAGTTGTAGAGAACATTACCCCGACCGTTACAAAGTATGCAGCGAATACGAATGGTAAAAAAGAAAGTTCGCTATATTTTCCACTTCCGAATTTATAGGCATCATACATTGCAAACATATAAATACAAGGATAAAACATGATCCATTGAAAGTTCAATGTATTAATTGCCCCGCTAATATCGCCGTTAAAACTTAACATAATAGCGGTATTAAAATTACTATAAACATTAATTAAGAGTTCCAGAATAATGAAAGTAATCCCTTTAATAATATGGCCGTTTAATAATTGACCGAAACCAGGAAAAGCGATACTCCAGAATAAAGCTTCTAATTTCGTTGTTTTCAATTTTATCCTCTTTCTACGGTTCCTAATAACTATTCAAGAAAGCTTTCCGTTTTTTGATAGTAATTTACAAATATGAAATATATTTTGCTTTCTTACCGTAAATAACGGGCGGTAAGGAAGGAAGTCTAAGCAGGAGCTTAGGCTTCCGATAAAGCTTGAAATTCAAGAAATCAATTATTGATAATCCTATCTTTAGTGAAAAATGTTGAAAACATACTTCGCTTTTTATAAAATTTTTACTGCCTTTAATATAAAGGAGGGAGTATTATAACTACAATAATATGTTAATTAAAGGCGTTAAATCGGTATTAACATCAAAAAATATTGGCTTATTATCATCAGTAAAGAGAATGATTTTATGGGGGAAATTTTCTTCTTTACTATAAACGATAATGACTTCATTTGTTATGTCATCATACCATTTATTTTTTATTTTTAATGGTTTCATAAGTGGTATACGGATTAAATATCCTTTGTCAGGTATGGGATTCACTTCAACAGCAATATTTTTGATAGAAGCAATTGTATCTTTTACTTTTTCCTCAATTTTGGGCGAACTTTTCTTTTCAGCGATTATTTGATTTGTTTCAATATCCATTATTTTGATAACAGATGTTTCAGAAGAAACACTAATGGGTAAAGAAAGAACTAGAACAAGGAATAAAAGAATTGTTTTTCTTTTCATTTCACAACACCTCTATTATAAATTACCCAACTTTCATGAAAAAAACTTTCATAAATATATCTATGTTTAACACATACTATCTATATACAACTGTTCTTTAGCTAGTTCATCGCAAAATAGGACTGATATGGAGGTTGTCATCATGTTTAAAGAGGCTTTTGGGGTTCTGCAAAAAGTAGGACGTGCGCTAATGCTTCCAGTTGCACTATTGCCTGCAGCAGGATTACTTTTAGCAATTGGAAATGCCCTTCAAAATGAAACATTGATAAACATTGCTCCATTTCTAACAAATGAATGGATTACATTAATTGCAAGTGTAATGGAACAGGCAGGATCTATTGTTTTCTCCAACTTAGCTGTTTTATTTGCAGTGGGAGTTGCCATTGGTTTAGCAAATGGTGATGGAGTTGCCGGTATTGCTGCTCTGATTGGTTATCTTATTATGAACGTGACGATGAGCGGGATTTTAAGGGGAGTCGGAATTCTTCCCGGAGATGCTATTGCGCTGGCAGATTTTTTAAAAGAAAATAGCGCTGCATATGGAAATGTGCTTGGAATCCCGACTTTGCAGACAGGGGTTTTCGGTGGAATTATAGTCGGTATACTAGCAGCGTGGATGTATAATAAATTTTACAAAATTGAATTGCCGCAATATCTAGGTTTCTTTGCTGGTAAAAGATTTGTTCCAATTGCTACTGCAGCATCTGCTTTACTGCTCGGGATCATTATGTATTTTGTGTGGCCCCCAATTCAAACAGGATTGAATGCGTTTTCAACGAATTTACTTGATGCAAATCGTACACTTGCCGCATTTATATTTGGGGTTATTGAACGCTCTTTAATTCCATTTGGACTGCATCATATTTTTTATTCACCATTCTGGTTTGAGTTTGGAAGTTATGTAAATGAATCGGGAAAACTGGTGCGTGGTGATCAGGCAATATTTTTTGAACAAATTAAAGATAATGTACAAAATTTAACGGCTGGAACATTTATGACTGGGAAATTTCCATTTATGATGTTCGGTCTGCCAGCAGCAGCACTTGCGATTTACCATGAGGCAAGGCCGGAAAATAAAAAAGTCGTTGCTGGTTTAATGGGTTCAGCTGCATTGACATCATTTCTGACTGGTATTACAGAGCCGCTTGAGTTCTCTTTCTTATTCGTTGCACCAGTACTATTCGGTATTCATGCTATTTTCGCCGGACTCTCATTTATGACGATGCATTTACTAGATGTTAAAATAGGGATGACATTC
Source organism: Metabacillus fastidiosus NBRC 101226 (assembly GCF_001591625.1). Classification (GTDB taxonomy): domain Bacteria; phylum Bacillota; class Bacilli; order Bacillales; family Bacillaceae; genus Metabacillus; species Metabacillus fastidiosus. The sequence continues at coordinate 6,641 of NZ_BCVG01000061.1, forward strand.
TCTGGCGGTTTGATCGATTTTCTCCTTTTTGGAGTATTAAATAAACAAACAAATTGGTGGCTTGTTATCCCAGTTGGATTAGTCTTTGCAGTTATTTATTATTTTGGCTTCCGATTTGCGATCAGGAAATTTAATTTGAAAACACCTGGCCGTGAGGATATTGCTGTTAAAACAGAGGATAATGCAAAACTAGAGGAAGCGGGCGGACTCCCTTATCAAGTATTAGAATCACTTGGAGGAGAGGAAAATATAAAGCATCTTGATGCATGTATTACCCGTTTACGTGTAACAGTAAATGATAGTAAAGCTGTGAACAAGGATCGGTTAAAACAGCTTGGTGCTTCTGGAGTACTGGAAGTAGGAAATAATATTCAAGCGATTTTCGGACCGAAATCTGATAATTTAAAAACACAAATTCAAGATGTAATGGCAGGAAGGGAGCCGAAAGTAACAAAAGCACAATCACAAGAAGTGGAAGTAAGTGAACAGGTAGAAGAAGTGGTAGCAGACGGACTACAAAATGAAGTAGTCACTGAAACATTTATTGCACCGCTTACAGGTGAATTAAAACCAATTTCAGAAGTGCCTGATCAAGTATTTTCAGGAAAAATGATGGGTGACGGTTTTGCCATTTTACCAACAGACGGAATAGTCGTTTCACCGGTGAACGGGAAAATAATAAATATATTTCCGACAAAACATGCGATTGGAATTGAATCAGATAATGGAGTAGAAATATTAATCCACTTTGGAATTGATACTGTTAATTTAAAAGGGGAAGGATTTAAAGCTTTCGTTACAAACGATGATATTGTAGAACAGGGACAAAAATTACTTGAAGTTGATATCGATTATGTAAAAGAGCATGTACCTTCTATTATAACACCAATCGTTTTTACAAACTTAAAAGAAGGGCAAGCTGTCCATATTAAAAAACAAGGTCATGTAACAGCCAAAGAAAGCGATATTATTTCACTTGATTCATAAAGTAAATCTTCAATCGGTGGACTTTTATGGGCAGTTTGAGCACCCGCTTATGGGACTCCTTACTTTTCATCGCCTTAAAGAGAGAGTCTTACGGGATAAAACAGTATTTTAAAGGAGCATGATTAATTATGGCAGAAAAAACATTTACAATAACAGCAGAATCAGGTATACATGCACGTCCAGCAACTGTTTTAGTACAAACGGCAAGTAAATTCGATGCAGATATAAACCTTGAGTATAATGGAAAAACAGTCAATTTAAAATCGATTATGGGTGTTATGTCTTTAGGGATTGGAAAAGGGGCCGAAATAAAAATAAGCGCATCAGGGTCTGGCGAAGAGGAAGCTGTCCAGGCACTGGCAGAAACAATTAAAAGTGAAGGGTTAGGAGAATAATGAGCCTAAAAGGAATTGCAGCTTCAGCGGGAATTGCGATTGCTAAAGCATACCGCCTGCAAGAACCACCATTAAATATAGAGAAAAAAGAAGTTTCAGACAAAAAGACGGAGATAGAGCGGTTTAAAGCAGCTATTGCCAAAGCAAAAGCTGAATTAGAAAAAATAAAAGAACATGCACATACTGCGCTTGGAGCCGATAAAGCGGCAATCTTTTCTGCTCACATTCTCGTTTTAAGTGATCCTGAACTATTAGATAATGTAAAAAATAAAATAGAAAATGAAGGTATTAATGCTGAAGCAGCAATGAAAGAAACATCGGAAATGTTCGTTACGATGTTTGAATCAATGGATAATGAGTATATGAAGGAACGCGCTGCAGATATTCGTGATGTGACAAAACGTGTACTTGCACATTTACTCGGTATAAGTTTACCAAACCCAAGCTTAATATCTGAGGAAGTCATTATTATTGCTGAAGACTTAACACCATCGGATACAGCACAGTTAAACCGCCAATATGTAAAAGGATTTACGACAAATATAGGCGGACGAACATCCCATTCGGCTATTATGGCTCGCTCGCTTGAAATTCCAGCTGTCGTCGGTACAAAACAGGCGACAGAAAAAATAGAAAATGATGTTATTGTTATCATTGATGGACTTGATGGAGAAGTCATTATTAATCCTTCAGCTAATGTCATTGCTGATTATGAAGAGAAAAAGAGAAACTATGAAAAACAAAAAGCAGAGTGGGCAAAACTTATTGCTGAACCGACAGTAACGAGTGACGGTAAACACGTGGAACTTGCCGCAAATATTGGTACACCGGAAGATATCGAATCTGTTTTGAAAAACGGTGCTGAAGGTGTTGGTTTATACAGGACAGAGTTTTTGTATATGGGAAGAGACAGTTTGCCGACAGAGGAAGAACAATTCACTGCTTATAAAACAGTATTAGAAAAAATGGAAGGAAAGCCTGTCGTCATCCGTACACTTGATATCGGTGGTGATAAAAAGCTTCCATACTTAAATTTACCTGAGGAAATGAACCCGTTCCTTGGTTTTCGTGCCATACGTTTATGTTTAGAAGAACAATCTATTTTCCGTACACAGCTTCGTGCATTATTAAGAGCGAGTACTTACGGAAATTTGAAAATTATGTTTCCAATGATTGCAACATTAAATGAATTTAAAGAAGCAAAAGCGATTCTTTTGGAGGAAAAAGAAACCCTTATCTCAGCAGATGTAAATGTATCAGACAACATTGAAATTGGGATTATGGTCGAAATTCCAGCGACAGCTGTACTTGCGGATCAATTCGCTAAAGAAGTGGATTTTTTCAGTATCGGTACCAACGATCTCATCCAGTATACGATGGCAGCAGATAGAATGAATGAACGTGTTTCTTATTTATATCAGCCGTATAATCCAGCTATCCTCCGCCTCGTTTCGCTTGTCATTGAAGCGGCACATAAAGAAGGGAAATGGGCCGGAATGTGTGGAGAAATGGCAGGAGATGAAACAGCGATCCCAATCTTACTTGGTCTTGGCCTCGATGAATTTTCTATGAGTGCTACGTCTGTATTGAGGGCCCGTTCACAGATGAAGCAATTATCAAAGGCGCAGGCAGCACAGTATAAAGAGAAAATTTTATCTATGAGTACGACAGAGGAAGTTGTGCAGTTTGTAAAAGGAAATTTTCATACAACGTAAAATAGACTAGCACCGGCTAGTCTATTTTACTGGGTCGGAAATATATGAGTGAAATCAAGAATTACCGCTTGTGCTATGTTTAAACGGATTCCGCCATTCCATTAGAACGCCGTAATGCCTTGATTCTTCGTCATCTAAATAATTTTCTACAGCTGTAAGAGGGGTCCGTCCGCATCTGAGCAAAAATGTCATCACAGGGTCCCTCAGTTCTCCACTTAGCACAGCTTCTATATATTCTTCCACAGACATATGTTCAGGCTGCTTATGGAATCCTGGGATTCTTCCGCCGCCGAGTAAACGGTCTAAATTTAAATGAACGACTGTTTCGTACATTGATTGCATAAGCCATTTACCGATACCGAGTTTCCTGTATGCAGGCGATACGCATATATCAACAACATATAATGTATTCCCATCTTTTTTATGGTTGTGAATATAACCATTATCTGTTATTGATTCCCATGTATGTTCAGGCTTCTCTTCAGTGAAATCGACGATTAAGCTCGTCATAGAGCCGATGATTTTTCCACCGAGTTCTGCACATAATGCACCTTCCTGAAAAAAAGAAATATGGTTTTCTAGCTGGGTCTCGTTCCACCACAGTTCAGATGGAAATGGAGGTGGAAAGCTCTCCTTTTGAATAGCAATAAGCTGGCCAATATCATCTTTGCCATAATTCCTAATTACTATTTTAGCAGGTATGTCCTCATCAAAAACATAAAACTGTTTATGTAACATCGTCATTCCTCCTTTACTTAATAATAGGATGTGAAACAGGTCTTTACAATGAAGACATGCTAAAATAAAGAAAAGGAGTGATAAAATGGATCTACAATTAAAGGGAAAAACAGCTCTTGTCATTGCTTCAAGCCAAGGTCTTGGAAAGGCAATTGCTGAAAAACTCATCATTGAAGGTGCAAATGTTATGATTACAAGCCGAAATGAGGAAAAACTCCGCACTGTACAACAGGAATTATCGGAATTAAACGGAGGTTTTATTGCTTATAAAACTTGTGATGTAGCGAATAAAGAGCAAATTGCCGACCTTGTTAATGAAACAGTTGAAAAGTTCGGGACAATTGATCTCCTCGTGAACAATACGGGAGGTCCCGCACCCGGAAGCTTTGAAGAAACGACAGATGAAGAGTGGCAGGAAGCTTTTGAAGTAAGCCTTCTAAGCTATATAAGAGTTACACGCGAAGTATTGCCATATTTAAAAAAGAACGGCGGGAAAATTGTTAATATCGCCTCATCATCGGTGAAAGAGCCGATCCCCGGACTTATTTTATCTAACACATTTAGAACGGGTATTACAGGTTTAACGAAAACACTGGCAGCTGAATTCGCCGATTACGGCATTTTAGTAAACACTGTTGCTCCCGGCAGGATTGCGACAGACAGGGTTGCTTATTTAGATGAACAAAATGCTAAAAAGCAAGGGATTACAAAAGCAGCAGTAGAGAAAAAATTCCAAAAAATTATCCCTCTCGGCAGATACGGGGAGCCGGAAGAATTCGCAAATTATGTTGTGTTCCTGCTCTCTGGTGCAAACAGTTATGTAACAGGACAAACATTATTAGTTGACGGTGGACTTGTAAAATCAATCTAAAAAAAGCGGTCAAGAGGAGACCGCTTTTTTTAATATAAAATATCGATTCTTTTTTCTTTTTGCCATCTTATGACGATCATACTTATTATTACAAAGACTAATATAGTGTATGAAATGTGCAGAAAATAAGACGGAAGCGTAATCTCTGTCAGTCGCTCGATGAAGTATTTTAATACATAAGTAAATGTTACAAACATAATTGGCACTTGTATTCCTATAATCGTTAAATAATTAGGAACAATACTTGAGAGAAAGGCTGTAATGACTGTAAAAATAAGTCCTAATAAATAAGCAGCCGCGACAGTTAAAATGATATATTCGCCGAAAGTAAGATCAAACCATGAAGTGAATCCGTTATAAAAGGAGCTCACATTCATATCGAAAAATATATTTGTATCATTTGTTGAATATAAGGTGAAAAAGACGGTAAGTTGTACAGTTACTAATAAAAATGATGTAATTAAAGCTGCTGCTAGTTTCTTTTTAAATAGATTTCTTCCTATTTTTGAACTGTATTGTAAATAAACTAATTTATTCTGCCTGTCCTTTATGAAAAGGGGAGAGGTCATAATAGCAATACTAAGGATAATTAAAAAAACTGTATATTTTATAAGCTCATTATAATTATCAAAAATTAACGAAGAAAAATAACTACCATTGTTAGCAATTTCTTTAAGTCTATCTTTCGTATCTTTTGTAATAAAAAAATCCTCGCTGCCATAATTTTGATCATCTTTATAATTATAAGACTCTAACATATTATTTTGAGCTTGTATTTCCCAAAAAACATTCACACCTTCTTTATGGAAGATTTTATACCGCAGATTGTTCAATTTTTCATTTTCATCATCTCCTTGAACGAGCTCAGAATAAGTTGTGATTCCTAAATTAACAGCTTCCTCCTTCGATTGAAGGTATTTATTTGCTTCAAGGATTCTTTCATCATAAGACTTTTTGAATGCTTCATACTCACTCTCATCCATTGTCTTTCCAAAAGAATGTTTCATTTCATTGAGGATTCTATACGCATCATTTGCCGGTCTTCCATTAGGGAAATATTCAAAATTAAATTCTATAAATAAAAAGTAGAAAATATAATTGAAAATGAAAAGTAAAAGCAATAACTTTATATTTAATATTTTTCTTAACTCTAAAAATAACATTCTTAATGTTCTCCCTTAATAAATATTTTGTTTTCGGAATATTTTTATATTAAGAATACAAAGAATAAATAAAAGAACTGTCCAAATGACAACTATATTAATTTCATAATATTGTCCATAGAAGGGATTCCCGCCAATAAACCAAATGTTTGGATTCATAATAAGGCTAAACGGAGTCAACATACTTATAAAAATAAGATTACTATCCAGTGAAGCAATAGAAGGCAATAATAATCCACATCCGAAAATGATTCCAAAAATGAGAAAGGTGAAATAGCTATTTCTAATTAAAGTAGCAATTATAAATGTAATCGCTGAAAAGAATAACTGGCATATATAAACAAGAGCGATCAAAAAAAGTAAATATTCCGTAAAAGACATTCCCCACCAGGAAATATAGGGGATTGGTTTTTCAGAATTGAAATAACTGCTTATTGGAACATTCCATAATCCTGAATAATTATAGAAAGAAAAATAACTTATTAATGTTACCCCAATGATGACTGTTGTTATGGTGAAACTGGCAATTAACGAAGCAATCAATTTATCGAAGGCAAACTTTCTTCCTCTTTTCGTAGAATAGATATGTTCGTATGTTTTATTTTCAAATTCATATGTCTGGATAAAGCCAGTCATTAAAACGACTAAAATTAATATTTCAAAAATAATAAGGAGAAAGATATTTTTGAATAAGAAAGAATGCATTTTATATGCTTTTCCGTAAAAGAACAATGTTTTATGCTCTCCATTTTTAATTATCTGTTCTAATCTGTCACTAAGTTTAGTGAATTCTTTTTTTACAGTGCTGGCAGCTGCTCCAGAAAGTTGAAACTTGTTAATTTGACCTTCTGCTTCATCCATTAAATTCAAACTTTTGTAAATCCTGTCAATATCATGGCTGACAAAGTAGTAATTTTCAATTATAAGAACATCATGAAAAAATGTAAGCTCTTCTTTTGAATAATGCTCTTTATCTATCATCTTGTTCTTGTTAAAAAACTCGGCAGCACTTTCATACGTTCCTGCTGTTATTTTATTTAATTTTTTTAATTGGTCATCGTAAAATAGTTTAAATTCACTCATCGTTGCTTCGTTTAATTCATAACCAAATTGATCAACGCTTTCTGTCAGTATGCCTAGTTCTTCTTTTACATAGCTATAGCTGTAAATGATGAATAAATTAAAGGCAATAAATATTCCGATTAAGGAAAGAATGACTGGAGATATGAGTGCTTTTTTTAGTTCATGCAATATAATCATTTGCCTTACACCTGTTCTGACGTTTCATCTTTGTAAATATAGAGAAAAACATCTTCTAAATTTGGTTTTACAGCTTGCCAGGAAAGAGTGGGACTATTTTCACTTATAAATCTAATTTTTAATTTTCCATCCTCCTGTTTTTCCGATAGAGAAAAATATTTTTTTCTAAATTCCTCTGCATATTCATAATTGATTTCTGTTTCATAGACGAGCCCGGAAATAACGTTGCAAATATTTTCAATATTGTCTTTGTAAAGAACTTCTTTATCTTTAATCATAATGATTTCATTGGCGATTGATTCCACATCTGAGACGATATGGGTAGAAAGGATGACGATTCTGTTCCTTGCAAGTTCTGTTAATAGATTTCTAAATCGAACTCTTTCTTTCGGGTCCAAGCCCGCTGTCGGCTCATCTAATATAAGAATTTTTGGATCATTTAACATTGCCTGGGCAATACCGACACGCTGGAGCATCCCACCAGAAAATTTCTTCATCTTTTTTGTTGAGACATCATCAAGTGCCACAAGTGTTAAAAGCTTCTTTATTCTTTCCTTTGTAATTTTCTTATCCATCCCTTTTAATGCAGCAATATAAGTTAAATATTTTTGAGGACTGTAATTTTTGTAATAGCCGAATTGCTGGGGCAGATAGCCTAATAAATCGCGGTATTTTTCATTTAAAGAAGTAATTTCATTTCCGTTATAAAGGATTTCTCCATTGGTAGGAAAAAGGAGTGTTGTGAGCATTTTAATCAATGTCGTTTTTCCTGCTCCATTCGGAGCTAACAGCCCATATACACCATTGGTGAATTCAAGATTAATATTTCTTAATGCTTCAAATTTGCCGAAATTTTTACTGACATTTTGTACGATTAACATAGTAAACGACTCCTTTTAGATGTCATTAATTTTTTAATGTTTTTCAGATAAAATCCGATGCTTGTAAAAATGACTATAATATATACATAGATCGGTATATTACTAAGAAAAGATTGATAAAATTCATTGCTGTAAATGAATAAAATCAAATTACCGGCAACCCACAAAATAGAAAATAAATAATGAAACAGTTTTGATTGGATTCCCATCATGAAATATAAAAATAATGCTGAAAATAAAAATAGGGATGAAGATGAGATAGCAAATGCTAAGAGAAAATGAATTTGTGTATAGACAGCAGTGATCACAGAAAGAAACAGCGTATTTACTGCTAAACAAATAATGCTGAAAATGAGCATTTTAAAAGCCGCGAGCTGATGGAAAGTATATTTACAAGTCATCTCAATATCCAGCATATTGTTTTGTTTGCTCTTTATAAAAGAAAGGAAATTAATGATTAAAAACAATAGTGGTGAACTAATAAAAATCAATGTATATACACTCCCAGTTTCGTTATTTAACAGCTCTTTTATGTTTAAAGCTGTAAATAAAAAGATGAAAACAGCTGAGAATAAGATGTAGATAATTTCTGTGAAATCATAAAATATATATTTAAAACCAATGTTCTTGTGCATTGTTTTCAAATGAGAATAAAAAGAATGCTGTACCGGCAGTCCAGCTGAAATGATAGAATGGATCTGTTCTTTTATTATTTTTTCATCAGGATAGCTTATTTGAAATTTTTCTTTATTCATCGCTTATCTCCTCGAATTGCTTTTTTATTTTTCTAATCATGGAATAATACTTTGTTTTTACAGTCGATTCTGGTATTCCTAATACGGCAGAGATTTCCGAAAATGTGTATTCAGCGAAAAATTTTAACCTGAAAATTTGCTGTGTATGAACTTCCAGGTGATTGACAATTGCAGTGATTTTCGCTACATCTTCCTTGTACTCCAGCTGAATTGTAAAATCATCTGCCAGAATAACATCACCTTCTTCAATTGGAGTAAGGAAATGGTTCACTTTATAATGTCTGGAACGAAAATAATCGACGATTTTATTCGTTGCAAGCTTGTAAAGCCATGTTCTAAATGACGCTTTTCTCTCATCAAAGGACTGAATTGCTTGAAGAACATGAATGAAAATATCCTGTGTTAAATCTAATGCCAGCTCTTTATTCATCGTTTGTTTATACATATAAGCATATATTTCATGATAATATTTAGAGATGAGACTATTTGCTGCCGATTGATTCGCTTTCCGCTGTATTTGTTTAATCAATTTTAATTCTGTTGCCATATAAACACTCATTTCTTCTTAGCTAATAAATCCATTCTAGTCATATATTCGGAATTAGAAGATAAATAGTTTTCTTTTTTTAAAGATTTTACAAATTAAATAATTTCTGTAACAGATTTCTGCTTTTTTCGTCAGATAATATGGAGTGTTTTTCTCGCTTTTAAAGTATACTAACTGTATAAGAAAAAAAATTCATACTTAGATAGAGATAAATGGGAAAGGAGATTGAATTTTGACAGAACAAGGTGCAAGTACTTCAGAACAAAGGAAGCTGAAAAAAGCACGTCATCTTCGGATTAATGTGTTCTTTTTTATTGTGTTCGTCTTTTTTGTAGCTCTCGTTTTAAGACTTGGGGTCGTTCAGATTGTATATGGTCAGGATTATAAAAGGGAAGTGGAGAAGACAGAGGATGTCATTGTTAGCACTCCTGTGCCGAGAGGGAAAATATATGACCGAAATGGACAAGTAATCGTCGATAATGTAGCGATGAATGCGATCACATATACGAGATTCCAAAAAACATCTCCAAAGGAAATGATTGCCACAGCAAAACTGCTTGCAGGGATGATTGAACTTGATGAAAAAGAAGCAGTAGTGAAAGATCGTGATTTAAAAGATTATTGGATTGCAACAAGAACAGAAAAAGCTGCCAAGAAAATTAAGAAAGAAGAATTAGCTGATAAGAAGTTAGAAGATAAAGACCGCTATAAACTTCAAATTGATCGAATTACAGAAAAAGATCTAAAAGAAATTACAGATGAAGAAATGAAAGTAGCGGCTATTTTTAGAAATATGAACAGCGGGTATGCACTTACACCACAAGTTGTAAAGAAAAATGCGACACAGGATGAGTATTCGAGGGTAAGTGAGCATCTGGCTGTTTTACCGAATGTAGATATTACGACAGAATGGGACCGTGCGTATCCTCATGAAGGTATTTTCCGATCGGTGCTTGGAAATGTAACAAAATCAGACGAGGGATTGCCACATGAAAATTTAGATCATTTTCTATCACGAGGCTACCAGAGGAATGATCGTGTCGGAAAAAGTCAGCTGGAGTTTTATTATGAAGATGTATTACATGGACAGAAGGCAAAAATCAAAAATAAAACAGATAAAGGCGGAGCCCTTTTATCAACAGAAGTTATTTCTGAAGGAGAAAGAGGAAAAGATTTAGTTTTATCGATTGATCTTGACTTACAGGCACAAGTGGAAAAGACCCTTGAGGAACAGCTTCGCCGGGCAAAAGGAGGAAATCGCTATTTAGACCGTGCTTTTGTCGTAATGATGGAACCTAGTACCGGTGAAGTTCTTTCAATGGCAGGAAAACAGCTCGTTCGTGAAGATGGAAAATTGGTGTTTAGGGATTTTGCTCTAGGAAATATTAATACTCAGTATGAGATGGGCTCAACTGTAAAAGGGGCAACTATTTTAGCAGGATTAAAAGCTGGGGCTATTTCCAGAGGTACAGTATTTTATGACAGTCCTTTAAAATTAAGCGGAACAAAACCAAAAGGATCGTATAAAGCATTAGGAAATGTAAGCATTCAAACAGCTTTACAAAAATCATCGAATATATATATGTTTAAAACAGTTATTCGTATGCTCGGTCGTGAGTATTATTCAGGAATGTCACTGCCAAGGAAACCTGAAGTTATGCAGGAGTTTAGAAATTCATTTAGTGAATTAGGTTTAGGTGTAGAAACTGGTATTGATCTTCCGAATGAAACGAAAGGACAACAGGGGAATTATGATAAAGCCGGATTATTCCTGGATCTTGCAATCGGCCAGTATGACAGTTATACACCGATGCAATTAGCACAGTATACATCAACAGTTGCAAATGGCGGTTATAGAATGAAACCGCAATTAGTAAAAGAAATTCATGATCCTTCAAATGATGAAGAAACTGGTATTGTATTGAAGCCGTTTAAGCCAGAAGTGTTAAATAAAGTTTCTATGGATAAGGCAGATATAAAGGCCGTACAAGAAGGATTTAGATATGTTTATCAAGTAGCTGGCGGTACAGCTTTTAAATATTTTGGAGGAGACAGTAGATATCGTGGTTATCAGGCAGCTGGGAAAACGGGAACAGCTCAATCATTTTATAAAAATGAAACTATGAGCAGCTCGGCTAGAACATATAATTTAACGCTTGTTGGATATGCCCCATATGATAAACCTGAAGTTGCGTATGCAATTGTTGTGCCATATTTAAGCAGTGATACTGATCCAGTAAATAAATATATCGGACAAGATATTTTAAAAGCTTATTTCGATCTTAAAAAACAAAGAGAATCAGGTCAAACAGACAGCAATGATAAAGAAGAAAAAGAACAGACAGAAGAAACAGCAGAATAATCAAATTCTGCTGTTTTCTATACCTGTATAATTCACTCTGAAACTTGACATTATAAGAAAGAATCTAATGAAAAGGGAGTGAAGGTATGGCAAAGCGTACGAAGAAAAATGATCCAGAGCAAAAAAATAAAAAAGGCTTTGACTCAAGTGCAGTAGACACAGAATTTGGAAAAGAATTTGGAAGTGCTGATGCAAACCGTGCAAAGAAAGAGAAAGCAAAGAAGGAAAAGGCACCGAAAAATGATGGGAAATACGAGGGTGGACTATAAAACTAAAAAATAAAAAGAGCTATTTTCAAAAGAAATAATCATCCCTATTTTATCAATATATAGATTCAAGATAGATTACTTTATTCTATATATTGGTTTTTTTAGGGAAGATATACTAATTTTGGTGTAGCTCTTTCTTTTTGTTTTTAACATATATTGAAATTTTTTGAATATTAATAGTTGAATCTTCTCGTATAATCGGTCTATGATAAAGATAGTTTTCGAGATTATGTTCCTTTAGGAAGGGGATATTCTTTTGAAAAAATCTGTTATAATAGATAAAAAGGATTATGTAGGTTTAAAGCTAACTGACTTAGTTGCTAACTCTTCTTACAAAGAGATTATATTTTCCTTCATGCTGATTAAATAAAGGGGGAAAGCTATGGTGCAGAAAATAATGAATGAAAATAATATTAAAGAAGATATAGATATGTATGCAGTATTAAGTTCAAATGGCAGATTTCAATATATTTCATCAAGTGCAATTGACTATATTGGTTATACAAATGACGAGTTGGTTGGTAAGCCGTTGAAAGAATATGTACATAAAGAAGATAATTTCTTACTTGAGAGCTTCTTCTTTAATGCACATCATTTATATCCATGTTCTTTCCGTTTTATTAGTAAGTCTGGTGATTATATATGGTTTGAAACAACAGTTGATTTTATAAAGAGTAAACTGTCAAATACAAAAGATTATGAAGTTATTCTTAATATGAAGCTTTGTCAAAACAATAATGAAATAATAGAAGAGTATAACCAACACTCTGAAACTATTCCGCAGGAAGATCAATGGGATTTAGCGATAGATCATTTTATCGAGAGTTTACCATGCCCAACATTTATTATGGCAGACGGGAAAATCCGCAGTGCCAATAAGTCTTTTCAAAAGCTATTAGGTGCTAATAATAAAGAACAATTAATTGATAGCGATATACTTACATACATAGACAAAGATTATCATAGTATTGTGAAAAATAGAATTGTCAGGCTGAAGGCAGGATTACAAGTCGGTTTAATCGAACAATCGTGGAAAAGAATGGATGGAAGCCCAATTGATGTTGAGATTAAGGAAGCACCAATTACGTACGATGGAGAAAAAGCGTCCATAGCAATATTATTAGATATTTCTTCACGTAAACGTTTTCAACAGATTTTGCAAAAGAGTCGTGAACGCTATCAGCTCCTTATTCAAAATTCAATTGATACGATTGCCGTTATTCATCAGGGCAATTGGGTATTTATGAATGAATCTGGTGTGAAATTGTTTGCGGCAGATGATTACCCAAATATGTTAGGTAAATCGATTTATGAATATCTGCATGAATGTGATCATGAGCATACAACAGAGACATTAAAACGAATCTTAGACGGGACATCTGAAGTAGAGGTAACGAAGCAGTCATGGATAACAGCTAAGAAGAACACAGTATATACTGAAATGGTCTGCATTCCTACGACATATTTTGGTGAACAGGCGGTGCAAGTGATTCTGAGAGATTTATCCGATCGTAAACATGCGGAACAGTTATTAATCCGCTCGGAAAAACTATCTGTTGCTGGACAGCTTGCAGCTGGAATTGCCCATGAAATTCGTAATCCATTAACAGCAATTAAAGGATTTTTACAGCTAATGCAGCCGGAAAAAATGAATGTTGATCAATATTTTAATATTATTTTTTCCGAATTAAATCGAATTGAACTTATTTTAAGTGAGTTACTAATGCTTGCAAAGCCGCAGGAAATCAGCTATAGAACATCAAATATAGTGGCACTTGTGAAAGATGTTGCGACATTAATTGAAACAGAAGCAAATTTAAGCAATGTCATGATTGAACAAAACTATGAAGAATCAGCTCTTTTAGTTAATTGTGATGAAAATCAATTAAAACAAGTGTTTATTAATTTATTGAAAAATGCTATTGATGCAATGCCTAAAGGTGGTACAGTGACACTTTCTGCTAGAGTGGTACAGCAAATGATAGAAATTACTGTACAAGATGAAGGGGAAGGAATGGAAGCGGAAGTATTAAACCGGATTGGTGAACCTTTCTTAACAACAAAAGAAAAGGGTACTGGTCTAGGTCTAATGATTACGTATAAAATCATTGATAACCATAGAGGCAGCGTGAAAATTGAAAGTGAAGTTGGTAAGGGTACGAAATTTATCGTTAGCCTGCCAGTTGAATAAATGAAATAAAAATTAACCATTTTGATTTTTAACTGGGAATGAGAATTTTTTCTTCTTAAATTATGATATACCACCCATAAAACTATGGTGTCATTCGTACTATATAGTATAAATAAGACGATAATTACGAGGTGGAAAATGAAAATTGATGAAACTTATTTAACGGATGAGGAAAAGCTTATCGTTCAAAAGTTAAAAAATGAAATGTATTCTGCATTAACAGTTGATCATATAAGATTTTATAAAAAAGAAATTGAACAAATTGTTAGCCAAGCTAAAAGAAGGCAGCAATTTATCGATAAATGTATTAAGAAAAGCATTGCTTTTTAAGAAAGTATAGAAATTCCTTTGAATTCGACATAAAACGGGTTAATTCTTCTTATTATTTATATCGGAGTTATTACTAATTTTTAAACATTAAATTTGGAAAAAATGAAATAAATAGAAAAGCCGAATCCATTTATTATGAATGGTTCGGCTTTTTTCGTTTTAACGGAGTCAGCATGATGTGTCAGCTGCAACTAAAGGAACGAATTCGATTTAAGTCAATGCCAAAATAGTCCCATCGGAATTGTCTTGGACGCCAGCGGTAACCTGCAACAGATGTTCTGCCAACAAATGTTGGATAAAACCAAAATCCTCTGCCATTATTTAAGCGGATAAAAGTAAAGCGGTATAAACATCTTCTAATTCCTCCCGGGTCAACAGCGAAAGCACTAACCTGTGTTTCGGGAGGAATCGTACTTGGTGGAGGTCCTTGTGGAGGTCCTCCTTGACCAAATCCTCCCTGTGGTATACCTCCTTGGCCAAATCCACCTTGTGGTCCTTCGAAAGGCGGTGGTCCGAAAGGCGGCTGCATTTGACCAGATCCAGGGAATTGACTTTGTCCTCCAAAGCTCGGAAATCCAGGCATTTGACGATCATATGAATACATGGGTGAAGCTCCTCTCCAAAATAAGTAAAAATATTGATTCATTCATCTATACAATATGCAGATATTACGTACTAGGTGAATATACATAATTATTAAGATTCTTTTCTCTATGTAAAAATTGAGTAAAGATGGAGGGGAAAGGAGATTGAAGATGGAAAAGTAATAATAGAGAAGCGAATAAAATATTGAGGTGATTAAAATGGCACAGCTGGGAAATGATCCACCAGCTCATAAAACAGAGCAAAGAAAAGCGCTGTATCTTTATTTTTCATTACCTATTTTATCTTGGGCACTTTATGACTTTGCAAATACAATTTTTTCTTCAAACATTATAACGATCTTCTTTCCTTTTTATTTACAAGAGGTAATAGGAGGAAGTGAAAGATTGAATCAAATCGCCAGCACATTTATTTCGTATGCGAATGCTCTTTCCAGCTTGTTTTTAGTTATATTTACACCATTATTCGGTGTTTTGATTGATCGGACGGGTAAGAAAAAGAAATATATTATACCACTGACATTAATTGCTGTTTTATGTACGGTTTTAATGGGGGTTTTTTCGGTTGCAGGCTTAGAACAGACAGTAAATGGCTTGCCCATTACTCTTTTTCTCGTTGTGCTCTTTTATGTAATTGCTAAGTTTTTTTATAATTCTAGTTTAGTTTTTTATGATGCAATGATTTCTGATTTAGGGACGAAGAAGGAGATTCCATTAATTTCTGGATTCGGAGTAGCTGTTGGCTATGTTGGTACAGTAGTTGGACTCACTGTCTATCTTTACGTTGGCAATGATGGTTTCCATGAAGCATTTATTCCGACTGCAATTCTTTATTTATTATTTTCATTGCCATTATTTTTTCTAATAAAAGAAAAGCCTACCGGACAAGAGGAGAAGAAGTCATTTTTTAGTGGATATAAAGAAATAATTGCTACATTTAAAGAAATGAAGGCATACCGTTCAACTTTTTTATTTCTAATTGTTTACTTTTTTATTAATGATGCTCTTGCAACTACAATAGCAATGATGGCTATTTATGCGAAAGCAATTGTTGGATTCACATCGGGACAATTTATTATTTTATATTTAGTCTCAACAGTTACTGCAATTATCGGTTCATTCATATTCGGTTATGTGACAAAGGCACTCGGTGCGAAAAAGGCAGTTGAAGTTGTAGGTTTTTTACTTCTTTTTGCATTAGCTATTGCGACATTTGCAATCAATGAAGCAATGTTCTGGTTTGCGGGAAGCTTATTCGGAGTGGCTTTAGGCGCAGTATGGGTAACGTCAAGAACATTAATCGTAGAGCTTACTCCTGAACATAAGCGAGGGCAGTTTTTTGGATTATTCGCTTTTTCTGGAAAGATATCGTCGATTATTGGGCCATTTATTTATGGAACGATCACACTTGTTCTTGCTGAATATGGAAACTTAGCAAGTAGATTTGCGCTTGGCTCATTAATGATTCTCGTTTTAATAGGTTTAATTGTTCATCAAAAGGTGAAAACGAGTGAAGTTTGAGATTGAGACAACCTATTCTTTCATATATATAAGTTAGACAACAGTAGGAAAGGTTGTGGGTGTTGTGGCACGTAAAGTATGGGGAGTTGATTCAACAAATACCGTCAATCGCGATCTATATGAATGTGTAAAAAACAACTTCGGATTGCCGAAGTTTTGGGGTAGATATTTAACAGAAAGACCGAATGCTTCCAGCGGTTTATCGAAATTTGAAATAAATTATATTCATAGTAAAGGAATGAAAGTATTACCTATATACAATGTAATAAGCGAGGCTGTTGGTTATGATGAAGGGAGAATAGCTGCGAGAAATGCGGTCTTTCATGCCCGTAGGCTCAATATTCCCCCAAATATTGTCTTATTCGCTAATATTGGTAAAATTTTTAACGTGGACGCTAATTGGATTAAGGCTTGGGTAGAAACGATTCTTCCTACAGGGTATCGTCCCGGCCTTTATCATGATCCGATAGAAGGGCAGTTTGCAGCTGCATATTGTGAGGCAGTGAAGCAAAATAATGAAGTAGCTTTACAATCAATTTTATGGAGTACACAACCGGAACCAGGGGTAACTTCTGAACGGAAAGCACCTCGATTTAATCCAGACATGCCAAAATGTAAAGGAAATGTATGGATCTGGCAATATGGTCGTGACGCAGTAAAATGTCCAATTGATACAAATTTGGCTGATGAAAGATTATTAGCATATTTATATTAAAAAGCTTGGAATTCCCGAGCTTTTTATTTTTCTATGCTTTAACATTTAATATATGGAAGCCGATATAAGAAGTAGATTAATCTTCGAGTAGAAAGGAAGAAAGAGAGATGGAACAACAAAAGGGTATTTTACTTGAAAGCGGAACGAACGAGCTTGAAATTGTTGAATTTGCTGTTGGAGGAAATAAGTTCGGTATTAACGTCATTAAAGTAAAGGAAATTATTCAGCCAGTACCTGTTACAAAAATTCCTCATTCCCATCATAATGTAGAAGGAATTATCGAAATACGTGGAGAAATACTGCCCGTTGTGAGTGTGGCAACAGTGCTTGGACTGCCAGAAAGTACAGATAAAACAGCGGATAAATTTATTATTACAGAATTTAACCAAACAAAAGTCGTGTTCCATGTCCATTCTGTTACACAAATTTATCGTATTTCCTGGAATGAAATTGAAAAACCATCTGGCATGTATCAAGGTTTTGAAAGCCAGATTACTGGTGTTATTAAATTGCACGGTGAAATGGTACTTTTACTTGATTTTGAGAAAATTGTGGTTGATATTAATCCGGGTTCAGGCATTAATGTTGACCAAGTAAAAAAATTAGGGAAACGGGAACGATCTGGGAAGAAACTCGTTTGTGCAGAAGATTCTCCACTATTACGAAAACTGTTAAATGATACGCTTGAAGAAGCTGGCTTTTTTAATGTTGAGTTTTTTGAAAATGGACAAGATGCATTAATCTATTTAGAGTCCCTTATTCAGGCAGGAAAGAAGATAGAAGATGAAGTTCAAATCGTCATCACAGATGTTGAAATGCCGCAAATGGATGGACATCATTTAACGAAGAGAATTAAAGAAGATGCCAATTTGAATAAACTGCCGGTTATTATTTTCTCTTCTCTCATTACAGATGACCTTCGTCATAAAGGAATGAAAGTAGGAGCAACAGCACAGGTAAGTAAACCGGAAATAAGTGAGCTTGTTAAATTAATTGATAAGTATATTTTATAAAAAAAGCTATCGTTGGTTTAAATCAACGATAGCTTTTTTTAGCGATAGCTTTCACCAAGTTTTTTAAATACTGGCTTCTCATATGTACGAGCCCTTGGTTGTCCTTTTTTAACTTCCGTTTCATCTGTTATTCCTGTATAAGATTGCAGCAGTTTTTTCGCAACTGACAGTGACATATGTGTTCGAGGATTACGATAATCCTGACTGAGAGAACCGAGATGCGGGAGCTGTTCAAAATCATCTTTTGCGGGAGGGATATGAAAATAATACTCTCCAGCAGAAATGAGAACATCGGATTGCTGCTTGCTATATTTTGGATTTTTAGAAAAATGAAGTCCTTCTTTTTTTGCTTTGCCTTCATTAATTAACTTCAAAAGTGCTTTCTTTTTTAAATGATACAGGAACTTTGGATTTGGTGCGGTTTTTGCATGGCGATTGACAATAAAAATCGCACGAGCGAGGTTTTTTGTAGTAGGCTTTAACTGGTGGGAGCAATTTTGATCGTCCATTATGACTCTCCTTTTCTTTACTTATTACATTTTACCATATCTGTATATAGATTATACTTTCCAGTTTATAAAATGCAACTAATTTTTCAAATATGCCTCTTAGAAAGGTCCTTTATTATACATATCGGTTAAGTATTTTAAATGTTTATAAAAAATAAAGAGGATGTCCTAAAAGGGTAAAAAGCAACCCTTTTAGGACATCCT
>NZ_BCVG01000062.1 GCF_001591625.1 Metabacillus fastidiosus NBRC 101226
TTACTGCCCGTTAAGGCTGGGATAAAATAATAATCTTTCTGCTTGGAGGCATACTCATGACTCAGTTTAAATCTAAATTAACCTCATCGATATATGCGATGATTTCGATCAGCTTTTGGGGGGTTTCCTTTGTATCGACAAAGGCAGTACTCGGAAAGCTTGATCCTTATTCCTTACTCGTTCTTCGCTTTGGAATAGGTTCCTTATTTTTACTGTTTCTTTTACTGATACAGCGCAATAAGCTGATCATCTCTATAAAATACCTCCCGCATTTAATTGTATTAGGCATTCTTGGAGTATTTATTCATCAGGTACTCCAAGCGACAGCACTATTGACGATCGATGCCTCTTCTGCCGGGTGGCTCATTTCTTTTTCTCCCGTCTTTACGGTCATCCTGTCCATACTGTTCTTACATGAAAAGATAACTGTACATAAAGCTTTAGGGATGATACTGGCGATAACCGGAGTGATACTCGTCACAACAGCAGGCAGTAATCAATCCTTTCATTTTGCTGTAAACATAGGCTTCATCCTTATGGTCTTAAGCACCTTGAACTGGGCTGTTTATTCTGTGCTGTTAAAAAGCTTAAACATACCTTACCCCTCTCTTTTAGTAACATTTTATATGTGTTTAACAGGTTTAATTTTTACAACCCCCTTTCTTATCCGAAACAGAGGATGGGAATCCCTTTCTCTCTTAACTCATACAGAATGGGCTCATTTATTGTTTCTTGGTATTTTTGTTTCAGGCATCGGTTATTGGTACTGGGGAAAAGCACTTGAAGGTTTAGAAGCTTCAAAGGTTTCTATGTTCCTATATTTAGAACCTATCGCGACTTTAATTGCGGCTGTTCTACTTTTAAAAGAAAAAGTTTTAATCATAAGTGCTGCTGGCGGAATCATAATTATTATTGGGGTAATTATTGTTAATGGACAGCTTTTACCTATGTTGTTCAGCCTCTTCAGGAAAAAATGACAGTAGGAGGAGCACTTCATGACTTTGACAAATAGGTTAAAGAATGTGTTAGACTGCTTAAAAGCTCCATCTAAAGCCGAATTAAAAGATGCCCTGCTACGGCTTGATATAACACTTGCAGATCTCTCCAATTTACCAAAACCGCTGGAGGGCAAGCCTTACAATCGGGAGCTTCTTTATAAAAGTGAAGAAGTAGAACTGCTCGTGATGAACTGGTCCCAATTAGAATGTGCCCCGCATGATCACGGCAATTCCCATGGCTGGATACAAGTCATCACCGGCACATCTCGTAATTCCGTCTATGAAGTAAAAGGGAACGGTTTGCCTGCTGAATTATTTCATGAATACTACGAAGAGGGGAAATATTTTTATGCTCCCAAAAAGGCAGTCCATAAAATGCAAGCATCCAATCATACAAGTCTGGTCACTCTCCACCTCTATTCACCTCCCATTACCAGAATGATTGTCTATGATTTAGAAAA
Source organism: Metabacillus fastidiosus NBRC 101226 (assembly GCF_001591625.1). Classification (GTDB taxonomy): domain Bacteria; phylum Bacillota; class Bacilli; order Bacillales; family Bacillaceae; genus Metabacillus; species Metabacillus fastidiosus. Next base: position 1,460 of record NZ_BCVG01000062.1, read on the forward strand.
ATGTGCTGCCTGTATCGTATCCGATGACTGTGGGGCATGGTGGCCCGAGGAACAGTATGAGAAGGTAAAAGAGATACGGTTGAGAATGGCTGCCGATGATCAAGAAAATAATAACTTATAGAAGAAAAAAGGAAGCTGATATAAATTGCATCGTCAGCTTCCTTTTTTCCTAATCACATTATGTACTATTCTTCCTCTATTAACCTTAAAATCACAATTATAAAATAAGCAAAATAGTTCCTGCTGTTATGACTATTCCACCTATTATTGTGCTTTTCGCTGCCTTTTCTTTTAGAAGAATAAAGCTTAATAACATCGTAATTACTACACTGAATTTATCAATAGGTGCGACGATTGAAACTTTCCCTATCGCTACAGCAGCAAAATAACATAACCATGATAATCCTGTTGAAATCCCCGATAGAGTTAAAAAAAGATACCCTTTTTTCGAAATCTTTTTCATTTCTTTATGATTCCCTTTGAAAAATACAATGGCCCATGCAAATACAAGAATAACGATCGTCCGTAAAAAAGTAGCTGTGTTTGAATCCACACCTTCCATCCCTATTTTTGCTAATATAGATGTTAATGCCGCAAATACTGCTGCCAAAATAGCATGCAAAATATATAACTGTGAACCTGAGAATCGTTTTTTCTCCTCACTTTTCCCGATCAAAATAAAAGTCCCTACAGCTATAACAGCTCCCCCGGCAATAACAAAAGGTTCTGCCGGCTCCCCTAATACAAGGAAGGATAAAATAATTGTTAATACTACACTGGACTTATCAATTGGTACAACCTTGGAAACATCTCCTGCTGCCAGCGCTTTGAAGAAAAATAACCAAGACAGTCCCGTTGCAAAACCAGAAAATAAAATAAACCATAGTGCATTAGCCGAAATCTCGTTAATAGAATCAAAATTTCCTGTTATGACAACAATAAGAAAAGCCATAATTAGCACAACAACTGTCCGAATCGCTGTCGCTAAGTTAGAATTTATATTTTCCATCCCGATTTTCGCTAAAATAGCTGTAAGGGAAGCAAATACTGCTGCCAATAATGCTAAAGTAATACTCATTTCATTACCTGCTTTTTCTATGTTTAAATTTTTAAAGAATGAAGCTTTGCAATCTTATTAAAAATAAATAATTTCCTATATAAACTATAGTTGACAATGAGAACCATTGTCAAATAAAGCTAATCTATTACCAATAAGGAACAAAATCATGTACTAACAGTACAGTTTACTTTTGTTTTTAATTAAATTTCATTTTAGACCCTTCTTAAATGATCCATTAAAAATTATTTCACATGTATTACCTAATTTATTGAAGGGTCCTTAGTATTGGCGGTAATTAATTTCCTATTGTCTTTATTCATGAAAAAGCCTGGTACTGAGTAATCTAGAGACAAAATCTTAAATGAATAAAACAGTCTTATATAGGGTATAGAATTACTATTAAAATCTTCATTTAGACATCTTTTCAAGATGAAAAACTTTTAAAGAATTTTAGAGGGGAAGAATAGAAAATGATAAATCAATATAAAAGTATTTTAGTAGCTGTAGACGGTTCAAAAGAAGCAGAATACGCATTTCGCAAATCAATTGATATTGTAAAACGTAATAAAGGTTCCCTATTAACTATAGTAAACATAATTGATACTTATTCATACTCAGCTATCGAAGTTTATGACGCTTCCGTTGTGACACAAGTACGCCAACGATCAGAAGAGCTTGTAAATGGCTATAAGATACAAGCTGAGGCTGAAGGGATTGACAACGTAAAAGCAGCTGTTGAACACGGTTCTCCAAAAAATATGATTACTAAAGAGATTGCCAGTTTAGTAGAGGCTGATTTAATTATCTGTGGTGCTACGGGACTAAATGCTGTTGAACGCTTCTTGATGGGCTCTGTATCTGAAGCAATCATACGTTCAGCTAAATGTGATGTTTTAGTCGTCCGTACGCCTGAATAATATAGTGGAAGTTATGCTTACTTCTTATAATTTAGATTAGCAGTCTTCGAAGTTCCCATAAAAAATAGACTTTTTTCTAAAAAACAGAGGCTGTCATAAAAGATCAATTTTATTCGATCTTTTGGACAGCCTCTAATTTAGTAAGTACCTATATTTAAGTAAAAGAGGTGTACATTTCACATAGTAATAATAACTTTTCCCTGAGCATGCCCTTCTTCAAAATATCTGAAAGCTTCAGGAACTTCATCTAACTTATAACACCTATCAATAACAGGTTTCACTTTGCCCGCTTCAAGAAGCTCTTTCATAAAAAGCAGATCTTCTTGATTTGCTCTTTGCAGAAGACTCCTCATTTTTTTACTCCCAGTCATTGAAATCCAAGGTCCCAAAAATATCGTCTGGAACAGTTGAGCCTCAGCACCTCCCACGTGAACAAAAGTTCCGTTAGAGCTTAGTACGCGCTTATAAGCTGGAATCGTATGATGGCCGTTCACAGCAAGTATCAGATCATAGCACTCGTCTTTTTTAGTGAAATCTTCCTTCGTATAATCAATGGCATGATCCGCACCAATCGATCGCAAAATGTCTAAGTTTCTCGTACTGCATACACCGGTTACTTCAGCACCGAATGATTTAGCAATCTGTACAGCGAAAGCCCCGACTCCACCAGAGGCGCCATTAATTAAAACCTTTTGCCCCGAAAGAATTCCTCCCTTATCCCGCAGACCCTGCAAAGCGGTAACTGCCGCCATCGGTACAGCTGCAGCTTCCTCAAAGGACACATTCGCTGGTTTTATTGCTAATGCATTTTCGGGAACAGATACATATTCAGCAAAAGCTCCCCAGCCACATCCAGATAAATCTCCGAACACTTCATCACCCGGCTTAAAGAGCTTAACGTTCTTACCTACTGCTTCAACCTGACCTGCTATATCTCCCCCTGGTATCTTATACTTTGGTTTTAAAAGTCCGAACACTAACCGGGCTAAATACGGCTTTCCTTTCAAAAGCACCAGGTTACCATAATTAACAGATGCTGCATGAATTTTCACCAGTACTTGATTATCTTCAGGAACAGGTTTTGCAACTTCTTTTAATTCAAGGACATCCGGTGAACCATAGTTAGTATAAGTAATAGCCTTCATAAATTCCTCCTAATTTAATTTGATTTAACCCCTTTATTTCATCATTAAGTAATAAGCATTACTAAAAAATGAAAATGATCATTCTCTCAAAATATAAAAATGATTAACATCCAAGTTCACCAATAACAATCCGTTCGATTTTTGAGTATAGTAGAAGCGGATTTATTCAAAAATTATTTCTAAAATTACTTATGTATATTACTGCTTTAATAAAGGAAATTCCTGCATCAGCTTAAAATAATAACTGCTTAACATGCAACTCAGTTTCCCATCATCTATAATCAAATGAAACTAAGTTCACATTGACCGAGTTAATTCCTCTTTCTATGTTTGAATTTCTAAATAGATGGAGCCTTATATCCATTGGAAAATAAACAAATCTTCCTTTAAATAAGTTTTTTGAATAATGTTCTTCTATCAGCTGATTATGTTAAGTAATAATAAAGTTGTTTAATTTACAATAAAGTCCTTTAAAAAATAATAAAGTTGTTTAAAAATCCTTCTTTAACTAAATGGCAGGTTTGTTGAAGAAAGATATTTTCTGTTTTAAGCGAATTAGAATTTCAAACAAACCTTACAACGAATACAGGTATTGAAAATAACAGGAATATAGGAGGTATGAGATATGAAGATCAATAGAATAGATCATGTGAGTATAAACGTAAATGATCTTTCAGAGGCTAAAGCGTTTTTTCTTGATTTAGGACTTAAAGTGCAAGCGGAATGGGAATTGGATGGAGAACAGTTGGACAGAATAGTTGGGCTTAATGATGTTAAAACGGCATGTGTAGGATTGGGGATGCCAGATGGTCAGGCATGGATAGAGCTAGTCAAATTTTATACGCCGTCAGATGAAAAAGCTATTCAGCAATCTTTTGCAAATACGCTGGGTATCCGACATATTTGCTTTGCTGTTGAAGATATTGAAGCTATTGTTGCAAAATTGAAAAAGAAAGGCACCGAAATCTTTAGTGAGATACAGCAATATGAAGAAAGTTATAAGTTATGCTACGTTCGTGGTCCAGAGGGAATTATTTTAGAGTTGGCGGAGAAAATCAGATAAATATTGAATGGGATTTTAAATGATTTGACCTCCAACTTTAAAGATTTCTTCTTAAACTATCGGGTGCTTTTGCTGAAGAAGGAACAAAAAATGATCAAAGCTTTTTATAAAAAATCAATGAATTTAACATAAAAAGAACATGTTTTGATTAATCTTTTTTCAAAACATGTTCTTTTCTTTTGTTCGTTTATCAAGATTAATAACATTGTTTCAATTAAACTTTATTTCAAAGCTACATTTAAGTTTCTTAACTTACCTTAATTTTATCAATAATCTTTTTTGTTAATATTCAATTCAGTATGTCTCTAATTGCTAGGTTAAAGGTAATTTTCAGACATCACTTTTCAAATGGACTTTAGTATCATTTTATTTATACTTTTAATGAGTAAAAACTACTATTTCTGTTAAAACGTATTGGAAAATGACGAATTTTATTGAAAATTACCATACTAAAGTTTTATTATAAAAGTATCAGTTTGATAAAGGCAAACTTATTGAAAGATAAGGACGCAAAGCCACGAGTCTAAGGTGATTAGCTATGATAGTCGGGTTACCAAATGATTGGATACTGTTACCTATGATAGAATAGCCTTTATCATACAAGTCCACCAATCTTTTTGGTGGGCTTTTTTTGAGATAGTTTTGGCGAAGCCTAACTATCGAGTAAATGAAAAAAAATAAAAAAGGGGTGGAATGTTAATTGACTGTGTTATTTGGTACCGTTGAATACTTTGAAAGAGAAATTTACAACTATCTGAATGAGAATCAATTAAAAAAAATAAGTGAAGATTCTCTATATGTCATTACTTCACAACTAAAGAAAGAAATTTTATATGATTTTGTTTGTGATGAAAGAATTCGGTTAGAATGTTTAGAAAATCTTAAATATGCAATTAGTATGATGTCACAAAGTAAGGAAGCGATCTGAGTTAGGAGATTTTTGAATAATCACACTTAAACTATAGCGTGCTTTAGCTGAATAAGATTTAAACAACTTTATTATTGATTTTTAAGCACGAGCATATTTAAATGAACAGAAATTAAACAACTTTATTATTATCTAACAGATTATTCGTTCCTTAACTGACTCAACTTCTTCATTCTTTCTCTTTATTAATATGCTCACATTTCATTTTCCATTATAAAGATAATCATCATTCGGAAATGAGATTGTTTTTCAATCTATTGGTAATTCTGAAAAGGTGGCACATTCAAATATGAATTATACAAGTATAATTTAGATTCAAAAGAGGAAAAACAGCTTATCCATCTTGGTGAACATGCAGGTGATCCTGTCATAAGTGCAGACGGAGAAACGATTTACTTTATGTTAGATGAAAATTTCGCAAACGGTCGTCCTGTTTACCACTTATACAAAATGGATATTAAAGGAGATCAGATGAGAGAAATTATACTTTCTAATAGATGAAAGATGAATAGAAAACTTATTCTTATAATTTAAACGATAGAAGAATTGTAAAATACATTTCTAAAAAAAGGCATGGACTCTTTAAATAAGTCCATGCCTTTGTGATATTTTAGACACCTTAATAGCATCCCATGTTCCTAATAAAGTGTCTAATGCAGTTATTTAGATTTTATACCTCATAACATCTTCTATACAGTCATTTTCCAGCTTGATAAGGCCAGCCAGTTTTCCTTTTCCTTATAGTCAGGCATTATTTTCCCTACAAGACGCCAGAAGGATCGGTCGTGATTCATATGAACCATATGGCACATTTCGTGAACGACTACATAATCGATTACCTCGCGTGGTGCCATCGCCAGTCTCCAATTGAATGTAAGCTGCTTTTTCGAATCACAAGTTCCCCATGTCGTTTTGCTGTCTGATATACGAATAGAACGTGGCTTTGTTTTGAAATTACTTTGGTAAAAGGATATGCCATCCTCCACCAAAGCCTTACACTGCTGATAATAAAATCGTTTTAAAGCTTGTTTTATTTTTTCACGGTCAGGCTGTTTTACATATATATGCAGCTTTTCATCTTTAAACAGGGCATGCTCCTGCGCTATATTTATATCCTGAAAAATTTGGATAGGATAATTGTTTCCTAAATAAAGAAAACTTCCACCGTCCTCATAGGCCTTTTCCTGCGGTCCAAGCAGTCTATCATTCATTTCTTTTAGTTTTTGCTGAATAATACCCCAATTCTCCTCTACTACCTGAACGACTCTTTCATCAGATGTCCTTTTCGGAGCCTGGACTTCAATATTTCCATAACTATCTATTGTCATACCTATAGAGGTACGATTTTTGTACTTGATCTCAAAACGTATTGTCTCACCTAAGTAAGTATGTATCATGTCATCACCCGAAAAATTCTTTAAGGTATCATCCTCTGTATTTGAAAGCCAGCCCTTTTAAGAAATTCCTGGCATATTTATCTCCACATTCTTTATAATTTTTATGCCCTTCTTTTCTCAATAAAGCACCGAGCTCTCCTTTTGTAACCGTAATTCCTGCTTCTTCGAATATATCCAGCATATCCTCAGCAGTTAATGCTAACGCTATTTTCACTTTCTTTAACAGAATATTGTTAACGTTGGCACCCTTATTTACAGGCGTTTCCTGTACATTAGGCTGGCCTGGTTTTGGCTCTTGTTTCCCTCTTTTATAAATAATAAAACCATTTAAAAATGAGTCCAACATACTGTTATTACACTTTATTTGATCCTCATTTTCAATGTCATCTTCATCCGATTTTGTGAGAATCTTTATTACTTCCGGCACAGTTACATCTACACCGCCAAGTTTAAATATTTCTGCCATTTCCTTATTCTTTATTTCCATTGCATATCTCAATCGAATTAATATATCGTTATTATCCATAATAGACCTCCTGTATTTTAAAATTTGTACCTGTCCTCTGCCCTAATACAACTACCGGTGATTTAATTAATCTAATACTGCTTTCACCGCAGCTTCTTCATGACTGAAATACTGAAAACAGATAAAAAATGATAGATGTAGTAATTGTTCACTTTACATCGTAAATCCACTAATGTAAATCCACTAATGTAAATCCTTAGATAAAAAAACTAATAAAAGATGCAGATATCTTTACCAACCCGCTTCACTCTCCAGTTATTCCCAAACAATCCCTATCCGGAATGGATAAGATATGACGATGGATAACTCCCCCGTTTCATTAAACTACAATTCTTTTAATACAGGTTTTCCCGCTTCATTTAGTACTTTGCTTCGGCTCAAGAAGATAGTTAGTATTATAATGAATACTCCAGTTCCTACTAGCAACCATTCAATTTCCATGACATCTGCAATCGGACCGAATATAAGCATTCCAATCGGCATCATGGAAGTAGATATCATTCCCATTACTCCAAAAACCCTTCCTAAATACTCTTCTTTTACTTTTTCCTGCAATAAAACTGTAGTTGGCGTATTAAAAATCGGCATGGCTATTCCGAATAAAGCCATGAAAACTAAGTAAATCCAAAAAACTGGAACTATACCAAGTGCGAATGTACAAATCCCCATAATAAGACTTGCAAAGGCACACGTTTTAATTTTATTTTGAAAGCCTCCCCAGGAAGCGATAATTCCTCCACCTGCCATCATACCGATCGAGAAGGCAATTTCAATTGCAGTTAGTTTCCATATCTCATCACCAAAGCTACGCGTAACCTGCAACGGTGTCAAAAAGGCTGCAGGAGCCATCAATACAAAGAAAAAGGCAAAAAACAGGAAGAATTTTTTCAAAAAGGCATGGTTATTCACATATTCTAACCCTTGTTTAAAGTCACTAAAATAACTTGTTTTTTGTTTTTCCATTGCCTTCTCATGTACAGAGATTTTTAAAAAGGCAAGCAATGTTACAATTGCAATCGCTGCAGTAATAACGTCAATAAAAAATATAGTTTCAAGCGGAGCCATTGCTAACAGAGCTGCACTGACCATTGGAGATACGAACATAATAACAGCTTGAATACTTCCATTTATTCCGTTTACCTTCGTTAGTTTATCCTTCGGAACAATTTGGGGTAAAATAGCACCGACAGCCGGCGTTTGAATTCCTGTTCCAAGGGCACGAACCGCCGCTATTACAAAAAGCAGCCAAATCGCATCAAATCCCATTAAAAAGAGAATTGCAAGAATTAATGTAGCAACTGCGATGAGCCCGTCTGCTAAAATAATCAGTATTTTTCGATTATAGCGATCTGCCCAAACCCCTGCAACTGGTGACAAAATAAAAGTTGGAATAAAACCGCAAATAATATACAGCGTCATCATCATTCCTGACTCTGTTGTTAGTGTAATATGCCACATAATCGCATATTGAACTAAAGATGATCCAAAGAGTGATATTGTCTGACCTCCAAAAAACAGAGCAATATTCTTTTTCCAGTCCCTAATTATATGTTCTTTTGTTTGTGTCAAATCATACACATCCTTTACTTTTATTTCTTTTTTATGTGTAAAAAAACACAGGTGATCTGCCTGTGTTAAAGTAAATGGACGAAAATATTGGAAGGGAACTGAAAAAAAAGCTTCATTAAAACCTCATTTCACCAATCAGAAGCCCCGCCTTGAAAAAGAAGATAAGCACATATAATAGTCCTAATACTTAAAATCTCTAACAAAAACACTGAGAAGGCTTAAGGTATAAGAAAAGTGCTCTTCCTATATAATTCAAATCTATTTTTAAAGACAGCAAAAAAGAGGGTCGAATCGTCCTTCCCCCCCCTTTTTTGCACATATACACGTAAAATAAAGGTTTCCTTAAAAATAGGCAGACCAATCCCATTTACTCTGCACAACAGGCAGAGCCTTGAACGTATTCAATTAACGGTTCAAAGTTAGGAATCGAAGTCTTATAGATGCCATAATAAGAAAAACCTCCATTTCTTTAAAGTTGTAATTATTATATCATGCTGGAAATGTATTTGTATAGAACAAATCTTTAACTTATAACTGCTCTGAGTAGTGTCCAAATTCATTAGGGAGCTAAATAGAATACATGCTGGCTATTATTCCCTTAGGAAATTGTTCTTCCCTTTTTTCTTGACCTCACTATTATTCTTTTCCAAAGTTATCAAGTAATGCACGCACTTCATCTGTTGATTTCGTGTTCATTAATTGATTTCTTAATTCACTAGCTCCATGAAATCCTTTAACATAAATTTTGAAAAAGCGATGAAGCGCTGTGATTGAACGTGGCAGTACTTCCGCATACTGATCTTGAAGATCAAGCTGAAGTCTTAAAAGATCGAGGTATTCTTTACTGCTATGCTCTTTTGGCTCTTTTTCAAACGCAAAAGGATTTTTAAAAATACCTCGCCCGATCATAACACCATCAATACCATATTGTTCAGCAAGCTGCAGTCCAGTTTGACGGTCAGGAATGTCTCCATTGATTGTTAGTAGTGTATTTGGTGCGATACGGTCACGTAATTTTTTGATTTCCGGAATTAGCTCCCAATGCGCATCTACTTTGCTCATTTCCTCTCTTGTACGTAAATGAATAGAAAGGTTCACAATATCCTGTTTTAAAATATGCGTTAGCCACTCCTCCCACTCATTTACATCCTTATAGCCAAGTCGTGTTTTTACACTAACAGGCAGTCCTCCCGCTTTTGCTGCCTGAATAAGTTCCGCCGCAACGTCCGGACGCAGAATAAGGCCACTACCTTTCCCTCTCGATGCCACATTCGGTACAGGGCAGCCCATATTAATATCGATGCCTTTAAATCCTAGCTCTGCCATGCCAATACTCATTTGACGGAAATATTCGGGATTATCCCCCCAAATATGTGCCACCATTGGTTGTTCATCTTCTGTAAAAATCAAACGGCCACGCACACTTTTCATGCCCTCCGGATGACAATAGCTATCCGAGTTTGTAAACTCTGTGAAAAACACATCAGGTCTGCCTGCTTCACTCACTACATGGCGAAAAACAACATCCGTCACATCTTCCATTGGTGCCAGTATAAAAAAAGGTCGTGGTAAATCACGCCAGAAATTATCTATCATGTTCAAATTCAAATCCTCTCATTATGGGATGCCAAGCCAAACCCTTATCCCAAAATTAAAAAGCAAAATGTCCCTGCTTCTTTTATACTTATACCATGCTTAAGCACTTTTTATCAAACTGCAAAAATGTTTATCTTCATGAAATCAAGGTTTGCATCGGAAATGTCTATTTTAACTTCATAATCTCTGTACAACCAAAATATCTGGTGTTAAAATCCACCCTATCAACTAGCATTCCACTATTCGAGTTAAAATAAAGTTTTGATAAAAAAACCGAAAAGAAAATTGGAAGAACACTGAATTGACAAGGGGTTAACAGGGAAAAGACCCCGAAATTAAAAAAGTATTTTTACGAGATCAGGATCGGACTTTTAGTTAGACATTTTCAGTTCCAAATTCGTCACGACTTCCACATATGTGGTCAAAAGATAGTTGAAATAGACGATAGTTTCTAACATTTTCCCATCAATGTCTTACTACTAGAGATTTGTTCAAAAGCAACTAACATTAAGGTCATTAGTAAAGCGAGAACAACAGTGCCGGCACTGACCCAACTAAGATTCAATACAGATGTGCCACTTATCACAAGACCTCCTAATCCCGAACCTAGGGCGAATCCAAATTGAATAAATGAAGTGTTCACACTTAAGGCGATATCAGGAGATTTTGGTACCAACGTAACTAAATATAGTTGCTGGGCTGGAGAAGTACTCCACGTAGCTATCATCCAAATCATGATAACGGCAATAATGCCAACTAGATTTCCTCCGATTATTGCTAGTAAAATCAACATGAGTATTTGTAATATTAATCCAGTAAAAATCGTAAACTTTGGACCTTTTTTATCCGCAGCTATCCCTCCAATGCTAGAGCCGATGAAGCTACAGATTCCCGCAAGTAATAAAATACCACTAATTTCTGCAATTGTGAGATTTGCTGAAGCTTGTAAGAATGGTGTTAAATAGGTGAATAATGTGGAATAGCTACCTACATAAAATAACGTCACTGCAACTGCGAACACAATTCTTTTATCTTTTAATATGGATAATTGCATACCAATCGTAACTGGTTCTTGTTCCTTAATAGTAGGAACACTTCTATAAACAACGAGGAGTGGAATAATTGTTATCAAACCAATTAATACGAATAATGCCTTCCATCCCATGATCTCACTGAGAAATGTGCCAAGTGGTACTCCAAAAACTAAGGAGCTACTTAAACCCATTAAAATGATCCCAATAGCACTTCCTCTTTTTTCATTCTCAACAAGGCGAGTAGCAACAGCCATTGCTACGACAATAGCAATCCCACCACTTAATCCTTGCAAAATTCGTGTGAAAAGAACCATTTCAAAAGAATGACTAAAAAAAGTGATAAAATTACTCAAAATGAAAATGATAAGCATCGATAACAATAATTTTTTGCGGTCAAAATTAATGGTGAGGGCAATGACAATAGGTGCACCAATAGCCGCTGAAAGTGCGAATGAAGTGACCAATAACCCAGCAACAGATGTAGATACGCTTAAGTCAGTTGCTACCATTTGAATGATACCTGTGATGATATATTCAATCGTTCCTATTAAAAAGGCTGCTAGGGCAAGCAAATAGATGACTGTTTTATTTTTCATCGAAACATTTCTCCTTCGTACAACAAATGATGTTTTTATCAAAATAAACGAGCAGTAAAACTCTCATCCAAAAATTAAATGCAGTTTATCCGATTTAGAATTTGTGAAATGAACCACAAATTCATTGGAAATTTCACTTCATAGTTCAATCGGGATTTGAATTTCAATTAATCTATCTTCTTGATTTTCAGACAATGGTAAATAAATTTCTCTACCCGGTTGATCTTCTTTCACTCGATATCCATTTTTTTCTATCCATGTCGCCAAATCAATACAAGCAGTTTGTGCAAAAGTTGATTTTGAACGAAATAGTAGCGTAGCCATCGTTGTTTCAGCTGGTAAAGAACGTATATATAACTCCTTTGGAAGAGATGCAATTTCACCTTTGACAGAATACCCCACTTCAAATTCAAAATCACTTTCTTTTTCAGCTGATTCCCTCCATAGCACAGTTTGAGGTTCAGTTATCAATTCTCGATTATATTTTTCTAACAAATGATTAAGTGTCTGAAAGAGAAAGGGAATCTCTTCTACTGATCCGTAAGAATGAAAAGAAATGAGTCGCTCACTTTCAACTGTTTTTATAATAACCTCCTGCTCCCTTTCAGCACTCCCTTCCCGTCCGATTAACTGCATACGTTCTTTAATACGGACTAATTTTTCTTGTTCTTTCTCCAGCAACTGTTGAATTTCGCTCTCTTTCAACTTAAACATACCCTGAATCTGGTCTAAAGAAATTTCTTCATGAAGGAGCTGAGCTATTTGTTTTAAGGTAAAACCTAATTCTTTGTATAAAAAGATTCGATTTACTTCAAGAAGTTGCTCTGCTGAATAATATCGATACCCTGTATCTCGATCCGTTTTCCGGGGCTTTAATAGCTCAATTTGGTCATAATATCGTAACGTTTTTACGGGAACTTTACTTAACATAGAAAAATCACCTATTTTAAACATCTTAAATCCTCCATTTTGTTTATTTGATCAAAGTATAAACCCTTTAGTAAGGGGGAAAGTCAAATGATTTTTTGAAAAAGTTTCGAATAACTATTTATAAATGACAATACTACAGAACTAAATTGCAATGTGAATGAAAAATAGACGCTTATTTTCGTGAACGTCTAAAAATTAAAAAAGGCACTATTTTGAATAGCACCTTTTCAAACCTCATTATTCTGTTGTGTTCCCACACTCTAGGTCGATAAATACTGAAACATTGAGGTGGTTCCTTAACTCCTTATTTCTAATTTTATCACCTTTTGATACAAACACTACATGCTTGTAAAAGTGCTTAAAATTAAGGATTTTCAGCCTTATTGTCTTTGTAGCAACGCTATAGCCTCGACGTGCGCAGTATGTGGAAACATATCAACTGGCTGCACATACTCCACCTTAAATTCCTTCGATAAATACTCTAAATCTTTCGCAAGCGTAGATGGATTACATGAAACATATACAAACTTCTTCGGCTTTGCTTTTCTTACTGCATCTAATAAATTACGGTCACAGCCTGTTCTTGGCGGGTCGACAACGATGACGTCTGGTCGCCAGCCTTCTTTAATCCATTTCGGGAGCCAGTGTTCAGCTGTTCCTGTGACGTATTTTGCATTTTTCAGACCGTGTTTTTGGGCGTTTTTGTTTGCGTCTTCGATTGCTTCTTTGATCGTGTCCATTCCTCTTAATTCGCTTGCGCCTTTTGCAAGCCATAGTCCGATTGTGCCGACTCCACAGTAAGCATCGACTACTTTTTCTTTTCCTGTCAGCCCGGCTGCTTTTTTTACTTCATCATACAGTTTTACTGTTTGCAGCGGGTTTAGCTGGAAGAACGCTCTCGCTGAAAGCTCAAAGCTGACATCTCCTAAAGTTTCCTGGATGACTTCTTCTCCCTCAAGATGGATTGTTTCTTCACCAAAGATAAGTGATGTTTTATTGCCGTTTACATTTTGAACGATCGACTTCACTTCTGGGAGACGCTTTTTAATTTCCTCGATAACCAAGTCTTTATTCGGAATTTCTTTTCGTGCTGTAATAAGGACGACTTGCACTTCACCAGACTCAAAGCCGACACGGGTAACAATCGTTCTTACAATTCCTTTTCTTTTTCTTTCATCATAGACAGATATATTAAATTTTTGAAGAATCTTCTTCACTTCTTCTGTCACTTTATTCGTTGCCGGATGCTGAACCATACAGTTTTCGATCGGGATAAGTCTGTGAGAGTTTAATCCGTAAAGCCCTGCGATTATTTTGCTATTTTGCAGTCCGACCTGGAACTGACTTTTATTCCGGTAATTCCACGGGTCTTCCATACCGATCGTTTCTCTTATGTCAAGCTTATTAATATTGAATTTCGTATGGCGCTCCAATGACTGAATGACAATGTCACGCTTTTCCTTTAATTGCTGTTCGTATGCTAAATGCTGTAATTGGCAGCCCCCGCATTGTTCATAAATCGGGCAAGGTGCTTTTACTCTAAATGGAGATTGCTTGCGGATTTTCTTTATTTTCCCTTCTGAAAATCTCGGCTCAACCTTTGTTGCCTCGACGACCACTTCTTCACCAGGCAGTGCACCTTTTACAAAAACCACCTGCTTTTTGAAATAGCCGACACCTTCACCATTAATACCGAGACGTTTTATCGTCAGCGGAAATGTTTGTCCTTCTGTCAGCTTTACTCCGCTCGTTTGCGTTTTCTTTTTCTGTTCCATGTTTAACGCTCCATTCTACTCAATGCTCCGCCATAAGTATAATGATGCATAGCTTAAATATGGTGACCATTTTTCACTAAGTGCATCCATTTCCTCTTTTGCCGGCTTATTTTCTAATTTAAAAAATCGTTTCATTGCATTTTGTAACCCTATATCTGATGTTGGAAAAAGATTTGGACGGCCGAGTCCGAACAATAATACATTTTGTACTGTCCAAGCACCTATTCCACGCACTTTTATTAAGTTTTCCAACACTTCTTCATTTGTCATTGTTTCTAATTGTTCTAAGTTTATCTCATTTTCAGCAATTTTCCTTGCTGTATCAATAATATATTCCGCTTTTCTCCTGCTGAATTGCAGTTCGGTTAATTGTTCATATTCCAGCTTAGCGACTGTGTCAGCTGACGGATAGAATGGAACTCCATCTATCTCAAATCCAAATGTTCTTACAAATCTCTCCGTCAGTACATAGGCAAATTTAATATTCAGCTGCTGGTGGATAAAGCATTTCATTAAACAATTATACACATGAAAGTCTAAAACTAATGGTGTTCCTTCATGTTCTTCAAATAATTTCGCTAAATTCGTCCGCTCAAAATGGTTATGTATAACGGATAATGGAACATTCCAACCGAAAATTCTGCTCACTTCGCTTAAAGCAGTATACTTTTGGTTCTCATCTTCTCCGGTTATCATAAACTGTCGCCCAATTGCTTTCACTTCCACAACAAATGGCTGTTTACTTTCATCATATAGTGGAACTTTCACTTCACGATTGTATAAATCAACAACATTCAAAGGATCAAGTGACATTCTTTCAAGAACACGGTCAAAATTATAGGGTGTCTCTACTTCTATTTTTCGCATCCACATTCGCTCAATGCACCCCTTTTCTCTATTATAACACGATTAAAAAAACCCTTTGAAATCAAAGGGAGTAAAGATAAGGGTGATCAAACATTCTCTCCATCATTAAATCATCAAGACTTTTAAAAACATAACCCTGCTTCTGTAAATCGGTAATTGCTTTATCAAGTGCTTCTGCATTATCTCTTGAAACGGTATGAAGCAGTAAGATAGAGCCAGGATGGATTTGTCTCATAATATTATCATATGAATATTTCCATCCTCTTTGTGCATCTGTTTTCCAGTCAATAAAAGCGAGTGACCAGAATACATTTTGATATCCTAATTTATCTGAAAGGTTCAGTACCCGCTCACTAAAAATTCCGCGAGGCGGCCGTAAATATTGCATCCCTTTTTGTCCAGTCAATTCTTCTACTTTCAGACGAACAGATTCCAGTTCTTCCTTTAATCTTTCATCACTTACTTGTGTTAAATCTGGATGATGCCATGAATGGTTGCCGACAATATGTCCTTCCTTTACCATCCTTTTTACTAAATCAGCATCCGTTTTTAAATAATGTCCCGTCACAAAAAATGTTGCAGGGACTTTTCTTTTCTTTAATACATCAAGTACTTTTGCGGTATATCCATTTTCATAACCATTATCAAATGTTAAATAAATATCTTTTTTCTCTGTGTTCCCGATATAAAAGGAATTATATTTTGACAATAATTCATTCAGTTCTTTTCCTGCATCTGCCGGTTCATGATTCGTACTTTTTTTAAATCCCCAATGAATCGGCTTATTTGACCCATAAGCATGTGCGGTTGGTGCTAAACATGTAAATAAAAAAAGCGCAACGATAAAAGCTGAAATTTTCCTCACGAAATTTCTCTCCTTTATATAGTATCTACTCATTAGTTTCCTTTCAGAGAGCTTTTCGATACGAGGAAAAAATAGTAAAGGCCCCTTTATGGAAATCCAGTAAATTTGAGAATTTGATGATGGGGCCTTTCAGCTAAAATCAATTTATATAGAACATTAAGGACTTATCGGACAGTTCCTTTATTTGTATTGGCTTAAGTTAATTCTTCTTACTTAAATACCGGATCTTTGAATTGTGCGAGCTTTTCTAATGATGATTTATCAACATCGGCGTGTAGGCTGTTTCCGTGTGAATCCATTGTTACAACAGCTGTGAATCCTTCTACTTTTAAATGCCACATTGCTTCAGGAATTCCGAATTGCATGAGATCGACACCTTCGACCGATTTAATACAGTCCGCATAGTACTGGGCTGCACCTCCGATTGCATTTAAGTACACTCCGCCATGTTCTTTTAATGCCTGCAATGTTTTCGGTCCCATTCCGCCTTTACCGATAACAGCACGGATGCCGAATCTTTTCATAATATCTCCTTGATACGGCTCCTCACGAATACTTGTCGTCGGTCCCGCTGCTTTTACATGCCATTTTCCGTCCTCATCTTTCAGCATAACAGGGCCGCAGTGATAAATAATCTGTCCATTTAAATCAATTGGAGTATCATTATCAGATAAATATTTATGAATAGCGTCACGACCTGTATACATCATTCCATTAATCTTTACAACATCTCCAACTTTTAAATCACGGATTTTTTCCTCTGTGATCGGTGCTTCTAAAACAACTTCTCTCGTTGAAGTCTCCTCTTCATGAGAAGCTGCCGTTTGTTCTTCAGCAGTGAACTCGATTTTCTCGCCGTCCTGATAAAACCAGTCTGTAATCGCTCCGTTTTCAGCATTTATTTTCACACCGAGGCGGCGGTATGCCCAGCAATTATAAGCAACAGAAACGAAGAAGCTCGCAGGGATACGATTAATAACACCGATTTTACAGCCAAGCAATGTTGTTTCACCACCAAACCCCATCGTGCCTATTCCAAGTTCATTTGCTTTTTCTACAATATAATCTTCAAGCTGGCGAAGATCTTCATTTTCATTTATATCATCTACATGTCGGAACAATTGCTCTTTTGCAAGCTCATAGCCGGACGTTCTGTCCCCGCCAATGCCAACACCGATAAATCCAGCACTGCAGCCCTGCCCTTGTGCTTGGTAAACTGAATGCAGGATACATTTACGAACACCGTCTAAATCACGACCTGCACGTCCTAATCCTTCCAGTTCACATGGCAGGCTGTATTGAATGTTTTTATTTTCACAGCCACCGCCTTTTAAAATAAGTCTTACATCTATATAGTCCTTTTCCCATTGTTCAAATTTAATAACCGGTGTCCCTTCCCCTAAGTTATCGCCGCTGTTATCTCCTGTTAAGGAATCAACAGAGTTTGGTCGAAGCTTCCCGTCTTTCGTTGCCTTTGCAATCGCTTTTTGAATGTCTTTCTTCATTTCGATCTGATTCGCTCCGACGGGAACTTTTAATTTAAATGTCGGAAGGCCTGTATCTTGGCAGATCGGTGATACATGCTCATCCGCCATCTTAATATTATTTGTAATGGTTGCGAGTGACATTGCCGATCTTGTACCAGCACTTTCTTTCAGCTTTGCCTCTGCAATGGCTCTCCGTACATCCTTTGGCAAGTTTGTTGAAGTTTCCACGATTAACTCATACATACTTTCAAAAAAATTATTCATCTCGCACTCCCCTTTAGATTGAGCTCTTTCTCTTTATATTCATTATACTAGCCTGTTTCGATGTTTCAATTGTCAATCCGATATGCAAAGAAAAAAAGCAGTGAAATCCTCACTGCTCATTCGTCCCAATCTTTTTTAAATCTCTCATATTTTCCTTCCAAATCATCAAGCATTCCTATTAAACGGTCGATATCTTCCAGTTCTGTTGATTCAGGGTCCATTGAATCAATTACTTCCAAAAACATGTTTAAACGCGTTTTTAAATACGTTATTTGTGAATCTTTATCATTTGTTGCTTTTCCCATATTATTTACTCATTCCTTTCATATGCATTATTTTACATGAGCTTTCTTTAGTATGACAACATGATCGTTCATGTTAAAATGGTCTTTATGAAGAAAAAGCGACTTATAATTACGATATAGTTTCTTCTTATTAGAAAAGGAGCCTGGAAAATGATTGCTGTAAAAAAACCGATTACCCCGTCCTTTGATCCTTGGGAAGCATATTTAGATATGGAACAGTACGGGAAAATGACTTTAACAAATGTTGAGTTTACGACAACAACACTTTGTAATATGCGCTGTGCCCATTGTGCGGTAGGCTATACATTACAGCCAAAAGACCCGAATGCACTTCCACTTGACTTGTTATTAAAACGGCTTGATGAAGTGCCGACATTGCGCTCTTTAAGCATCACTGGCGGAGAGCCGATGCTATCATTAAAATCTGTTGAAAACTATGTTGTTCCTCTTTTAAAGTATGCCCATGAACGCGGCATTCGGACACAGATAAATTCGAATTTAACATTAGATATAACACGTTATGAAAAAATCATCCCTTATCTCGATGTGTTACACATTTCCCATAACTGGGGTACGATAGATGAGTTCGTTGAAACAGGGTTTGCGATGATGGATCGTAAGCCGACATATGAACAGCGTGCTAAATTATTTGAACGGATGATTGAAAACAGCCGTATTTTAGCTGATTCAGGAATAATTGTTGCCGCTGAGACGATGTTGAATAAGAAAACTCTTCCTTATATGGAACATATCCACAAGCAAATTATTCATGAAATGAAATGCCAGCGTCATGAAGTCCATCCGATGTATCCTAGTGATTTTGCGAGTGCTCTTGAGACACTTTCACTGAAAGAAATCCGTGATGCTATTCATCATCTTTTAGATATTCGTGATGAAAATGTATGGATGCTTTTTGGGACACTGCCTTTTTATGCATGTAGTGATTTAGAAGAAGACCAGAAGTTAATTGAACGGCTTAGAGAAAGTAAAAATGTCACAGTCCGTAATGATCCTGACGGAAGATCAAGATTGAACGTTAACATTTTTGACGGTGAAATTATCGTCACAGATTTCGGTGATGCACCTAGCTTAGGAAATATAAAAACAGATACTTTACATTCGGCTTTTGAGAAATGGAATAATTCTACGCTTGCAAAACAAATTAATTGTCATTGTCCAGCTGTAAAATGTTTAGGACCGAATATTCTTGTCAAGAATAGTTATTATCCGAATGTAGACTTTACAACTCGTGAGTCGAAATAGAAAATGTCCCAAAAGGGTAAAGAGCAACCCTTTTGGGACATTTTTGCTGAAAGGCCCTGTTATGAAAATCCAGTAAAATCAAGGATTTGGCGACAGGGCCTTTCAGCTTTTAAATTAAAAAATCGAGCCATTGGCCCGATTTTAACGTGGACGATCTGATATACTAAAGCGAAATGAGACATGATCCTGAATTGGAATCCATGCTCCGATTCCTTGGGATGTTACATTTTTAACGATAATTTTCTGCTTATTCCCTCTTAAAACAAGATACACTTCTCCATATGTTACCTTCCCTTTTTCATTTATAGCAGGTGCGTATGCATATAGGTATCCCATCTTTTTCGGTGGGATATTATATACATGATCCTGTTTCGTTCCTGCACCGACAATCGTATCAAAAGATAACGGGAGATTTGTCTTTTTCATCGCTTTTAGAAGCATCATCTTCTTCACATGTTCTGCTTCCGGAATTTTTGCGGTAAGCCCGCCTGTAACTCTTTTTTGCGCTTCCTGCCGGTAGAAATTTTGAATCTGCCTTTCTCCACCACGATTATCTGTTACATTCGTATTAATTTTTTCATATTCCCAATTCGCAGCTGTTCTACCCGATTCGTAATTTAAAGCCCAATGCCCTAAAAAAACAGTTGCCCGGTAACCGACAGCAACGGGTGAACCTGATACGGATGATTCATTTAAAAGCCTGATTAAATCAGGATTTTCAATTGGAACATTAGCACTTTCTACAAGCTGTTGTGCCAGTTCACTTGGCTGTAAATAAGGCAGATCCTGAGTAGGATTCGGATATGTATTTTCTTTTGAAATATCCTTTACACCACTAGGTATTTTTGCCTCAACAGAAACAGCACTGGAATAGCCGACTAATAATAGTAAAACAAGAGAAATGAGTACTTTTTTCATTCTCTATACTCCTTTCAAACGCTTTACTATTATTATTTTCTTACCTGAATACATTTATCCAAAGTTTTTCTTAGTGAATAAAGTTTCAAAGGAAGCGTTGCATAACTGAATAAGCGGGCCGACTGTAAGAGCGATTATAATAGTGCCGATACCAATCGGTCCATGTAAGAGAAATGCTATTAATAAAGCACTTAATTCTCCAATCAGCCTGCTCTTCATCAAGCTGAAATGAAATCTTTCGTGCAGTGACAGCATTAAGTTATCGATTGGATTAACGGGAAATTCAGCCTGCAAATACATAGCTACACCCATAGCAAGCATAAATATTCCAAAAGATAATATAACAAATTTAGTTGCCAGTGAGTCCGGGATTAGTTCATCAAATACTTGAAGCATCCAAAAATCAATCGAAAAACCGATAAGAACAAATGTAATAGCAGCGAGAAATTTCGGTCTTCCTTTAACGATGATGGCATTGACAAATAACAGCACAACTCCAACAATGATGACCCATTTTCCGATCGTTAATCCGAAAGTATTCTCTAAACCGACATTTAAAGCATCCCAAGCGCCAACCCCGAGATCTGCCTTAATCGTTAATGCAACACCTAACCCCATAATAAAGATGCCAACTAAGTAGAAAAACAGTCTCTGCTTCATACACTATTCCTTTCTAACATTTACAATAGGTAGAAACCGATACCCATAATAATGTAAGCAGCTAATAATGTGGCTCCTTCAAACCAGTTCGTATCCCCGTCATTTGTAATAGATATCGTTAATAAGACAGCTGTTACCATGGAAACTAGTTCCGGCAATGTGAAAACAAGCGGCATTTGTGTCGGAAACGTAAGGGAAATAAGAACAAGTAAAGGAGCAACAAACATCGCAATTTGTAATGTCGACCCAACGGCTATCTCTACTGCAATATTCATTTTATTTTTATAAGCCATAATGATTGCTGAAGCATGTTCAGCAGCATTTCCGACAATTGCAACGATAATAACCCCGATAAATAGTTCACTCCAGCCGAATTGATGTGCCACTGTCTCAAATGTGTGAACTAAATTTTCCGATACATATGCAACTGCCACCGTTGCGAGCAAAAGAACAATAATAGCAACTTTCGCTGACCATTCCGGTGTTTCATGATCTTCTACCTCATCGGTATTATGCTTGTATACACCGCGGTGTGTTATTAATTTAAAGAGAAGAGTTGCTAAATAAAGAACAATTAAAATAATTGAAATCCCAATACTTAACGAAAGTGTTTTCTGTTCATCCATCGTTATAGCAAATACTTCTGGGATAACAAATGCAACGATAACAGCAAACATTAATAAACCGGAATTATGTCTTGCATCATACACATTAAATTCCTGACGCTTATACTTTAGTCCCCCCACAAAAAAGCTTAGACCGGCAACTAATAGTAAGTTCCCAAGTACAGAACCAGTTAAAGAAGCCAGAACAACACCTATAAGACCTTCTTTCAATGCAAAAATAGAAATGATTAATTCAACAGCATTACCGAAAGTGGCATTAAGCAGTCCGCCTATCCTTGGCCCTGCGACAATAGCGAGACTTTCCGTTGCCCGTCCCATGTATGCTGCTAATCCAATAATCGTTATACAATAAACACCAAACATAATAGCAGACGGCCAATGCATGAAACTTCCAATAATAGAAAGCGGCAATCCTAAAGCAACAACAATAAAAAATAATTTATTAAACATCGTAAATAACACCTGCCTATTAAATAAATATTACTGCACCATATTTTTTACTACCCGTAGAAAATATATTTCAATAAAAAATATTTTATTTTTTTCAATCTAAATAATATGTAGCCTTTAAAAAGAACAGGAAAAGGCTGAATCATCTTTCAGCCTTTTTAAAATGTTTTAGTGATAGCCGTTTTGTCCGTTTTGGCTGCCGCTTGTTTTATTTTTTGGTTTACTTTTTGAGTTTTGCTTGTTTTTATTTCCACCTTTATTCGTCATAACTATCCCTCCTATCCTTATTAGTGTGTACCGTTTCTTTCATTTTCATCATAATTAATAAATGGAATTCTCTTTTCTCTTATGCAATAATCCATTTATTTCTCCACCAAGAACGATGATCATTCCTGAAATATAAAACCAGATCATAAGGATAATAATTCCTCCTAGGCTCCCATATGTACCGCTGTAATTAGAAAAATTACTCACATAAAAAGAGAACGCAAGAGATACGATAATCCAGCCTACAGTCGCAAATAAAGAGCCTGGCAGCACATACTTTATTTGCAGCCTCTTATTTGGTGCAATAAAGTATAAAGCAGAAAATACGATGAATAAAATCAGTCCGCTCAGCAGCCATCTGATCGCATTCCAAATAGATAAAAATTCATCTGATAATCCATAAGTCGCTGAGATAAATAAACCTATTTGTTTCCCGAATACAGGAAGAAGCAAAGCAACTAAGATAACAAAGACCATGGCGATCGTTAATACAACTGCCATACCGCGAGCAACTAAAAATGACCTGTTTTCCTCCACATCATACGCACGGTTCAAAGCACGAACGATTGCGTTTATCCCATTGGAAGCAGACCAGAGCGTCGCTATAATACCAAACGATAAGAGACCACCATTTTGCTTCGATAAAATCTGGTTTAATGTCGTTTCAATTAAAACCATCGATTCTTTAGGCGCATACTGTGTAATCGTTGCTAAAACATCAGCCTCAGAAAGCGGCAAATAGGCTAATAATGTAATTAAAAAAATAAGAAAGGGAAACAATGATAATAGAAAGTAATAAGCTAGCTCAGCTGACAATCTGGAAAGCTCATCCTCTTTAAAACGGTTATATAAATCCATTAATAATGTCCATGTTTTATTATTTGACACAAAGCTTACTCCTCTCCATTTCATTTACTTACTTAGTTTAATTCCCCAAATCTATAATTATTAACAAGAAATTTAATATTTTTTGATTAATTTAATAGTGTTAAAAAAATAATGGTACAATATAGATATTAGAGTGAAAATGAAAGGCTATTCGGAAAGGAAGATATAAAATGAACTTAGCAGAGAAATCAGCTGAAAATGCTGAATATATGATTGAACAAATTAAAGAGAGATTAAATGTCATCAATTTCGATGCAATTAAACCATCCCATTTTGATGAAGAAATGTATGAAGAGCTTAAAGATATTTATGACCATGTCATGAAAAGAACTACATTCAGTCCTAATGAAATGCAGGCAATTGTTGAAGAGCTCGGTAATCTTCGCAAAGAAAAATAATTTATAATCTTCTTTCTCTCCCTTTATGAGCATATACATGTCGCAAAGGGGGAGTTTTTTATGATTAGTCTATGGTTAGCAACGATGGTTATATTCGGTTTCCTTTTAATAACAATCATCTTCATCTATTATGGATTAAAAAGTGTATTAAATTCGAAAGATTCACACAAAATTGATCCCATTCCTGAAAATATTGATGACAAGAAAAAGTAGCTCTGTATCTTTTCAGGGCTACTTTTTTAGATTTTATCCCAGCCTTAACGGGCAGTAGGACTCCCCCCTCAAGATTGTAGCTAAACGAGGAAGATAGGTGGGAGATCAACTGCCCATAAAGGTCCGAAAAATAGAACAC